>CAZAWA010000167.1:0-1525 GCA_964488675.1 uncultured Oxalobacter sp. | reverse complement strand
ACTCTTCCGACCAGACGGCGAAAATAAAATCGGTGGTGCGTTCCGGCAAAAAGTCCAAATGGGTTTGCGTACCGTTCAGATAGCCTTTACCCAACAGGCCGCCCGAGCCGACCGCGATCATCCCCTGAATGGTGTGATAACCCTTGCCCAGCGCGTCTTGCGAAGGGTCGAGCAGCATGAGGATGCGGTGGCGCTGGTAATCGTGCAACATCGACCACAGGAACGGTGCGCTGGCTGCGGCGATGACCACCATGCCCAGCATGATTCGCCAGCTCAACCCCGCCAGAAACAGAACATAGAACCCGCCCGCACCGATCAGAATGGAAGTACCCAGATCGGGCTGGCGCGCGATCAGCGCCACCGGAAGCAATAGCAACAACGCCGCGACGAAATAGTTCTTCAGGGTAAGGGTAGCCTCGTGCTTTTCAAAATACCAAGCCATCATCAATGGCACGGCGATTTTCATCAGCTCGGAAGGCTGGATGGTGGCGACGCCGATGTTCAACCAGCGCCGCGCGCCGTGGCTGATCTCCCCGAACAGCGCCACACAGACCAGCAGCACCATGCCCAGTATGTAGATCGGGATCGCGCTGCGCATCAGATAATGCAGCGGCATATTGGCCACGATCCACATCGCGGCAAACGCCACGAGGATGTTGACGAACTGCCCGAGGACGCGCATCCAGTTGCCATCGCTGGCGCTATACAACAACACCAGACTCACCAGCATCAACAGACTGATCGACAGCAACAATATCGGGTCGAGATGTGCCATGAAACGGCGCTGCAGCTCTCTTTTGGTCATCATACGCACACCCGCAAACGATCAATCATTTTCGACCCCCTCTTTCTCTACCGCAGTCTCCAGCGGTTTGGGAATAATGCCGAGCAGATAATAATCCAGCACCTTGCGCGCGATCGGCGCGGCAGTGGAACCGCCGTGCCCGCCGTTTTCCGCCAAAACCGCCAAGGCGATGCGCGGCTTGTCGGCAGGGGCAAATGCGATAAACCAAGCATGGTCGCGATTGTATTCGGAGATTTTGCTGGCGTCGTATTTCTCGCCCTGCTTCATGCCGACCACCTGCGCCGTTCCGGTCTTGCCGGCCATGCGATAGGGTGCTCCGGCGCTGGCGCCGGCGGCCGTTCCGCCGGGCTGGGTAACAGCTTCCATGGCACGCTTCACCAGATCGATATTTTCCGGCTTGATGTGCAGGTCAAAAACGGGCGGCGGCGCAACATCGGGCGCGTTGGCAGCGGAACGCTGTATCTGCTTGACGAAGTGCGGCTTAAAAGTGATTCCGTTGTTTGCCAGCGTCGCCGTAGCCGAAGCCAACTGTAACGGCGTGACTAAATTGTAGCCCTGTCCTATACCTACCGACACGGTGTCGCCCGCATACCAGGGCTGCTGGTAGCGCCTCATTTTCCATTGCTGCGAAGGGATCAAACCGGAAACTTCGCCTTCCATATCCACGCCGGTCTTTTTGCCGAAACCGAACTCGGATAAATATTCGTGGATTCTGTCTAT
>CAZAWA010000166.1:0-1555 GCA_964488675.1 uncultured Oxalobacter sp. | reverse complement strand
AATTGCCGATATCGCTGCGTGACATGCTCAAATTAAATTGGGAGGGGGAATAACTGCGTCTTTGAAAGCGCTGTGACAGGCTTAACAGAAAAGTGGCGAGGCGCTCATCGGCATTTTTCTTGCCGAGGAGCAACATCAACTCCTGGTTGTCGAGAATTTCCTGGCTCAGGATATTGAGCATCTGCTGGCGAATGGAAGGGACTTCTGCGCTGTATGCTTCCAGCACATCGATAGGCACCTCACACACCATCGTGGTTTCCAGCGCCCGTGCCTCGCTCATGTACTGATTGGCGGCCAGGGCACCCAAGCCGATCACTTCGCCGGTGATGTGGAAGCCGGTGATCTGGACACGTCCATCATTGGTCAGGACATATGATTTGATGGAGCCGCAACGGATCGCATAGACGGCGCGCAAGGGTTCGCCGATCCGGTAGAGCACTTCGCCGCGCTTGAACAGCTTGCGATTTCTGACAATCGTTTCCAGCAGCCGCAGGTCTACATCCGTACCATTAACCTCGCGGCACAAACCATAAATCCCGCAATCCTTGCAAGCGACCGGGGAGCACGCTTCAGGTTCCGCCACACGCGGCGCCGCCGGCCGTCTCGGCATCGATCGTGCAACGGCTGTCACGGTTTCTCACCCAGAAGCAGTTTCACATCATGAACAATCGACGCCAGTTCAGCATCGTGATCGATCAGCACACGCGGGCGGCCACGAGGATCGAAGCCATAAACCCTCGCGCTGTGATCCAGCAGATAGCCCGCCGCGGAACCCGAATCATGTTTGGCGTAAGTCACCTTGAACTCCTTGGCGGTTCTGGCGATGGCCGACTCATCGCCGTACAGGGCCAAAAAATCTTTATGAAAATAAGTGACAAAATTCCCCAATTTTTCCGGCGTATCGCGCGCCGGGTCCAGCGTTACAAATAACACCTGGACTTTCGCGGCATCCTCGCCCAACCGTTTCTGCACCATGGCCAACCCTGTCAGCATGGTCAGACATACATCCGGGCAATGAGTGTAGCCAAAGAACAGCAAGACCGCCTTGCCCTTGAAATCGGCCAGCGTGCGCGCCTTGCCATGATGGTCGGCAAGGCGGAAATCCCTGGCGAAATCAGCACCGGTAATATCGGTTGCAACAAATGGCTCGGCCGGGGTACTTTTATCGGCACAGCCGGATAACAATGTCAGCACGCAAGCTACAGCAGCTACACACAAACCAAATCGTCCGATATTGGAGTTCAACTATATCCCTGTCTGGCCCATTTCATCCATCATCGCCATCGGCAAGTCACAAATGCGATACCTGCCGCTTTGCACTGCAATGGCCAACCGGTCAAGCGTCTGCTCATGCAGCAGCGCAACAATTTTTTCCTTGATCGGCTTCCATTTCGTATGCACGGGGCAGGCCGTTTCGTCGCTGCAAATTTTCAGCCCCAGAACGCAATTTTCAGTAAAGCCGACCCCTTCAATCAGGGTGATGATCTGCATCAGATCGGTCTTTTCCCCGCCCTCGCGCAGATCGGCCCCCTCGAAGTTGAGGACGATTCCCCTG
>CAZAWA010000165.1:0-1603 GCA_964488675.1 uncultured Oxalobacter sp. | reverse complement strand
CCTTTCTCAAAAAATCCGGCAGCGTGGGTTCGCGGTTCACCAGATCGGCAAAAAATATATCCAGATGCACCTCCCCGCCATCGGCCACAGCTTGCAAACCATCCAGGGCGGCATTCACCAGAGCCGCTCTCTCCGCATCGATCACTTCGCGCCCGGCATCCAGAAAAGTCATCAGCCATTGCCCGACTTCCACCTTGCCCAACAACATGGTGTTGATCACTTGCTGTCCATTGCGCCCTTCGCATAACGCGGAGTTCTCATGCGCTTCCAGCACTTGCATCGGAATTCCCAGACACATGATCTATCCTAATGTTATTCGGTAAGAAAACGCTCGTCGCCGAAACGACAAGCCAGCTCGGCGGAAGGTCGTCCCGCTTCGTAATTGTCCATCTCCAGCATATGCCGATGCTCGTCCACCACATGCGTGCTGCGCGGACTATATGGAATGCCCCATTGCTTGATCTGCTCCAGCGCCACTTCCAGCGCGTGCGGTATCTGCGCTTTGACGATGTCGCGCAGACTGCCGCCGAAGTCTTCCAGTTGCTCGGGCTGCACGCCGATCAAAATCATGGATTCCGGCAGCCTGCCAGCCAGCGAGGCACAGGCTATAACCTCCTGAAATCCGGTCTGATGCAGACTCATCTTTTTGACGCCCATGAAACGCGGCACATCGTCGTCCTTTGCGATCACCATCTCGCCGGGCTGCCTGCCGTAGTCCACCGCGTCGAACACGATCAGGTAACGCGCCTCTTCCAAATACGGCAACAGGTATAAGCCCTGCGTGCCGCCATCCATGACGGTCACGTCGTCGCCGAACTGATACGCGGCGTTCAGCGCCTCGACGCAACGCACGCCGAAACCCTCATCCGCCCACAAGATATTGCCTATCCCCAACACCAACAATTGAGTGTTCTTCACGTCATCTCCCCAGTGTTACTAGCACCGTAACACAGCATGAGCCATGCCAGCCATCTCAAAACAGATAATCCTTAACAATCAATAAATTAACAAACAGGATGAGTAAATCAGAATGTTGCAATGGAAAGTTGCTTTCCACTTTTTGTTCGTTATGGCTTGATTCAACTTTTTCGATTTGATGCGTCCAGCACAAACACACCAATAAGCTTTTCTTCTTCTGGCGTAAGCAATTTTCGCAATCTGCTGGCCAACACCGCACATAACGTCTCCAACGCGACTCTTCACGAATCAACGGGGCGCTGCCGGGATAGCCGCCGAAGTAGATGTATTCCTCTAAGCTGAAATTGAATGCCTGCTGCATTTCAGCCAGCCCCCAATGACTGACCGTAATGGTTTCAAAGCGATCAGCCAAACTTTCGGAAAGCCCCTTCTGCATCAACATTCGTCACCATAAATAGGGTCACATGGTATGTCGCATTAATTGTGAACGAAAATAGATTTAGCCGGCAGCGCAGGAGGAAGTGCTGTTGCTCAAGCCGAGGGTCGCGCAAGATAACTCCCGCACCGTCATTCCGGCGAAGGCCGGAATCCATACATGGACGCCCACTTTTGCCAAGCTTTCAATTGATGATTGTAGGGAGCAAATGAAATGTCCGGTTCTGTAGCACGTAATATGTCCGGTTTA
>CAZAWA010000164.1:0-1644 GCA_964488675.1 uncultured Oxalobacter sp. | reverse complement strand
GACGGCAATCCCAGCGAGGTGCTGATCCAGACGCGCTACCCGGATCACCCCCTGTATTCGGCACTGATGGCGCATGACTACGAGCGCTTCGCCAATGGCTTGCTGGCGGAAAGACGGGAAGCAGATTTGCCACCGTTCATGTATCAGGCACTGCTGCGCGCCGAAGCGCGCGAACTGGAATCGGCGCTCGATTTTCTGCAACAAGCCGCATCCTGCCTGGCGCATGAAGGCGTGACCATCAACTCGCCAATGCCAGCCCTGATGACCCGCATCGCCAATATCCATCGCGCGCAATTGCTGGTGGAATCCCGATCCCGCCCTGCGCTGCAAGCTTTCCTGAAATCCTGGACGATTGAATTGCGCGGGATGAAGACGCGGGTGAAGTGGTCGTTGGAAGTGGATCCGGTGGATATTTGAGGAAAAACCGGGGTCGGCAGTCGAATATCGCTTGCGATACTTCGACTCTGACCCCGAATTTTTTCTCCTCTGACCCCGCTTTTGCCGTGCCAGATGCGCGCTGGAAGTGAACGCAGCAGCCACTTTATGCTGTGCTATCATGCGCATAATTTGCCAACATAAATGGGGCGCATCATGACAGCAACAACGACCAAAAAAGCCACTAATCTCACGCTTTCGGCTGATGTTCTGGCAGAGGCCAAACTGCTAGGAATCAATGTCTCACAAGCCTGCGATGCGTTTTTGCGCGATCTGGTGCGGCAGGAAAACGAGCGGCGCTGGGCGCAACAAAACGCCGCTTTCATCGAGGCATACAACCAAACGGTTGAAGCCGAAGGACTGCCGCTGGAACAGTGGCGGAGTTTCTGACATGGCGCGCTTCGATGTCTACCGCAATCCCGACAAGAAAGCGACTAGCACTCCCTACCTACTCGATGTGCAAAGCCCGCTACTGCAAGGCCTTGCCACTCGGGTTGTCGTGCCGATGCGCCGCCTTGACCAGTTTGCCGGCGTGACTCCGCCGCCCAAGTTGCTGCCGACATTCTCGATTGAAGGCACGGACTGCATGATGGAAACGCCGAAACTGGCGTCCGTGCCGAACCGCATCCTGCAAACGCCGGTCGCGTCACTGGCCGAACATCAGCATGACATCGTCGCGGCGCTGAATTTTTTGTTTCAGGGGTACTGACAATTTGCAGTTAATTTGAGCCTGGCCCATTTGATTACCATTATTTTTTAACCGCGTTCAACAAGCCAACCTTTTCTTTTTCCGTCATTAAAAAGTCTTGTTGCATATTCGATCGCTGAGAAGTTGTGTGGTAAATCACTGTCAAAACTCGAAAAATAAACCCCTTCCTAGGGGTGTGGTCGCCTTCTTTGGCTCAATTTACCGCCTCGATCCCGAAAAAATTTGGGGTCAGAGTAATTTTTGCTTCGCAAAAATAAACTACTGACCCCGGTTTTTCCTCGCGTCGGCACGATGGCAAGAACAAACAACGCCCCTATCGCGTCACCGGCTTGTACCGAATCCGCGTGGGCTTCGCGCCTTCCTCACCCAGCCGCTTCTTCTTGTCGGCTTCGTATTCCTGATAATTGCCATCGAAGAACACGACCTGCGAATTGCCCTCGAACGACAGGATATGCGTTGCGATCCGATCGAGGAACCAGCGATCGTGCGAAATGACCATC
>CAZAWA010000163.1:0-1654 GCA_964488675.1 uncultured Oxalobacter sp. | reverse complement strand
GGTTCCATCCCATGACCCACAGTAATTTTTTGCATCACTCAACCCTCACCTTTTTGGCGAGTTTCAACACGCACAAATATCTATCGCTTAAACACTGTTATTGCCTTGCCCTGATAGTTTTGCTGACGGGGGTGTTGATCACCCCCGGTTTTGCTGATGAAAACTTGAGCAGAAAGGACAAGCAAACCGGTTTTCTGGTGGTGGCGGCGGATCGCGGTTTTCTTGGCAACGAAGAAATTATCGACAGCTTCCAGTTATTTGCGAAGGGACACAATGCATCACTGGTATTTGTCACTGACGAGCGCACGCGGAAATACCTCCGGAACGGCACAGATATGCTGTTGAGAAAGGGCGCTGAGCGCATTGTGGTAATTCCGTTGTTCATCTCCACCGCAGCGCCGCGCTATCAGCTTGTCCGCCAGTTGCTGGAGGAGGGAAGGCTGGAGGTGCCTGTTTTCCATGGGCGTGTTTATGGGGAAAGTTTTTTTGCGATCGAGGATTTGGCCGATAAGTTTCGTACCATCCAGGGGCCTGCGGAAACCGGCGTAGTGGTTGTCGGCTATGGTGCGGTTGATAACGATAGCGAAAAAAAAATGCAAGCGGACTGGCAACGCATTGCGGAGAAAGCATCCGCAGGCTTTGGTTTCTCGTCGACCCGAGCATTGGTTGGCCATGACAGGAAAGATGAAGATGCGGAAAAGTACACCGCCAGGCTAAAACAAGGATTAGCCGAAGCCGTGAACCGTAACCGCGGCGAGGGGAGAACTGTCGTGGTGCCGTTTCATTTCGGCCCTAGGTTCGACAGTATGATGTCGTTCGATGCGGGACTTAAGCGATTGCTGCCCCCCGGCGCCCAACTTCTGGGCGACAGCGATTCCGATACCGGTGTCAGCATTAATTCCAGTGAAGACGCCAGCCTGATCACCAAAAATCTGGCGACCTGGATGCAACGGGAAGCCAACCGGAGCCAGCCGCTTGCCAGCAAAGATATCGGTGTTGTCATCCTGTCCCATGGTGCCGATTTCAATTGGAACGAGACCATGCGGGAGGCGGTGCAGCCCCTGATGAAGCGTTATAAAATCGAGTTCGCATTTTCCATGGCCGATCAGCCGACGATCGAGCGCGCACTTCGCAAGTTGGAGCAGCGGGGCGCAAAGGCGGCGGTGGTCGTGCGCGTGTTTGCCATGGAAGACAGCTTTCGCCGGCCTGTCGAACGTATGGCCGGGCTGGACATTGAGGACGCGGCACAGGACAACGACGATATCCACGCCGGGCACGGTCATGGGCATGGGGCGGCCGCCGCCGTTCCGGCACCCCGTATTCGCACCCGCCTGCCGATCCAGACAGTGGGTGGTATTGGCGCCAGCCCCCTGTTCGCGGCCGCATTGCTCGACCGGGCGCGTTTGCTATCCAAAAATCCCGCGCGTGATACGGTAATCCTGGTCGCGCATGGTTCCGGCAGCGATCGCCAGAACGAGCGGTGGACCAAGGCGCTGGAAGATGTTGCAGAGCAGATGCGCAAGGCTGACGGCAAGGAATTCCATGCAATCAGGGTGGCGACATGGCGCGAAGATTGGCCCGACAAGCGCGCACCATGGGTGGACAGGATTCGTGCAATGGTTGAGGACGCAAAAAGGCAAGGGGGAAGCGCTAT
>CAZAWA010000162.1:0-1719 GCA_964488675.1 uncultured Oxalobacter sp. | reverse complement strand
ATTCGCAGCCGCCGTAATAGCGCTTGCCCGGATAGCCTTCGGCATACTTGTTGGTGAGTTGCGAGCCCTGCGCCTGCATCACGGCTGGCGAACAATAGTTTTCGGAGGCGATCAATTCGATGTGGTCCTGCTGCCGCTGGTTTTCGCGTTGAATGGCGGCCCACAAATCGGGGTCAACCTTGGCGATGGTCTGATCTTTTGCCAACATGAAAAATAAACTCCGAAGGGTGTTAGTGATGCGGTGGCATGGCTTGCGACTGACAAGCAAATTAAAAAACGGGCGCATGCCCGTAACGGCGCCTTCACGCAAGGCGAAAATAGCTGAAAATTGTAAATGATATGGTCAAATTCAGCAACTTTAGCCACAATCTCCCCAATCCGATTCGCCCGAGGAATGGGCGACCATCGACGACTATGTTGTACACGCAGCCTTTGCGCCAAAAAAGGGGTGGCAGGCTGCACTGTCAACAAGGCGCGACAAACATACATACACGGGTGAATGTATGTATAATTACCAACCTAGCCCTCAAGACGGTGACTCATAGTCGTGCCTAATCTAGTCGAAATCCGCGATTTGCATTTCCATTACGGAGATCGACCAATTCTGTCCAATCTCCGCATGGATTTCCCACGAGGCAAGGTGATCGCCGTGATGGGAGGCTCCGGTTCGGGCAAAACGACAATACTACGCCTGATCGGTGGGCAGCTGACGCCGCGTTCCGGCCAGGTTCAGGTTGACGGCCAGACCGTGCATGACCTGAATACGCCGTCCCTGTATCAATTGCGCCGAAAGATGGGCATGCTGTTCCAGCACGGTGCGCTGTTCACCGACCTGACCGTGTTCGAGAATGTCGCCTTCCCGCTGCGCGAGCATACTGACTTGCCGGAGGAAATGTTGCGTGATCTGGTATTGATGAAGCTGCACGCGGTCGGTTTGCGCAATGCTGCGCAACTGAAGCCGGCCGAGATATCCGGCGGTATGGCGCGCCGCGTCGCGTTGGCGCGCGCCATTGCGCTTGACCCGCAACTGATCATGTATGACGAGCCGTTCGCCGGGCTCGACCCGATTTCCATGGGCGTGACCGCCAACCTGATCCGCCGCCTGAACGACGCGCTTGGCTCGACCTCGATCGTGGTGTCGCACGATGTGGATGAATCGTTTTCGATTGCGGATTTTGTGTATTTTCTCTCCGGCGGCAGCATCGTTGCGCAGGGGACGCCCGAAGAAATGCGGGCCTCCGCCGATCACTATGTCAGGCAATTCGTCCATGCGGAAACGGACGGGCCGGTGCCATTCCACCATCCGGGCGCATCGCTGGCAGAGGATTTGGGGTTGGGGGGCAAACCGTGATCATGGGTCAGATCGAACGCTTCGGGCGCTGGATTCGTGAATCGCTGGAAGGGGCAGGCTATGCTGCCCGCACTTTCGTAGCGCTGATACGGGCATCCTGCGGTCTATGGCGCCGCCCACGGCTGGTGACCGACCAGATTCACTTCATCGGCAATTATTCGCTGATCATCATTGCGGTATCCGGCATGTTCGTCGGCTTCGTGCTCGGCTTGCAGGGCTACAACACGCTGAACCGCTACGGGTCGGAGCAAGCGCTGGGCCTGCTGGTGGCGCTGTCGCTGGTGCGCGAACTGGGGCCGGTCGTTACTGCTCTGTTGTTTGCCGGGCGCGCCGGCACTTCGCTGACGGCGGAAATCGGATTGATGAAA
>CAZAWA010000161.1:0-1757 GCA_964488675.1 uncultured Oxalobacter sp. | reverse complement strand
ATGCTGGATCAGCATGCGCTCGTAGTCCATCTTGTACACGTGGTCGCCGGCCAGGACCACGATGAACTGCGGTCTGCGGTGGCGGATGAGGTCGAGGTTCTGGAATACGGCGTCCGCCGTGCCGCGATACCAGGACTCTTCGCTGATGCGCTGCTGCGCCGGCAGCAGGTCGATGAATTCGTTCATCTCGGTTTTCAGAAACGACCAACCGCGCTGCAGATGCCGCAGCAGGCTGTGCGATTTGTACTGGGTGGCGATGCCGATCTGGCGGATGCCCGAATTGAGGCAATTGGACAAGGCGAAATCGACGATGCGGAATTTTCCGCCGAAGTAAACCGCAGGCTTCGCCCTGCGGTCGGTGAGCTGCTTCAGCCTCGTGCCGCGTCCCCCGGCAAGCACGATGGCAAAAGCGCGCTTGGGTAGTTGCAGTCGGGCAAGCGTATCGGTGGGCATGGCCTTGGTCCTTTCGCTTTCTCTCTTGGCGCCGGAATGGTTCGGCACGGCTCTATATTACTGCTAGCGCGGGCTTTCTGAAAATCGGCCATTCCTGCGTCTTTTCGCACACATGGCATCGGCGGAAGAATTGGAAATTTCTCCAAAATTGGCGACTTTTTCCGATGTCGACGTTCGAATTCCGGGCAAATTTTATGGAAATGACCAATCAAGCGGGGCATAATGTCAAAAAATGTGATGTCTCTACTTTTCAGCCGCATCCCTCCTTTTTCCAAGAAATGGCACCCTGCTAATGGCTGTTCTACCTTCCGAGCATCGCCCAGAAAACTTCGTCTCCAGTGGTCTCCCCGGTCTGGATTCCATCCTCGGGGGCTTGCGCATCGGCGACAACGTGGTCTGGCGCGTCGACAGCATTGACGACTACCGGGCCTTTGTCACGCCGTACGTAGCCGCGGCACTGGCCGCCGGACGACGGGTCGTGTACATACGCTTCGCCTCGCACTCGCCCGTAGTGGAAGCCGACGCGGTCAGCGCTGTCTACAACCTCGATGCCGATCGTGGTTTCGAGTCGTTCACCGTGCATCTGCACACCATCATCGCCAGCGAAGGGGTGGAGGTCTTCTATGTTTTCGATTGCCTCTCCAACCTGCTTAACGCCTGGGCTACCGACAGCATGGTGGGGAATTTCTTCCGCGTAACCTGCCCCTATCTGTTCGATCTGCGCACCGTGGCGTATTTCGCGCTGGAGCGGGGCGCGCATTCTTTTGCGACCGTGGACAGGATACGGGCCACCACGCAGTTGCTGCTCGACCTCTACAGCAAGGAGGGCGTGCTGTATCTGCATCCGCTCAAGGTCTGGCAGCGCACCTCGCCGACCATGTTTCTGCCGCACCGGCACGAAGCCGGACAATTCACGCCGATCACGGTGAGTTGCGAGGCGACGAGTCTGTTCATGGGCATGCGCGCCAACGCCGAGCGTCAGCTCGACTCATGGGAGCGGCTGTTCATTCGCGCCGCCAATCGCGACGCATCCAGCATGCAAGCGCCGGAGCGGCAGGCGATGCTCGAGCAACTGTGCAAGCTGCTGATCGGGCGCGACGAGCGAATTCTCAGTCTGGCGCGGCGCTACTTTACCTTGAACGATCTGCTCCAAGTCAAGGAGCGCCTGATCGGCACCGGGTTCATCGGCGGGAAGTCGGTGGGCATGCTGCTCGCCCGGGCGGTTTTGCGTTCGGATTCGGCCGGGCAGTGGGGCGCAGAGCTGGAGCCGCACGACTCGTTTTACATCGGCTCCGACATGTTCA
>CAZAWA010000160.1:0-1781 GCA_964488675.1 uncultured Oxalobacter sp. | reverse complement strand
GCCCGTAACACCCCTAAAAACCCCGCCCGTTGCACTTCGTATCTGAACGCGGGTTATGCTGCGCCATTTTGTCGTCCCGCCAGCTATTTTGCACAAATTATAGGCAATGATTTGCGCCAAAATGGCAAATTTAGCGGGAGTATCTGCCTGAAAACGCCGAATAGCCAGCATGCAAGTGCCGGAGAAAAAATGCTCGGGGAGAGTATGCCTTTTGAGGTCGCGCCTCACCCCTGGCGCAGCCTGATGCCGCCTAGCGGATGCCTTCGAGCGCTCGGCTGACCCAATCCAGCAAATCCATCGGCGCATCGACAATGCAATCCGCGCCCCAGTCTGGCAGTTCCTCTTTGCTGCAATATCCCCACGCTGCGGCGACAGTCACCATTCCTGCCGCCCGCCCAGCCTGGATGTCGCGCAAATCGTCGCCAACATACCAGCAGTCCTGCGGCGCGAGCCCCAGCCGCCGCGCCGCCTCGAACATTGGCTCCGGGTGCGGCTTGGCGTGCGGCGTGGTGTCGCCAGAAATCACGCAACAGGCGTCACCCAGGCCGATCAGCGGCACCAGCGGATCGGTAAATCGCGCGTGCTTGTTGGTGACGATACCCCAGCCCAGACCGTGGTTGCGCAGTGCGCCGAGCAACTCGGCAATACCATCGAACAGGGTGCTGCGAACCGCCAGCGCCGCCTGATAGTTGTTCAGAAAACCGGCGAGCAACCCCTGGTAGCGATCATCTTCGGGCGCAATGCCGAATGCCGCGCCGATCAACCCTCTCCCGCCCGCCGAAGCGACGGCGCGCAGTGCTTCGTAAGGTGCCGGCGGCAAACCGCGTTCGGTTCGCAACAAGTTGGTCGCCGCCGCCAGATCGGGGGCCGTATCGGCCAGCGTGCCATCGAGATCAAACAAAACAGCGCGCGGTCTGGGAAGGAGGTTGGAGGTTTTCATTTCGGGAACAAGTTGATTACGCCAGTCAGGCCGGCCTTGTGCAGGCCATCATGTAGTTGACGCCAGCATCATCGCAGAGCGAGTGCTGGCCTGTCAGTGGGTTATACCCTATGCCCTTGATCGCATCGACCGTCAATCCGGCGCGGCGTGCAAATTGCGACAACTCTGCGGGAGTGATGAATTTCGTCCAGTCATGCGTCCCTCTCGGCAGCATCCGCAGCAGATATTCCGCGCCGATGATGGCAAGCATGAAGGACTTGAGGTTGCGGTTCAGCGTGGAAAGAAAGACCCTGCCGCCGGGCTTCACCAGTGCCGCACAGGCGCGCACCGTTGCAGCCGGATCGGGCACATGCTCGAGCATTTCCATGCAGGTGACGATGTCATACCGCCCGGACTCATGCTGCGCCAGATCTTCGGCAGCAATTCGCACATAGCGCACCGGCACGCCGGAATCCAGACTGTGCAACTCTGCCACCTTGAGCGCATTCTCCGAAAGATCGATGCCGACAACGACAGCGCCCTCTCTTGCCATGGCTTCTGACAGGATGCCGCCACCGCAACCGATATCGAGCACCGCCTTTCCGGCAAGCGGCACATGACGCGCAATCCAGCCCAGACGCAAAGGATTGATTTCGTGCAGCGGACGAAACTCGGCATCCGGATCCCACCAGCGGTGCGCAAGATCGTCAAATTTCTGGATTTCGGACGGGTCGGCGTTCATGTTGGAGCCATTCGTTTACTGCTGCTACTCGGGGAGCCACCAATTTAATCGAAATTCGGGGTCGGAAAATTCGGGGTCAGAGTCAAAATATCGCCAGCGATATTTGACTACCGACCCCGG
>CAZAWA010000159.1:0-1822 GCA_964488675.1 uncultured Oxalobacter sp. | reverse complement strand
CGAGCTGGCGGTTACGCAGGAACTCGGCGCGCACATAATCGGCCAGCCCCAGCCAGCCGAACAGCGACAACAGGATGAGCAACAGCGCGATGCTGGGCTGAAAAATGGAAGCGAAGATGAGCAGCAGATACAGCTCCGGCAGCGAACCCCATATCTCGCTGAAGCGTTGCAGATAGAGATCGACGCGCCCGCCGAAATAGCCCTGCACCGCGCCCGCCAGCAGGCCGAGCAGCACGCCGATGATAGTCAGCGCCATGCCGAACAGCACCGACACGCGAAAACCGTATAGCGCGCGCGCCAGCACATCGCGCCCTCTATCGTCGGTGCCCAGCCAGTTCTGCGCGCCGGGCGGCGCCGGATTGGGTTGTTGCGAAAAATAATTCAGCGTGTCGTAGCGGTAAGTATTGGGCGGATAAATCGCCCAGTTGCCGGGACGCGAAAACTGCTCACGGATAAAAGGATCGAGGTAGTCGGCAGGTGTGGGGAAATCGCCGCCGAAAGTGCTCTCGGGATAATCGTGCAGCAGCGGAAAATACAACACCCCTTGGTATGAGACGAACAGCGGGCGGTCATTGGAAATAAACTCGGAAAACAAGCTGAGCGCGAACAGCGCGGTAAAAATCAGCAAGCTGACATAGCCCAAACGGTGCTGGCGGAAACGCCGCCAACGCTGCTGATTGGGCGACAGCGAAGGCAAATACGGTTTAACGTTGTCCGCTATCTCGCTCACCGCGCCACCCCTTCAAACTTCACGCGCGGATCGGCGAGCACGTAGCTGATGTCGGAGATCAGCTTGGCGAACAACCCCGCGATGGTAAAAATGAACAGCGTCCCCATCACCACCGGATAATCGCGCTGCATGATGGCGTTGTACGACAACAACCCCAAGCCATCGAGCGAGAACAAGGTCTCGATAAGCAAACTGCCGGTAAAGAACGCGCCGATAAAAGCCGCCGGGAAGCCCGTCAACAGGGGCAGCAAGGCATTGCGGAAGATATGCCGGTACAGCACGGTGCGTTCCGGCAGGCCTTTGGCGCGCGCGGTGAGCACATATTGTTTGCGTATCTCTTCGATGAAAGTGTTCTTGGTAAGCATGGTGATAACCGCAAAACTGCCCGCCACCTCGGCGAACACGGGCAGCGCGATGTGCCACAGATAATCTGCCACCTTGCCCGGCAGCGAAAGTTGCCCCCAATTATCCGAGGTCAGACCGCGCAACGGGAACCATTGCAAAAAACTGCCGCCGCCGAACAACACCAACAGCAACACCCCCAGCACGAAGCTGGGAACGGCATAGCCGCTCAAGATCAAAAAACTGGTGGCGGTATCGAAGCGCGAACCGTCGCGCACCGCCTTGGCAATGCCCACCGGGATCGACACCAAATACACGATAACCAATGTCCACAATCCCAACGAAACCGACACCGGCATTTTTTCTTTAATCAATTCCCACACCGATTTCTGGTGGAAAAAACTCGTCCCCAAGTCGAGCGTGGCAAAGCCTTTGAGCATGATCCAGAAACGCTCAGGCGCGGGCTTGTCGAAACCGTACATGGCTTTGATCTCGGCCAGCCGCCCGGCGTCGATGCCCTGCTGCCCGCGATACATGGCCTGCTGACCACCGCCCGCCTCGCCGCCGCCCACCCCCTTGCCGCGCATCACACTCACCATTTGCTCGACCGGGCCGCCGGGAACGAATTGGATGACCACGAAAGTCAGAAACAGCACGCCCAGCAAAGTGGGGATCATCAGCAGCAGGCGTTTGCCTATGTAGCGCATCATGGCTTATTCTCCTTGGCATCAGGCTTCATCCACCAGGTCT
>CAZAWA010000158.1:0-1867 GCA_964488675.1 uncultured Oxalobacter sp. | reverse complement strand
TTCGCCCACTTGGACTCCACTGTCGTTCTGTCCCGTGACATCGCATCGCTCGGCATCTATCCGGCCGTGGATCCGCTCGACTCGACCTCGCGCCAGCTTGACCCGCTGGTCGTCGGTCAGGATCACTACGACACCGCACGCGCGGTGCAGGGCACGCTGCAGCGCTACAAGGAATTGCGCGACATTATCGCGATTCTCGGCATGGACGAGCTCTCGCCAGAAGACAAGCTGGCCGTTGCGCGCGCACGCAAGATGCAGCGCTTCCTGTCCCAGCCGTTCAGCGTGGCAGAAGTGTTTACCGGATCGCCAGGCAAGTATGTTTCGCTTGCCGATACGATCAAGGGCTTCAAGATGATCGCCAACGGCGAGCTGGATCACTTGCCTGAGCAGGCGTTCTACATGGTCGGCGCTATCGAGGAAGCAATCGAAAAAGGCAAGGGCATGGCCTAAGCCATGACTGCGCACGCTGCGGCGAGTTATGCTGCGGCGTGTTTTTTCGAATGTACAGAAAAGGTTCAAACATGGCAAACACCATACAAGTTGATGTGGTATCCGCCGAAGAGCAAATCTTCTCCGGCAAAGCCGAATTCATCGCATTGCCGGGCGAGATGGGCGAGCTGGGCATTCTTCCTGGCCACACGCCACTGATCACCCGCATCCGGCCGGGCGCGGTTCGCATCAAGGTTCCGGGCGAGGCGGAAGAAACTTTCGTGTTCGTCGCGGGCGGCATCCTTGAAGTCCAGCCACACACCGTCACGGTATTGGCCGACACCGCCATCCGCGGTCACGATCTGGATGAGGCGAAAGTGCTGGAAGCAAAACGCCTGGCAGAAGAAGCAGCGGCCAATCGCGGTTCGGCGATCGACTATGCCGTCGCGCAGGCGGAAATCGCGCTGATGGTTGCGCAGCTGGCAGCGATTCAAAGATTGCGTCAAAAGCGGTAACGCGCTCAGTCATCAAAAAAAGGCAGCTTCAGCTGCCTTTTTTGTTGCCAACCGGTTAAATGCTGGGGTCAGAGTAATTTTCGCTTCGCTAAAAAACTGCTGACCCCTAATTTGCAACCCGCTTAATGCGACCGAATCATCGTCCCGAACACCTGCTCCGTCAGCACCTCCAGAAGGAGTGAGTGCTCAATCCGCCCATCGATGATATGAACCGTATTCACGCCCGATTTGGCTGCATCGAGCGCTGACGAAATTTTCGGCAACATGCCGCCGTGGATGGTGCCGTCGGCAAACATGGCGTCGATTTGCCGTGCCGACAGGTCGGTCAGCAACTTGTTTTGCTGATCCAGCACACCCGGCGTATTGGTCATCATGATCAGCTTTTCCGCCTTCAGGATTTCCGCAATTTTGCCAGCGACCAGATCCGCATTGATGTTGTAGGCCTGGCCGTCATCGCCAAAGCCGATCGGGGAAATGATCGGAATGAAGGCGTCGTCCTGCAGCGCTTTTACAATCGCAGGATTGATGGACATGATCTCGCCAACAAAGCCGAGGTCGATGAACTGGCCCGGATTGTTCGGATCGGGCATCTGCATCTTCTTCGCCTTGATCAGGCCGCCATCCTTGCCGGTCAGCCCGACCGCCTGACCGCCATAATGGTTGATCAGCATCACGATATCCTGCTGCACCTCACCGCCGAGCACCCATTCGACCACTTCCATGGTCTCTTCGTCGGTGATGCGCATGCCCTGGACGAAGGTGCCGAGCTTTCCGATTTTCTTGAGTGCGCTGTCGATCTGCGGGCCGCCACCATGCACCACCACCGGGTTCATGCCAACCAGTTTGAGCAAAATCACATCGCGTGCAAAGCTGTGCTTGAGATGTTCCTCGGTCATGGCATTGCCGCCGTACTTGACCACGAT
>CAZAWA010000157.1:0-1908 GCA_964488675.1 uncultured Oxalobacter sp. | reverse complement strand
GAGTCAAAATATCGCGAGCGATATTTGACTGCCGACCCCGGTTTTCCTATATTCGACTGCCGACCCCGGTTCAATCGCATTTTCCCATAAAAAAACCCCGCCGCAGCGGGGTTTTGGTGCAACTTGCGGTGCAGATTACTTCGGCGTGCCAACCACTTCGATGACGACGCGACGGTTCTTTGCGCGGCCTTCTTTGGTCTTGTTGTCAGCAACAGGCTGTTTCTCGCCCTTGCCTTCGGTGTAGATCTTCTTGGTGTCTACGCCCTTCTTGACCAGATAGGCCTTGACGGATTCTGCGCGGCGAACCGACAGTTTCTGGTTGTAAGCGTCGGAACCGATGGAGTCAGTGTGACCGGTTGCAATGATGACCTCCAGGTCAATCGCCTTGATGTCTTTGACCAGCTTGTCGAGGCTGGCCTGGCCAGCCGGCTTCAGGACGGCCTTGTCAAAATCGAAGAATGCGTCAGCCGCGTAAGCCACTTTCTTGGAGCCCGGAACCGGCTTGTAAGGCTGCGCAGGTGCCTTCGCGATGATGCCTTCGCATGCATTGACCGCGTCAGCCGGGGTCCAGTAACCTGCCCTCCAGCACAGACCATAACCGCTGCGGGCAATCACGCCACGGCTGTCCTGAGCGTAGGCGCTGTACGGCGAATTTGCCTTGATGTCAGCGTATTGTTGAGCAGATGCGGACATTGCAACAACTGCAGAAGCAGCTAAAACAAGTTTGATCAGTTTATTCATTTTTTTCCCCTCGGGTGAGTATCCGCAGACTCGCTGCGCATCAGATTTACAGCCATTCCAGAAATTGTAATACGCAATCCATATGATACATGAGACAAGTGCCGCTTATGCAATGCGTTCGCTTATATTCTGGCACAAGGCAAGCCTCAAGGCGTTGCTTACGATCAAACATTTTAGGTTTTTCGCGGTTTGTAGCATTTTCGCAACCGTAAGCAACTGAATAAACCCTCTGCGCGCCACGGGACAAACTGGAGAAGGGGTTTCACACAAGCTGTTCGACGGTGTTTTCAGTGCGGTGCGGCAATCCATTCACCCTGCAAAAGCAGGGGAGCTTCGCCTCCCCATGGTAGAATCTCGCAGGATGCAAATCGGCGAGACCATTTATTTTTTCGATGTATTTGTGACAAATTAATTCTGCCTTAACCCTAGCCCACTCATGGATCAATTCGCCAAAGAAACCATCCACATCTCCCTGGAAGAAGAAATGCGCAAGAGCTACCTCGATTACGCGATGAGCGTGATCGTGGGCAGAGCCTTGCCCGATGTCCGGGACGGCCTGAAGCCGGTGCATCGCCGCGTGTTGTTCGCCATGCACGAGATGAACAATGTCTTCAACCGGCCTTATGTCAAATGTGCGCGCGTGGTCGGCGAGGTGATGGGCAAGTACCACCCGCATGGCGACCAGTCGATTTACGACACGCTGGTGCGGATGGCGCAGGATTTTTCCTTGCGCTACACGCTGGTCGACGGCCAGGGCAACTTCGGCTCGGTTGACGGCGACAATGCCGCCGCGATGCGCTACACGGAATGCCGACTGGACAAAATCGCCAACGAAATTCTGGCCGACATCGAAAAGGAAACGGTTGACTTTGCCCCCAATTACGACGGCAAGGAGATGGAGCCGTCGGTATTGCCAGCAAAAATCCCGAACCTGCTGATCAATGGCTCCTCCGGCATCGCCGTCGGCATGGCAACCAACATCCCGCCGCACAACATCACCGAAATCATCAACGGCGCATTGCATGTGCTGAATCACCCGGACTGCAGCATCGACGAACTGATCGAGATCATCCCGGCGCCGGACTTTCCGACCGGCGGCATCATTTATGGCGTTTCCGGCGTGCGCGATGGTTTCCGCACCGGTCGCGGCCGGGTGGTAATGCGCGC
>CAZAWA010000156.1:0-1969 GCA_964488675.1 uncultured Oxalobacter sp. | reverse complement strand
CGCGGAAATCGGGGTGGGGCCTTCCATCGAATCGGGCAGCCAGACGTGCAACGGAAACTGCGCCGACTTACCCATCGCGCCGATGAACAGCAGGATACAGATCACCGTCAGCAAGGCCGGCTGGACTTCCGATGAAATCACCATGTGCACACCGACCATTTCATTGGCTCGGGCAAACACGGCAGCGTAGTCCAACGTACCGAAATGCGCCAACACCAGCCCGATACCCAGCAGGAAACCGAAGTCACCCACGCGGTTGACCAGAAATGCCTTGAGATTGGCATAGATCGCCGTCGGGCGGGTATACCAGAAGCCGATCAACAGATAGGACACCAAGCCCACAGCTTCCCAGCCGAAGAACAGTTGGACGAAGTTGTTCGACATCACCAGCATCAGCATGGAGAACGTGAACAGCGAGATATACGCGAAGAAACGCTGGTAACCGGGGTCTTCGGCCATGTAGCCGATGGTGTAGATGTGCACCATCAGGGACACGAAGGTCACCACCAGCATCATCAGTACGGTCAGCTTATCAATCAGGAAGCCGACTTCAAAGCGCGTTTCACCGCTGGTCAGCCAGGTATAAACCGTGCCGTTGTAGGTGTGGCCCTGCTGCACGTCCTGAAAAATCAGCAACGACAACACAAACGACAGCGCCACGCCGAGAATGGTGACGACATGCGAACCGGTGCGTCCAATGACGCGCCCGAACAGTCCGGCGACGATGGCTCCCGCGAGGGGAGCGAGGGGCACCAGCAGATAGAGGTTTTGCATATCCGTCATGTTAACCCTTGAGGTGATCCAGATCGTTCACGTTGATGGTATTCAGGTTGCGGAACAACGCCACCAGAATGGCGAGGCCAATCGCCGATTCCGCTGCCGCCACGGTGAGGATGAAAAACACGAATACCTGCCCCGCCGCGTCATTGAGATAATGGGAGAAGGCGATGAAATTGATGTTGACCGCCAGCAGCATGAGTTCAATCGCCATCAGGATGACGATCAGGTTCTTGCGGTTGAGGAATATCCCGACCACGCTGATAACAAACAGCAGCGCACCGAGAATCAGATAATGGGTCAACGACAGCACGGCTTCTCCCTCACTCTTCGCCAGATTTTTCTGCGGGCATGGAAACCAGGCGCACACAATCTTCGCGGCGCGCCTTCACTTGTTCCGCCGGGTCTTGATGTTTGGTGTTCTGGCGGCGGCGCAGCGTAATCGCAATCGCGGCGACAATCGCCACCAGCAGCACGACCGCAGCCAGTTCGAACGGGTAAACGTAATCGGTATAGATCAGGCGGCCCAGTTCCTTGGTATTGCTGTATCCCGCCGCGTGGTTCTGTTCGAGCTTGACGTATTCCGGGATGAAGGTCTTGCGCCCGAGCACCAGCGCCATTTCCATCGCCATCAGCGCGCCCACCAGAACCGCCAGTGGGATACTTTCGCGGAAACCCTCGCGCATCCGGCGCAGGTCGAGATCCATCATCATCACCACGAACAGGAACAGCACCATCACCGCACCGATATACACCAGCACCAGCGTGATCGCCAGGAATTCGGCTTCCAGCAGCAACCACAGGCCGGCGGCGGTAAAAAATCCCAATACCAGATACAGCGCGGCATGCACCGGGTGGCGCACGGTAATCACCCGCAATCCGGCAAACAGCAGGATGCTGGAGAGGAAATAGAAAATCAGGGTTTCAAAGTTCATGGTCTTGTCCGGTTCCCGTCAACGGTACTTGGCGTCCGCCGCCCTGTCCTTGGCAATCTGTTCTTCATACTTATCACCCACTGCCAGGAGTTTTGCCTTGGTGTACAGCAGGTCGCCGCGCGACTCGCCGTGGTAGTCGAAAATCCGCGTTTCGACAATGGCATCGACCGGGCAGGATTCTTCGCAAAAGCCGCAGAAGATACACTTGGTCAGATCGATGTCGTAGCGCGTGGTGCGGCGCGAGCCGTCCTCACGCT
>CAZAWA010000155.1:0-2102 GCA_964488675.1 uncultured Oxalobacter sp. | reverse complement strand
CCACGCCGACCAGTTCGAACGACTCGGACACGGCAGTGAAGCGCGGTGATGCAACATCAACCTTCTGCGACGATGCTTCGCCGTGGTCGTGGCCCTCTCCCGAAACGGCAGGCGTTCCCGTCAGGGTAAACAATGCCGCGCATCCCATGGCCGCAAATGCTCTGAAAATCTTCATGTTCTGGTTCCTCGAAATTATTCGGGCAAGAGCCCAAGGTTCTGGCGCAGCGTCGACACGGCGGCGGCCTGTTCAATGCGTGCGAGCGCGGCTTGCCGTTCAGCTTCGGAGGCTTCCAGTTCGACGCGCAAGCGCGTCGGCAGGTCGGTTTCGCCTAGCCGGAACGATTTCTCGAAAAAGCCGCGGGATTCCCGCGCGAGTTGTGCGCGCTTTTCCGCTGCCGCCAGTTGTGTCCGCGCCGAGCCGACGCGCACCTTGCTGGCGTCAAGCTCGCCTGCAAGGCGTTCCCGTTCGAGCATGAGCTGGCTCTCGGCTTCCAGCGCTTCGGCGTGCGCAGTGCCCACCTTGGCCCGGTTTCTGCTATCCGATCCGAACGGGATGCGTATGCCGACCATGATGGCTTGTTGATAGGACTCGCCCATCACACCTCTTTCGCGTGTCGTGGACAGTGTCAATTCAGGATTCGCCCGGGTCTGTACCCGCGCCAGTTCAGCGCTTCGTTTGGCGACATCGGCACGGTCACGCAATGCGATTGCCGCCGGATGATCCGCTGACAGTGTGCCGGCAGGCATGGGTTCCATGATGAGGATCTCACTTGAGACAGGCTCCACAGGCGCTGCACCCGTCAAGGATCGCAATCGCTGCGTCGCAACAGCCAGTGTGCCATTCGCTTCCGCTAGTGCCGATTCTGCCGAGGCAGCAGCGCCATCCGCCTGATGCTGATCGGCGCGCGCCAGATCGCCTGCCTTGACCCGCTTGGCGACATCGGTGGCCAGCTTTTGCGCATTGGTCAGCCGCCCCTGTGCCAGATCGCGTTCCACGCGGGCGCGTTGCCAGAGCCACCAGGCTTCGCGCACAGCCGCAGCAGTACGCAGTTTGGCAGCCTGTGTACGGCTGTCCGTTGCGCGCGACTCGGCATCAGCCAGCATGCCGGTGTGCGAGCGTTCTCCCGGCAGCCACAGCGGGATGGCAATGCCGACCACATATTCGCGCCCACCCTGATTTTTGAGCATCTGGTCGGATTTGGCCGAGAGTTCCAGCGAAGGCGGTTCGGGCGTCCAGCTGTCGGCGCTTTGGCGCCGCGCGGCATCAGCGTCGCGGCGAATATCGAATGATTGCGCTTCAGGTTGCCGTGCCCAGGCCTTGTCGAAAATTTGCCTTAATGTGCCGGGCAGGGGCGTGTTTTGCTGGGGCGCTTGCTGCGCCCAGGCGTTACTGATGGCAGCGCATAGCGCAATCGTCAGACAAGCTATTTGTTTTTTTGGGTACATGCGATTCTCCAGTGATAAACAGACACATGGGGAAGCGGCGAGGCGCGTTCAGCACAGACAAGCCCGCCGTTGCGGACGGCGATTCAGGCTGATGCAAGGACAGGAAAATGCCCCGCCGATCAGGCGAGGCTGGCCCAGTTAGGGCGTTCGATGCGCGATGTAGCGTCGCTGGGGTCGGATACCCGTTCGCCCCAACGAATCAGGGTTTCCGGGATATCGTGAAACCCCTGGGATATGGTGCTAACCAGGCTGGCAACATTGTGATGATGGCAATTGTCGCTATGCGGCTGGTTGGGTGTCGTGCCGGAATCAGATTGAATTCCGTCATCAGTTCCCGTGTCTGCTGCCGAGCCTGGGTGCTCATCAGCATGGTGTCCAAAGTGCTGCGCTGCAGCGCCTTCCTCGTGGTGCGTGCAATACTCAGCCGCTACCGCCCAAGAGGACTGAAGCGGTATGAGCACCAACAGGAAAATGGCAAGCAGTTTACGCATGGCGGGGATTGTAGCAGTTAAAGCATTGGAATGCCACTGACACACGGTTGTTTAGTGTCGACTGAAACTGGCCGCTTACTGTTTATGTGTAATGTGTCCAAAAAATCTAGGGAATCTCTGATTAAGTAAACGCCAAACCGCTTTGAAGCGTTAGACGAGGTATTC
>CAZAWA010000154.1:0-2169 GCA_964488675.1 uncultured Oxalobacter sp. | reverse complement strand
TTGTGGGCCGCCATACAACGCGAAAACCATCGGCAGCAGGACCATATCGAATTGATCGCCTCCGAAAACTACTGTTCGCCTGCCGTGATGCAGGCGCAAGGCTCGCAACTCACCAACAAATATGCTGAAGGCTATCCGGGCAAGCGCTACTACGGCGGCTGCGAATTCGTCGACATCGCCGAAATGCTGGCGCTGGAACGGATCAAGGAAATCTACGGCGCCGAAGCAGCCAATGTGCAGCCCAATTCCGGCTCGCAGGCCAACCAGGCGATTTTCCTGGCGATGCTGACGCCGGGTGACACCGTCATGGGCATGTCGCTGGCCGAAGGTGGCCACCTGACCCATGGCATGGCGCTGAACATGTCGGGCAAATGGTTCAACATCGTGTCCTACGGCCTGAACTAAAAGGAAGAGATAGACTACGATGCGATGGAGCGCCTCGCGCACGAGAAAAAGCCCAAGCTGATCATCGCCGGCGCGTCCGCGTATTCGCTGCGCATCGACTTCGAACGCTTTGCCAGGGTCGCCAAGGATGTCGGCGCCTACTTCATGGTGGATATGGCGCACTATGCCGGCCTGATCGCCGCGGGCGTGTATCCGAATCCGGTTCCGCACGCCGATTTCGTCACCTCCACCACGCACAAATCGCTGCGCGGTCCACGCGGCGGCTTCATCCTGATGAAATCCGAATTCGAGCGTCAGATCAACTCCGCCGTGTTCCCCGGCCTGCAGGGTGGCCCACTGATGCATGTGATCGCCGCGAAAGCCGTCGCCTTCAAGGAGGCGATGCAGCCGGAATTCAAGGTGTATCAGGAGCAGGTCATCAAGAATGCGCAAGTATTGGCCGACACGCTGATCGAGCGCGGCTTGCGCATCATATCTGGCCGCACGGAGTCGCACCTGATGCTGGTCGACCTGCGCGGCAAGAACATCACCGGCCGCGCGGCAGAGAATGTCCTGCACTCTGGCTACCTGACCTGCAACAAGAACGCCATCCCGAACGACCCGCAGACCCCGTTTGTGACTTCCGGCATCCGCCTGGGCAGCCCGGCGATGACCACGCGCGGCTTCAAGGAAGCGGAATCGGCTATCGTTGGCAACCTGCTGGCCGATGTGCTCGATAATCCTGACGACGCCGCCACCATCGAACGCGTGCAGCAGGAAGTCAAGAAGCTGACTGACGCGTTCCCGGTTTATGGATGAAATTGGCGTCCGCACGGAAAATCCAGGGGCCGGAGTAATTTTCGCGCGCGAAAGTTACTCTGGAATTCCGGGCTCAGCCGTTTTTTTACGCGACGCTTTTTTGCGTAAATTACTCTGGCCCCAGAATTTCTGGCGCTACCGCTAGTTTTCGGATATTTTGTTTTAGCGGTTCACCTTAAAGAGTACGCAGCGATGAAATGTCCTTTCTGCCAGCACGAGGAAACGCAAGTCATCGACACCCGCGTGTCCGAAGAAGGGGACAGCATCCGCCGCCGCCGCCGCTGCACCGGCTGCGACAAGCGCTTCACCACCTACGAGCGGATTGAACTCAACCTGCCGGCCATCGTCAAGAAGGACGGCAACCGTACCGAGTTCGATTCCGCCAAGCTGCGCGCCAGCATGATGCTGGCGCTGCGCAAACGCCCGGTTTCCATCGAGGCGGTCGACAAAGCCATCCAGAACATCACAGAGAAGCTGCTTACCAGCGGCGAGCGCGAAGTGCCGTCTACGCGAGTCGGCGAGCTGGTGATGCGCGAACTGCAGCAGCTCGACAAGATAGCGTACATCCGCTTTGCCTCCGTCTACCGCAGTTTCGAGGATGTGGCTGAGTTCCAGGATGTGATCGAGGAAGTCGCGCAGGATGCGGCAACACCCGATTCCGAGTCGAAGTCCTGAGCGAAGCGCCGCAGCGGCGTCAAAACATATACTACCTACCAGTGTTTTTTCTCCGGCGCGTCGCATATCACTGAACGCCGGATTTACCCGCATACTCCCGAAAAACATGTCATTTTCGTCCTGAAATTGCCTGTTTTTTGTGCAAATCGGCTGTTGGGGTGGCCAGAATTAGTCACATTCGGCCCTTTTGGGCTAACTATTAACGCGACGCGTTAACACCACCGCCGAGTAGGTTGGCCCGCGTTCAGATATGAAGTGCAACGCTGATTAACGGGTTGGAAGGTCAGATGG
>CAZAWA010000153.1:0-2188 GCA_964488675.1 uncultured Oxalobacter sp. | reverse complement strand
CTTCCTGATGGACTCAGGCTTCATCGCTGCCAGCGGCAAGACCGAGTTCGGCGCCGTCAAGCTGGCGCTGACAGAAAAAGGCTGCGAGTTCAGGGAAAGAGGCCTGGCTTGGTGGGCCGAGCTGAACTTTCTGGAAAAACTGAAGATCACGCTGCTCGGCTAATCTGCCGCGACATGGCGCAATCCCCATCCAGCGGCCATGGGAGCAAACGCTCCCTGCGACCACCGTATTTGACCAGAGTCGAATTGGCGTCGCGGTAGTCCGAACAGACTACTTTTTCCTATCCATCGGCCATTACCGCTGAAATATTAGCAAATCATGATTAAGGTCCATCCTGGATCCTCGCAGACGCGGGCGATGCTGTTCACTTTTTTGGAGTCCAACTTTATGAATATCACGAAATCTGCAGTCGCTCTTGCCTTGGGCTTGGGCTTTGTTGTTGGGGCGAATGCCACGACATATGACTTGGGGGCGGTGACCGCACCATCGACCTATTCCGACGTTGTTGAGGTCCCCGTCGGCAGCTTTTCCGACCAATGGATATTTGACATCCCCACCGCGTTGTTTTCCGGTGGCTCTGTCAGCAACCTGAAAATTTCCATTACGAATGTGGGTGATCTATACAACATCAGCGGACTTTCAGTTCAGTTGTACGACAACACCAATACCGTGATCGTCAACCTTGATAGCACTTCAGGCAGCTCGGCCAACTATAAAGAAGGCTCCGGGGTATTTGCGCCGGCCAACGACTATTACTTCACCGTCTCTGGCACGGGAACCGGTAGCCTCGGTGGGCAATACGTTTTCGCCGTATCAACCTTGCCGGTTCCTGAACCGGAAACCTATGCCATGCTACTCGCCGGCTTGGGCATTCTTGGCGCCGTCGCCCGTCGCCGCGCTGCACGCTAATCGATAGCGGCAGCACCGAGTTGCACGACAAGAAGCCCGCCCATCGGCGGGCTTCTTCATTTTGGGTGCCAGGACAAACCGAATACGGAAATCCACGGTCAACCGGGAAAAATGGCCAAATTTGAAATGCGCCGCCAGCTTCAAACCGGCTGTGCTATAGCCCCCGCCTTCCACGGCACGCTTACTCGACGTTTCACCGGTCACCCTTTGAAAACACAAGTTCGACGCGACGCATCGTCCGGCGGCACTCTGTCGTCACACAATTGCCCGGCAGTTTTTCGCCACCGATTACATTCTTTTTAATTTGCCACGCTTTCACGCCGAGCTTTCTCAAAATGGCGGCAACCGCCTCAACCCGCGCATCGGCCACCGCCAGATTAACCGAGCGGCTCCCATAGTCATTGGCGCGCCCGATCAAGGTGACTGACAAGTCGCCATCCTCTTTGAGCAGGCTTGCTGCATCGCGCAGTTTGCTCTTTTCACTTTGGCCAACGGTGCTTGAACCGAAAACAAAGAAAACGCTCGTCTTTTCGTCGATTTCGGGCTCGGCTTTTTTCTCGGACAGGCCGGATGTACTGCTCGGTGACGAGTCAACCTTCGCTGCGGAGGGCGCCGGTGGGTTGAGCACTTGCTGAACCGGCCGCTCCGCTTGAGACGTCGTGCCACACCCCGACAAAAGCGCCATCGAGAGTGAAAGACCAAGGATGGCCGCAGGAAAATACAGAGTCATTCGCACCTTAGTCACGCACCATTTCGGCCAGCGGCGTCGAGGCGAATTCATCGTCCTTGACCGGCAGATGATCAATCAATTCAGCTAGATTGATATTCAATGTTTTTAGAGCGACATCGGGAATGCTCGCCAGAGCCTCAGGGAGTATGCCTTCGGCCGGCCCCGGAAGCGAGGCGATGGCCTTTCGTCCCTCCTCCGCCAGGAAGAGCCCAACGCGTCGCTGATCGACACTATGCCGCTTTTTGACAAGGCAGTCCCTGGCTACCAGCTTGTCGACCAATTGACTGCATGTCGACTGATGGATTCCCAACCTGCCGGCGAGTTCGGTGATGCCGATTTCCGGAGTCCGCTCAATTTCCTGAAGAACCCACATCTGCGACCCGGGCAGTCCGCAGCACTCTTCAAGCTCACGAAAATACTTGCGCATCGTTCCATAAATCACCCGGAACTGCTTCAGAACTTCCAGTGCCAATGGCAGCGTAGAAGCATTCATGTATATGATGGGTGGCACTAGTTTGCGGCTCATATTATATTACTAACTAATGCAG
>CAZAWA010000152.1:0-2207 GCA_964488675.1 uncultured Oxalobacter sp. | reverse complement strand
TATCGAGAATTCATTCTTGCGTGAAATCGGGGGTGCGAAAAATCGGGGTCAGAGTCAGAATTTTGCAGGCAAAATTCGACTGCCGACCCCATTTTCACCGCCTCTGACCCCGATTTTCACAATGCAAATATGCAAGCGCACTACCCCCAACCTAACCTTCCCCCTGGCAGGGGGAAGGGATCAATCATTCAATTTACAGCCCTTTGCCAGACCCTGAGCGCATCCACCGTCTCGGCGACATCATGCACCCGCAGTATGGCCGCGCCGTTGGCGGCGGCGAGCAGCGCCGCTGCCAGGCTGCCTGCAAGACGATCCTGCGGCGGCTTGTCCGTGATGGCGCCTATCGTCGCCTTGCGCGACAAGCCCGCAAGCAGCGGCAGTTGCAGCGCATCCCGAATCTGCCCGATATTCTTGAGCAAGTCCAGATTATGTTCAAGCGCCTTTCCAAAACCGAAGCCGGGATCGATGCACAGCCGCGCCCGGTCCACCCCTGCCGCTTCCAGCGCCCCGACTCGTTCGCGCAGGTAGTCGGTGACCTCCTGCACCACATTCTGGTACTGCGGGCTGCTCTGCATGGTCTGCGGGTCGCCCAGCATGTGCATGACGCACAGCGCGCAATCCGTGTCGCGTACGGCTTCCACCGCACCTGGCGCTAAAAAAGCGTTGATGTCGTTGATCATGTCCGCGCCGGCTGCGAGCGCTTCGCGCATCACTTCCGGTTTCCAGGTATCGACCGAAAGCGGACGACCGCAATCCCGCAGCGCATAGATCACCGGCATCACGCGGTCGAGTTCCTGCTGCAAAGGCAAGGGCGTTGCGCCCGGTCGCGTGGATTCGCCGCCGATGTCGATGATGTCAACGCCGTCGGCGATCATCTGCTCGGCGCGATCAATTGCAGCGTCGACAGAAATGAAACGACCGCCATCGGAGAAGGAATCCGGCGTGACATTGAGTATGCCCATCACCAGCGGTCTGCCGCCTGTTCGGCCAGTCTGAAAGCCATAGCGGCCACACTGAAAGAATTTTTGCATGTTCTTCGATATACAAAAAAATGGGGCAAGGATCACCCTCGCCCCACCTGGCTCACTCAAATCTTGGGATAATGAAAATTGCGAGCATCGAAGGCAGAGTCATTTTCGCTTCGCGAAAAAAAACTGCTGACCCCGATTTTATGCATCAGGCCGTTGCCGTCGCGTTGGTTGGTTTGATGTCCGGCGGATTGCCGTGCGCGCGCTTGACGGGAATGCCGTCCTTGGGCGGTCTCGGCTCGCGGCCTTCCATGATGTCGGTCACCTGATCGGCATCGATCGTCTCCCAGTCCATGAGTGTCCGCGCCATCTTCTCGACCTTGTCGCGGTTATCCTCGATCAATTTTCGCGAAAGCGCATATTGCTGATCGAGAATACTGCGGATTTCGGCATCAACTTTCTGCTGCGTCACTTCCGATACGGTTTTCGATGACATGCGGCCGAAATAGGCGTCCATCTCGGTGTCTTCGTACACCATGGTGCCGAGCGACTCGGACATGCCATAGCGAGTCACCATGGCACGCGCCATCTTGGTGGCACGATCAAAGTCGCTGGATGCGCCGGTGGACATCTGGTTCATGAAAATTTCTTCCGCAATGCGGCCGCCGAACAGGATCGCAATTTCTTCCAGCATCTTGGTCTTGTACATGTTCACGCGATCATGCTCCGGCAACTGCCATGTCAGGCCGAGCGCAAAACCGCGCGGCATGATCGTGACCTTGTGCACCGGATCGGCTGTCGGCAACAGTTTCGCCACCACGGCATGACCGGATTCGTGATACGCGGTGTTGAGGCGCTCCTCGTCGCGCATGACGACCGATTTGCGCTCCGGCCCCATCACGATCTTGTCTTTGGCGTCCTCGAAGTCCTGCATCTCGACCAGTCGTTTGTTCTTGCGCGCTGCAAACAAAGCCGCTTCGTTGACCAGATTGGCCAGATCGGCGCCAGAAAAACCCGGCGTGCCACGAGCAAGAATATCCTGCTTCACATCAGGCGCGATCGGCACCTTGCGGGTGTGCACATTGAGGATTTGCTCGCGACCGCGAATATCCGGCAGACCCACAACCACCTGACGATCAAATCGGCCCGGTCGCAGCAGCGCCTTGTCCAGCACATCGGAACGGTTGGTGGCAGCCACCACGATCGTGCCGGAGTTCGGCTCGAAACCGTCCATCTCGA
>CAZAWA010000151.1:0-2325 GCA_964488675.1 uncultured Oxalobacter sp. | reverse complement strand
GCGTCGAGGCAAAGCGCAAGAGTTTCGCGATTCGCTCCTGATTGCCTTGGTCCTCGCCAATGCCTTCTTTGAGCACCTGTCCAAACTCTTTCCAGAAGCTGGCGTACTTGTCTCTCTTGTCCTGTTCTTCCGCATCCGCAAGTTCTTCCAGCATGCCGAGAACGCGGCGGGTTGATCCTTCGCGGATGACTTTCACATCACGCGATTCCTGAAGAATTTCGCGCGACACATTCAATGGCAGATCATTGGAGTCGATCACGCCTTTGACAAAACGCAGGTAGACCGGCATCAGCTGCTCGGCGTCATCCATGATGAACACGCGCTTGATGTAGAGCTTGATGCCGCCACGCTGGTTGCGGTCCCACAGGTCGAACGGCGCGCGCGACGGGATGTACAGCAGTTGCGTGTATTCGCTGTGGCCTTCGACGCGGTTGTGCGTGTGTGCCAGCGGTTCCTGGAAATCGTGCGACACATGTTTGTAGAACTCGTTGTATTGCTCGTCCGTGATGTCGGCTTTGTTGCGCGCCCACAGTGCGCTGGCCTGGTTGATGGTTTCGGTTTCGTCGCGCATGACCATCGCTTTCGCTTCCGCATCCCATTCTTCTTTCTGCATCAGGATCGGCAGGGAGATATGGTCGGAATACTTGCGGATGATCGATTGCAGTTTCCAGTTCGATAGCAGTTCATCTTCGCCTTCGCGCAGGTGCAGGATGATCTCGCTGCCGCGAGCGGGTTTATCGATGGCTTCGACAGTAAAGTCTCCTGCGCCGTCTGATTCCCAGCGTACCCCTTCGCTGGCGGGAACGCCTGCCCGGCGGGTGTTGACGGTGATCTTGTCGGCGACGATGAAGGCGGAATAGAAACCAACGCCAAACTGACCGATCAGCGCAGCATCCTTTTGCTGGTCGCCAGTCAATTGCGAAAAGAATTCGCGGGTGCCGGACTTGGCAATGGTGCCGAGATGTTCGATGGCTTCGTCGCGGCTCATGCCGATGCCGTTGTCGGACACAGTGATGGTTCGTGCTTCCTTGTTGAACGCGACCCCGATTTTCAGTTCCGGGTCGCTTTCGAACAGTTCCGGTTTGGCGATCGTTTCGTAGCGCAGCTTGTCGGCGGCATCGGAAGCGTTCGAAATCAATTCGCGCAGGAAAATTTCCTTGTTGGAATATAGCGAGTGAACCATCAGGTGCAGCAGTTGCTTGACTTCAGCCTGGAAGCCCAGGGTTTGTTTTTCGGTTGCGGCCATTTTTCCCTCATTGAACAGCGTGGTTGAACAGATTGAATGCAAGTGGGGATTATGGGGCAGATTTCAAGGGTTGGGAGAACCGCTTTACCTGTCAACCAGCGTCCGGTAGAACGCGCACCGTCGCGGCCAGCACGACGCTGTTGCGCACAGAAAGCTGGTTTTAGCCGGCGGCTTCCGCCTTTCTGCGGATTTCGTTCAACAGCGGTTCTGCGCCGTGTTCCGTCAGCGTGGCGACCAGCAGGTTGTGGATTTCCATCGCTTCATCCCAGGTTGAAAAACTCCAGCGTGGCTGGAGGTCGTCCGGCAACCCGAAAACTACCGTCTCGAACAGGAGCGGGTCGCCATCGCCCCAGTTCTGGTCAATGCCGACAAAGACGGCGGAAACCTGCATTTCGTTGATGGTCGCCTGCGCCACAATCCGGTTTTCGTCTTCCTGCATGGACTTGGCAAATTCTGCCAGTGTGCAACGAACCGGCATACGGTTCTCAAGCCGGTAGAAGCGGTCGTCAATCGGGGTGGAGATGTTGCTGATGTCGTCGCTCATTATGGATTTCCCTTCTTGGGGGGGGATTTTACCGGTGGCAACCGGCTGTTGTCGATTTGTTTGTGTTGATGTTGTACGATACACGCTTCATTGAAACAGGAAAACTTATGTCAGTCTACGAAAACCTGAAAAAACTGAATATTGAACTGCCGGTTGTTGCGGCACCGGTCGCGGCGTATGTCATGTATGTTCAGACCGGCAACACGGTGTTTCTGTCCGGGCACATTGCCAAAAAGGATGGTCAGGCCTGGGCTGGCCAGTTCGGCAAGGACATTACTGTCACAGAAGGTCAACAGGCGGCGCGTGGCGTGGCGGTCGATCTGGTGGCGACCTTGCAGGCGGCTTGCGGCGGCGACCTCATGCGCGTCAAGCGCATCGTCAAGCTAATGAGTCTGGTGAATTCGACCGGTGATTTCACCGAACATCATCTGGTGACGAATGGGGCGTCAGAGATGCTGGTAGAAATTTTCGGCGACAAGGGGCGGCACGCCCGTTCCGCTTTTGGCGTGGCGCAGATTCCTCTGGGTTCGTGCCT
>CAZAWA010000150.1:0-2536 GCA_964488675.1 uncultured Oxalobacter sp. | reverse complement strand
AAAATCTACTGCGCGATTCGATAGCTGCGTTGCGCGGTGCTCGCTCCTCGCCTACACATTCGGTATGTCTCGTTCGCTGCGCTCCGTGCGCCTTGCTCTCAAATCGCTCGCTACGATTTTTAAAGGCTTCCATAACGGTTCAACCCTTCAAGCTATCAAGATCATCAACATCGATGGTGTTCAGATTGCGGAACAACACCACCAGTATCGCCAGGCCGATGGCGGCTTCGGCTGCCGCCACAGTCAGGATGAAGAACACAAAGATTTGCCCTGCGACATCGTCCAGGTAATGCGAAAACGCGACAAAATTGGTATTCACCGCCAGCAGCATCATTTCGATCGACATCAGCAGCACGATCAGATTTTTGCGGTTCAGAAAGATGCCGAGCACGCTGACGGCAAACAGCACGGCGCTTAGCACCAGATAATGTGAAAGGGTCAACATATTGTCCTTCTCGCTCCCTTGATTGATTCTGTAGGCCGGGTTGAAACCCGGCCTACTTTTTGCTCTCGCTCTTCATCCTCACGATGCGCACACGATCCGATCTCTTCACCGCAATCTGATCGGGTATCACCTGCGATTTGGAATCCTTGCGCCGGCGCAAGGTCAGCGCGATTGCCGCGACCATCGCCACCAACAACAACACCGCAGCAATCTCAAACGGATAGACATAATCGGTATAAATCAAACGCCCCAGTTGCTTGGTATTGCTGAAATCGGCTGCGTGTTTGACCAGCTTGCCGCCGGGCGCCTCGGGTGAACCCAGCACCCAGATCATCTGGAATGCCATCAAACCGGCCAGCAGCGCGCCGAACGGCAGCCAGCGCCAGAAACCTTCGCGCAGCCGCACCAGATTGATATCCAGCATCATCACGACAAACAGGAACAGCACCATCACCGCGCCGACATAGACCAGCACCAGCGTAATAGCCAGGAATTCCGCCTCGAGCAACATCCAGATGCCTGACGCGCTGATGAACGCCAGCACCAGGAACAACACCGCATGCACCGGATTGCGCGCGGTAATCACGCGCAGCGCGGCGAACAGCGTCAACGCGGCGAATACGTAAAACACGACGGTCTCGAAATTCATCATCAATAAACCCTTTAAAATTTCTGAGAAGGGGGAAGGGGAAAGGGGGAAGGGTAAAACCCTAGCACCGCTTTGCGTTTTTCGCTTTTCACCCTTCTCCCTTCCCTCTTATCCCTTATCTGTATTTCGCATCGGCGGCACGATCCCTGGCAATCTGTTCTTCATGCTTGTCGCCGTGCGCCAGCAGCATATCCTTTGTGTAGTACAGATCGCCCTTTTTCTCACCGTGATAATCGAACACACGGGTTTCGACAATCGCATCCACCGGGCAGGATTCCTCGCAAAAACCGCAGAAAATGCACTTGGTCAGGTCGATATCGTATTGGGTGGTGCGGCGCGTGCCGTCCTCGCGCTCGGCCACTTCAATCTTGATCGCCAGCGCCGGGCAGACTGCTTCGCACAGTTTGCAACCGATGCAGCGCTCTTCGCCGTTCGCATAGCGGCGTTGCGCATGCAGGCCGCGGAAGCGGAAGCTTTGCGGGGTTTGTTCATCGGGGTACTGCACCGTGATCTTGCGCGCGAAAAAATACCGCCCGGTCACTGCCATACCCATCAACAACTCGTAGAGCAGGAAGGTTTTAAAAAATTTTGTAATCATCTGCATATTATTCTCCTCCGCCCTTACCAAACCCAGAGCGGGGTCTGCATCCACGCGGCGACCACAACGACCCAGACGATCGTGATCGGAATGAACACCTTCCAGCCAAGCCGCATCAACTGATCATAGCGGTAGCGCGGGAAGGTCGCGCGGAACCACAGGAACAGGAACAGGACGAAGGAAACCTTGCCCAGCAGCCAGACAAAGCTGTCCGGCAGGAACGGCAACGGCGACAGCCATCCACCCAGGAACATGATCGAGGTAAGAAAGGCGATCAGGATCATGTTGGCGTACTCGGCCAGGAAGAACAGCGCAAACGCCATGCCGGAGTATTCCACATGGAAGCCTGCGACGATTTCCGACTCGCCTTCAGCCATATCGAACGGCGCGCGATTGGTTTCCGCGACACCGGCAATCAGGTACACAAGAAACATCGGGAACAGCGGCAACATGTACCAGTTGAGCAAGCCGAAAGAGCCCTGCTGTCCGCGCACGATGTCGCTCAGGTTCATGCTCTGCGATGCCATCAGCACGCATACCAGCGCGAAGCCCATTGCGATCTCATACGACACGATCTGTGCTGCGGAACGCACCGCACCAAGGAACGCATACTTGGAGTTGGATGCCCAGCCGGCGATGATGATGCCGTACACGCCCAGCGAAGTCATCGCCAGAACATAGAGCAACCCGGCATTGACATTCGCCAGCGTCATGCCGTCGCTGAACGGCACAACCGCCCAAGCCGCCCGCGACGGGGCCAGCGCCATGATCGGAGCCAGCCCAAACAGGAATTTGTCCGAGCCGCCTGGAATGAAGACTTCCTTGAACAACAACTTGCGCCCGT
>CAZAWA010000149.1:0-2583 GCA_964488675.1 uncultured Oxalobacter sp. | reverse complement strand
AGCGCGATCACTTTGAACAGTTCGCCCATCTCTGCCGGGCTGGTGAGTTTTTGCAGTTGCGCGGAAAGCGGTGCATAGGCACGTATATCATCCGGTGACACTTCCTTCAGGTAATCCATCACGCCGTTGTTGATCAGGAAATGCGCCTGCGAGGTGTAGCCGAGAAAGTGTGCGCCATGGTCGATGGCGGCTTCCGCGACGGCGGTGAAATCGACATGCGCGGTGATGTCCTGCAAGCCCGGCAGATAGAACGGGTCGTCGTGCGCATGGTGGCGGTAGTGGCACATCAGCGTGCCGCGCGAACGCTGCGGGTGGTAGTACTCGCTTGCGCCGAAACCGTAGTCGATGAACAGCAGCGCACCTTTGTCCATGCGTTCGCACAGGCTGGCGATGAGGCCGCGCGCGGCGGGCGAGACTTCGCTCAAATAGTCGTCCGGCACGCTAATGTTTTGCGCAATAGCGAGCAGTGCAGGATTTTCCGGCAACCTGTCTTGCCAGGCAAAACCGTTTCCGTCGCTCACCACCCCGCGTTCAAGCACGACAGCCGCGCTTTCATTGTAGGAGCCAGCTTGCCAGTGCAGCAGATGCACCGGTAAGGCATCCAGCACCTCGTTGCCGATGACTGCGCCGGAGATTTTTTCGGGCAGTGCGTCCAGCCAATGCACGCGGGCGGCGAGATGCGGCAATTTCTCTTTAAGCAACGCTTGTTGGCGCTCGCGCAGGTCGGCGCTTACTTCAAGGATGGAATAGCTTTCCGGCAGTGCGCCCAGACGTTCCAGTTCGCCGAGAATATCCAGCGCCAGCTTGCCGCTGCCCGCGCCGAGTTCGAGGATGCGCGGCGAGCTGGCCTGCATCACCTCGACCAGTTGCCGTGCCAGCGTGCGACCGAATAGCGCGGAGAGTTCTGGTGCGGTGATGAAATCGCCCGCCGCACCGAACTTACGCGCACCGGCTGTGTAGTAACCCAAGCCGGGGGCATACAGTGCCAGTTCCATGAAACGCGAAAAGGGTATCCAGCCGCCTTGGGCGGCGATGTCGTCGCGAATGAGTGTGCTTAGCCTGGTGCTGTGGGCGAGGGCTTCGGGTGAGGCTGGGGGTAAAGATGTGGTCATGGTCAGGTATAATCCGCGAGGTGAGGAAGTGTAGTGGAGACGGCGATGCAAGGCAAAATAGTGCTGGTGACCGGAGGGGCGAAACGCGTGGGCGCGGCGATCTGCCGGCGTTTGCATGCGGCGGGTGCGAACATTGTGATTCACTACCGCAGTTCGCTGTATGAGGTGCTAGCCCTGCGCGCCGAGTTGAACGATCTGCGCGCGAATTCCGCCCAATGCGTACAAGCCGATCTGCTCGACATCGCCGCATTGAAGGCGATGGTCGAGGAAGCGGTAAAACACTTCGGCCATCTCGATGCGCTGGTAAATAACGCCTCCAGTTTTTATGCCACCCCGCTTCCCGAAGTGAACGAGGCGCAATGGAACGACCTGCTCGGCACCAATTTGAAAGCGCCGCTGTTTCTGGCGCAGGCAGCGGCAGAAGAGTTGCGCCGCCGTCACGGGACGATTGTGAACATCGCCGACATCCATGCCGAACGCCCGATGCACGGGCATCTGCTGTATAGCGCAGCCAAGGCCGGGCTGGTCGCGCTGACCAAAAGTTTGGCGCAGGAAATGGCGCCGCAAGTGCGCGTCAATGCCGTCGCGCCGGGTGGGATCAGCTGGCCGGAAGATGAAGAATGGCAGGACGAGGAACGTCGCCGCAAGATCGTGGCGCACACCCTGCTCAAGCGCGAAGGCGAGCCGGACGACATCGCGCGCACCGTACAGTTTTTAATCGCCGATGCGCCTTACATCACGGGACAGGTTATATCCGTGGATGGCGGGCGCAGTATTAACCTTTAAACCCCTCACCACAGAGGCACAGAGACACAGAGAAAAGCAAAAAACTTTGATGATTATAGAATCCCAATAATTGGGTCTGCGGGCATCATGATTTTGTAGTTCTCTGTGTCTCTGTGTCTCTGTGGTGGATTTTGATTTCAATCCACTATGAACGACATCGTACAACCCATCCATTTCGAATCGCGCTCCACCAACTTCAACCGCCTCAAAGGCCGTTTGGAAAGCGCTGTCGGCAAAGCCATCGGCGACTTCAATATGATCGAGGAAGGTGACACCGTGATGGTGTGTCTCTCCGGCGGCAAAGATTCCTACACCCTGTTGGATATTCTGCTCACCCTACGCAAGCGCGCGCCCATAGCCTTCAAGATCGTCGCGATGAACCTCGACCAGAAACAACCGGGCTTTCCCGAAGAGGTGCTGCCGACTTATTTGCAGAACCTCGGTGTGGATTTCCACATCGAGGCGCAGGACACCTACTCCATCGTGAAAGAGAAGATACCCGAGGGCAAGACCCCCTGCCCGCCGTGCCCGCGTCCGCGGCGCCGCCACATCCACCGGGTTGCGGGCCGCTTGGGCCGGGACAAGAAGCCCAGCGGGCCGGCCGTTGGGAAGTTCATCGCAGAGGTGCTAAAGCCACGGCTGGAGGAGATCCGCGACGAGCTGATCGGCGATCCGACGCTGGAGG
>CAZAWA010000148.1:0-2605 GCA_964488675.1 uncultured Oxalobacter sp. | reverse complement strand
ATGTCGGCAGCAACGAAACCGACCAGCTAAGGATCGCTTTCGACGGCGATGCCGTGCTGTTCTCGGATGAAGCCGAGCGTGTATTCAAGGAAAACGGGCTGGCCGCGTTCACCGACAGCGAGCGCCAGGCCGCGCACCAGCCGCTAAGGGGTGGGCCATTCAAGAATTTTCTCTCTATGCTGCACCGCATCCAGTCTGAATATCCGGTCAATGGATCGCCGATCCGCACCGCGCTGGTCACCGCACGCGGCGCGCCCGCGCACGAGCGCGTGATCCGCACCTTGCGCGAATGGGGAATCCGCATTGATGAATCCGTCTTTCTGGCCGGGATGGACAAGGGACCGTTCCTGGAAGCCTTCGGCGCCGACATCTTTTTCGACGACCAGCGCAAGCATTGCGAATCTGCGCGACGGCATGTCGCAACCGGCCATGTGCCGCATGGGGTGGCGAATGAGTTGTCGGGCGGAGGGTAATCTCTCTGATGGGCTGACGCATGCGCTCTGCTTTCCAGCCCACTTGAGACGCTGCCGCTGATTTGGAGGGAAAAGCAAAACTTGAGCAAAAAATTTCTGGTCGGAAAACCAAGGTCGGCCCCGGTTTTCTACCGTGTCCAGTAGCCGTGCTGTGAATACAGATCCCTCAGCATGTCGATGAACAGCCGGGTTTTCAGCGGCAAATGCCGTTGCTGAGGGTAAATGGCCATGATGTCGTAGTTCGCCAGCGCATATTCATCCAGCACCGTCATCAATTCACCCGAGGCCAGTTGCGACTCAATTTCCCAGGTCGAGCGCCACGCCAGACCCAGACCCTCAAGGCACCAGCGGTGCAGCAACTCACCGTCATTGCAGTCCAGCTTGCCGGTTGGACGGATGATGACAGTCTTGTCCCTGTTTTTGAAGTACCAGCCGCGTTGCTGACCACCCTGTAAATTGAAGGTCAGGCAATTGTGCTTCATCAGATCGTTCAGGTTTCGCGGAATGCCATTGCGCTCCAAATATTCGGGCGTGCCGCACACCACACGATGGTTGTTATACAGCTTGACCGCCACCAGACTGGGATCGATGCTGCCGCCGATGCGAATGCTCAGGTCGTAGCCTTCGCGCACCATGTCGACCACCTGATCGCTGAGATTGAATGAAATCCGCACTTCCGGATTCGACTTCAGGAAAGCTGGCGCGTAGGGTGCGACATGCTTGCGCCCGAAGGCTGCCGGGGCCGTGATAATCAGATGGCCGGTGGCCTTGTCCCGCCCCTCGGTTACCAGCTTTTCCGCACGATCCAGATCGCTGAGCAGTTTGCGGCTGTGATCGAGGAACACCGTACCCTGCTCGGTCAGTGTAAGATGACGGGTCGTGCGGTGCATCAGTTTCACGCCGAGCCGCTTTTCCAGTGCATCGATGCGCCGCCCGAGCATTACAGGCGTAATGCCCTGCTCCAGCGCCGCACGAGCCAGGCTTCCCTTGTCGACGACCGACACAAACGCCTCAATTTGCTTGAGTTTGTCCATCACCCGCATTCCTTACCTGAAGTATTGAATACAACGATTTTTTAGTATCTTATCAAACAAAAAAATCATCTATATAATTAACAATCTAAAATCCCGAAAATGTGTCAACAAGGAGGTTTCTCGTGGCTAAAATGACTGCGGCCGAAGCGGCTGTATATGTAATGGAGAAAGAAGGCGTCACCCAGTTGTTTGGTGTGCCCGGTGCTGGCATTAATCCGTTTTATGCTGCGCTGAAAAAGCGCGGATCGATGAAGCACATTCTGGCGCGCCACGGTGAGGGCATCTCCCACATGGCCGAGGGTTACACCCGCGCAGCGGCGGGCAACATCGGTGTAGGAATCTGCACATCCGGCCCGGCTGCGACTGACATGATAACCGGCCTGTATTCCGCCCAGGCTGACTCGACCCCGATTCTGGTCATCACCGGCCAGGCACCCCGTGCTCGCCTGTTCAAGGAAGATTTCCAGGCAGTCGATATCGAAAAAATTGCTGCGCCTGTTACCAAATGGGCTGTTACAGTTCGCGAACCCGCGCTGGTGCCGCGCGTATTCCAGCAGGCTTTCAACCTGATGCGCTCCGGTCGCCAGGGTCCGGTGCTGATCGACCTGCCGTTCGATGTTCAGGTCGCCGAGATCGAATTTGATCCGGATACCTATACTTCGCTCGAAGTGTACAAGCCAAAAGCCAGCCGCGCGCAGATTGAAAAAGCGATAGCGATGCTGAACGAATCGGAAAAGCCGGTCATCGTCTCCGGTGGCGGCGTGATCATCGCCGACGCCTCGAAGCAGCTGGTCGAATTTGCCGAAATCCTCGGCGTACCCGTTATTCCAACCCTGATGGGCTGGGGCACCATTCCGGACGATCACCCTCTGATGATCGGTCAGGTAGGCCTGCAGACCAGCCACCGCTACGGCAATGCAAATATGCTGGCGTCCGACTTCGTGCTCGGCATCGGCAACCGCTGGGCCAACCGCCACACCGGAACGCTTGAGGTATACACCAAGGATCGCAAGTTCGTGCATGTTGACATTGAACCGACGCAAATTGGACGCGTTTTCGGCCCGGACTATGGCATCGTTTCTGATGCCGAGTACGCAT
>CAZAWA010000147.1:0-2676 GCA_964488675.1 uncultured Oxalobacter sp. | reverse complement strand
GTTGCCTGGCGGCTCGTTCATCTGACCGTAGACCATCGCTACGTTGTCGAGAACATTGGAGTCTTTCATCTCGTGATAGAAGTCATTGCCTTCGCGGGTTCGTTCGCCCACACCAGCAAAAACGGACAGGCCCGAGTGTTCTTTGGCGATGTTGTTGATCAATTCCATCATGTTGACGGTTTTGCCCACGCCAGCGCCGCCGAACAAACCAACCTTGCCGCCTTTGGCAAACGGGCAGATCAGGTCAATGACCTTGATGCCGGTTTCAAGCAGTTCCTGGGAAGGCGACAGCTCTTCGTAGGTCGGCGCCTTGCGGTGGATCGAGGCGCGCACATCGGTCATGACCGGGCCGGCTTCGTCGATCGGGTTGCCGAGTACGTCCATGATGCGGCCCAGCGTCGCTTCGCCGACCGGCACCATGATTGGTTTGCCGGTATTCTGAATAATCATGCCACGACGCAGACCGTCGGAGGAGCCCAGCGCAATGGTGCGGACCACGCCGTCACCAAGCTGCTGCTGCACTTCCAGGGTCAGTTCGGAGCCTTCCATTTTCAAGGCATCGTATACCTTTGGCATCGCATCGCGCGGGAACTCTACGTCCACCACGGCGCCGATACACTGAACGATTTTGCCATCCGCCATTTTTCGTTCCTTCAATAAGTAGTAATTCTTTTATGCTGTTGCTGGTGTCACCACCAGGATTAAACCGCTGCCGCGCCGGCGACGATCTCGGAAAGTTCCTTCGTAATCGCAGCCTGACGAGTCTTGTTGTAGACCAGCTTGAGATCGGAAATCACGGTGCCGGCGTTGTCGCTCGCAGACTTCATGGCCACCATGCGCGCGGACTGTTCCGATGCGATATTTTCAGCGACTGACTGATAAATCAGCGCTTCAACATAACGCACCAGCAACTCGTCGATGACCAGCTTCGCCTCCGGCTCGTACACATATTCCCAGGAATGAGCCGACTTGTCCGCCGTCATCCTGTCAGGTGTCAGCGGAAGCAGTTGCTCAATTACCGGCTCCTGTTTCATCGTGTTGATGAATTTGGTGTAGCACAGGTAAATGGCATCGAGCCTGCCCTCCTGATAGGCATCGAGCAAAATTTTGACCGGCCCGATCAGGCGGTCAAGGTGCGGGGTGTCCCCAAGCTGAATCACATGCGAGACGATTTTCGCGCCGATGCGATTCATGTAGCCAAAACCCTTGTTGCCAATTGCCACAACATCGATGCCGTTGCCCGCTGCCTCAACTTCGCGCAGACGGTTGGTCGTGATGCGCAGGATGTTGGTATTCAGTCCGCCGCACAGACCCTTGTCTGTGCTTACGACGATGAAACCGATTCGCTTCGCACCGCCTTGCGTGACCAGGAAGGGATGAACATATTCCGGATTGGCGTCAGCCAGATTGGCTGCGATGTTGCGAATGGTGTCGCTGTACGGCCTGGCCGCGCGCATTCTGTCCTGCGCCTTGCGCATTTTGGACGCGGCGACCATTTCCATAGCCTTGGTGATCTTCTTCGTATTTTCTACGCTTTTGATCTTGCCACGAATTTCTTTGCCTGCTGCCATGAGCCTTGCTCCTTGTTTTCTTCAGAAGTCAGGGTTTACCAGGAGCTGGTTTTCTTGAAATCGGCGATTGCGTCAGCCAGCGCGTTGGTGTCTTCCTTCTCTATGCGCTTGCTGGATTCAATCTTCTGAAGCAGCGCAGCTTGCGAAGCCTTCATGTATGAATGCAGCGCAGACTCGAAGGGCAATACACTTTTGACTTCGACATCGTCCAGGAATCCAGCATTGACGGCAAACAGGGAGACCGACATCAGCGAAACCGGCAGCGGCGCATACTGGTTCTGCTTGAGCAGTTCCGTTACACGGGCTCCGCGATCCAGCTGGCGACGGGTCGCTTCGTCCAGATCCGATGCAAACTGCGCAAAAGCGGCCAGCTCGCGGTACTGCGCCAGGTCGGTACGAATACCGCCGGACAGGCCTTTGACCGCATTGGTCTGTGCAGCACTGCCGACGCGCGAAACCGAGATGCCGGCGTTAATCGCAGGACGGATACCCGAGTTGAAGAGCGAAGTCTCCAGAAAGATCTGGCCGTCGGTAATCGAGATCACATTGGTCGGAACGAAGGCGGAGACATCGCCTGCCTGGGTTTCGATGATCGGCAGCGCGGTCAGCGAGCCGGTTTTGCCCTTGACTTCGCCATTGGTGAACTGTTCGACATATTCGGCATTGACGCGTGCGCCGCGCTCCAGCAGACGGGAATGGAGGTAGAACACATCGCCTGGATAAGCTTCACGGCCTGGCGGGCGGCGCAGCAGCAGGGAAACCTGACGGTAGGCAACCGCCTGTTTGGACAGGTCATCATAAATGATCAGCGCGTCCTGGCCGCGGTCTCGGAAGTACTCGCCCATGGTGCAACCGGAGTACGGCGAAATGTACTGCATTGCGGCCGACTCGGATGCGGTTGCGGCAACCACGATGGTGTAATCCATCGCGCCATACTGTTCCAGCGCACGCACCACATTCTTGACGGAAGAGGCTTTCTGACCGATCGCGACATAGACGCAGATCATGTCCTGACCCTTCTGGTTGATGATCGTGTCGACGGCCACGGCTGTCTTGCCGGTCTGGCGGTCGCCGATGATCAGTTCGCGCTGGCCACGGCCAATCG
>CAZAWA010000146.1:0-2860 GCA_964488675.1 uncultured Oxalobacter sp. | reverse complement strand
TCCCTGGGGGGGGGGGCGGATCGGCGCGGGGGCCCCTTACATCTTGCCGGAGGGGGCGAAAATGTCCCCCCCGGCCTGCGCTTGCAACAGCGCTTGCTTGACCAGCACTGCGCAGTTTTCGTCGTTCAGCACGGGCCCATTCGTGTCGATCAGACCGTCCTGCCCGTGGCTGGTGTAAGGATCGAGCGCAACATCGCCAATAATGCCCAGCTCCGGAAAAGCCCGTTTCAATGCCTTGACCGCCCGCGGCAGCAAACCTTGCGGGTTTAGCGCCTCGCTTCCGTCGGGCGTTTTCAGCCCCGGATCGATAACCGGGAACAGCGCAATGGCCGGTATGCCGAGCGAGACGCATTCCTCGGCGACCGGGAGCAGCAGATCGATTGACAGTCGTTCAACGCCTGGCATCGACGGCACCGCTTCCTGTCGTTGCTGACCGTCCAGCACGAATACCGGGTAGATCAGGTCGGAGGTTGTGATCAGATTTTCACGCATCAGCGCGCGCGAAAAAACATCCTTGCGCATGCGCCGCATTCGCAAGGATGGATAGGGAGCTGGGATGCCTGGTCTTTGCATGATCTATATCAAGAGCGAGTAGAGATTCTGTCAAAAAAGTGTGCCGCATCGAAACTATTGCCGCGCATCATTATCAAACAATTAGGCAATTCACATTGCTTGCCGCCCTTCCCCCAGGGCGGGTGTTTGGCCGGTTGAACAAGTGCGACCGGGCGTTTCATCCCGGAGAGGGTATGTCCACCTCTCCGGTTTTTTTGCGGAAGCGCGATCCAGCAAGGAAATATTACGCTGCTCCCGAATCGTTTGATTCTTCTTCCATGCCCGCATGTTCCACCAGGCCTGCCAGCGAACGGATTTTTTCGTCCGCCTCCTCGATGCCAATGCGTTTGGTCGCGGAAAACAGTTGAACCGTAAAGGGGAAAGGCTGGCCGTGTTCATCTACATAGCTGGACAAAACCATCTTTGCCTGTCGCAACGCATTCACCGAATCGTTGCGGTTGAGCTTGTCGGCTTTGGTCAGGATGCAGTGCACCGGCTTGCCGGTAGGTGCGAACCACTCCAGCATTTGCACATCCAGCGGTGTGAACGGGCGGCGTGCATCCATCATCAGCACCAGTCCCGCGAGTTGCTCGCGCCGTTTGACATAGTCGCCGAGCAGTTCTTGCCAGTGAAGCTTGGCGGAACCGGACACTTCCGCATAACCGTAGCCTGGCAAATCGACCAGCATGGCCTCAATTTCCTCGACGACGGTCGGATCGTGACGGTGCTGGCCGACCCGTGCGCCGCCGATGGAAAAGAAATTGATATGCTGCGTGCGCCCCGGCGTCTTTGATGCGAACGCGAGGTTTTTCTGGTTGCACAGCAGGTTGATGGCGGTGGACTTGCCCGCGTTGGACCGCCCGGCAAACGCGATTTCCGGTATATGCGTATCCGGCAAATCTCGCAAGTGGTTTGCGGTAGTGAAAAATCGGGCTTGCCAGAGTTTGGACATGAATTGGGACGGTCATAGTGCAAAGACAGACATTGTACGGTAATCGGGCAGCACGCAGACTGGCTTTAGCAGGGTGCGAGGAAATCGGTTAATCTGTGTGCGCCGGGCTTGGGTTATTCCTTTGGTTTGACAGCATTTCTTTTAGGAGGTTGTGATGAAACGATTTTCTGGATGGATGACAGGCGGGTTTCTGTCGCTCGCGCTGCTTGGGTATGCTGGCCTGTCTGCAGCGCAGACCAAAACTTCAGAGGGCCTGCTGACGGATGGCGCGGGCATGAGTCTGTATGTGTTTGACCGCGATGTGGCCAATAGCGGCAAGAGCGTTTGCAATGGCCCGTGCGCCGACAACTGGCCGCCGCTGCTGGTCAGGGAGGGGGACAAGGCGAGTGGCGACTACAGCATCATCAAACGCGACGACGGCAAGGCGCAGTGGGCCTACAAGGGCAAACCGCTTTATCTCTGGGTAAAAGATCAAAAGCCGGGCGACAAAACCGGTGATGGCGTGAACAATGTGTGGCACCTCGCTAAACCGTAAACCCGCTTGGGAGCAAGTTTGACCAGATGAATGCGTTTGCCGCGCCGTCCCGGAAACAGTTGCTGGTGCTGCGCATGGCGCTGCACACACTTGCATTGCTGCCACTGGCGTGGCTGGCGACAGGCAGTTTGCTTGATGTGCTCGGCGACAACCCGGCGCGGACGATTCTCTGGGAAACCGGCGACTGGTCGCTGTATTTTTTGTGTATTACGCTGGCGGTCACGCCCCTGCGCCGGTTGACGGGCTGGGACTGGCTCGCTTCCTTTCGCCGTTTGCCGGGGATGTACGCGTTTTTTTACGGCTTGCTGCATTTTGGCGCCTACCTGTGGATGCGCCGCTTGGTTGATTCACTGGATTTGCTGATTCGCATTCTGACGCGTCCGGCACTTCTGACCGGTTTCATCGCATTGCTGATACTGACCGTGCTTGCCGTGACCAGCACCAGGGAAATGTTTCGGCGGCTTGGCGCCAATGTCTGGCGGTGGTTGCATCGGCTGACCTATGTCTGTGCATCGGTGGCGGTCGTTCATTACTGGCTGGAGGTGTCGCGCTACGGATCGACGCGGCCCCTGTGGTTTGGCGGGCTGGTTGCGCTGCTTCTGCTGTTCCGGCTGGGGTGGAAATGGCGGACTGGTTGGCGCGGCGGCAGCTCGCTGCGAAAATAGCATACCCCCTGGAAGTAATTTCTCTCCGGCACGCCGAATATGGCCAAAATGACGATTTGTCCATATACTCCCAGAAAAACGGAATTTTACAGGTTGAATTTGCCTATTTATTGTGCAGAATGAGGGTTTTCAGGTCGTCAGGAGTCCGCAATTTCC
>CAZAWA010000145.1:2312-2892 GCA_964488675.1 uncultured Oxalobacter sp. | reverse complement strand
GGCAAATCGCTCTACAACGAACGGGAAGTGGTCGAAGGCATGGAGTTTGACCGCGGCTACATCTCGCCGTACTTCATCAACAATCCGGACAAGAAGGCCGTTGTGATGGAGAACTCGTACGTCCTGCTGTGCGACAAAAAAATCTCTAACATCCGCGACATGCTGCCGGTGCTGCAGCAAGTTGCCAAAGCTGGCCGTCCGCTGCTGATCGTTGCTGAAGATGTCGAAGGTGAAGCACTGGCGACGCTGGTCGTAAACAATATCCGCGGCGTTCTGAAAACCTGCGCAGTCAAGGCGCCCGGTTTCGGCGACCGCCGTAAAGCCATGCTGGAAGATATTGCTGTCCTGACTGGCGGCACCGTTATCGCCGAAGAAGTTGGCCTGACGCTGGAAAAAGCCACGCTGGCAGAACTCGGCCAGGCCAAACGCATTGAAGTCGACAAGGAAAACACTACCGTCATTGACGGCGTCGGCGAAGCCGCTACCATCCAGAATCGCGTCAAGCTGGTGCGCGCGCAGATTGAAGAAGCGTCTTCAGACTACGACAAGGAAAAACTGCAGGAGCGCGTGGCCAAGCTGG
>CAZAWA010000145.1:0-2302 GCA_964488675.1 uncultured Oxalobacter sp. | reverse complement strand
CGCGGGCGCCGGCGCCGGCAGCAGGGGACCGGGATCAGCGGCCGCGTTTGCCGCGGCGCTGAACGTGACGGCGACATAGCCGACCACGCGTTCGCGATCGCCGGCGGTGTCACCGGAGTTGCGGAGATCGATCACGGTGGGCACGAGGTCGCGCCCATGCAAGGCCTCGAGCAGGCCGTTGACCGCCGTCGCGCCGCAGGCCTGGTCGTGCGTCAACGTCGATTTGCCGTCGATGATGCACTGCACGCAACCCGTGCAGCAGTTGAAGAAGGCATCGTCCCAGGCGGCGGCGTGGCACTGCTGCGCGCTCGCGCCAACATCAAGGTCAAGGGTGACAATGCCGACCAAGACGCTGGCATTCAGATCGTGATGCGCGCAATGGAAGAGCCGTTGCGCTGCATCGCTTTCAACGCCGGCGACGAACCCTCGGTCGTGGTCAACAAGGTGCTGGAAGGGAAGGGCAACTATGGTTACAACGCAGCCAATGGCACCTACGGTGATCTGGTGGAAATGGGCGTTCTCGATCCGGCAAAAGTTACGCGCTCGGCGCTGCAAAATGCAGCCTCGATCGCCGGCCTGATGCTGACCACCGACTGCATGATCCACGAGAGCCCGGATGACAAGCCAGCCGGCCCTGACATGGGCGGCATGGGCGGCATGGGTGGCATGGGTGGAATGGGCGGCATGATGTAACTTCAGTTTTTGACTGCACTCGTCAACCGTGTTGCGCGGACTCGTCGTACCTTCATGCACTGCCGTCGGACGCGCGCCTTGTTGTAACACTTGTCAATAGCTGAATGAAGCCGTAAACCAGTTTTACCCAGACAACAACCCGCAAGGCTACCCTTGCGGGTTGTTTCGTTTCTGCGGCAGATACCGGCTGATTGCTTTCGAATAAATGCACTTTCATATTGCCCCTGATATTATTGAGCCTGTGGAACGGGCAACGCCCCCTGCTGACTAGCACAAGGAGCCGTCATGACCTTTACTGAATCGATCAAGACCTGCTTTTCCAAGTTCGCAGATTTCAATGGACGCGCATCGCGATCCGAATACTGGTGGTATGTGCTGTTCATCCTGGTGACCGGCGCGGTTCTTACTTCCATCAACCGCAATCTCGCCGCGCTGTTTTACCTCGTCACACTGTTGCCAAGCATTGCCGCCGCCGCACGCCGCCTGCACGACACCAACCGCAGCGGCTGGCTGCAACTGATCGGTCTGATTCCGCTTATCGGCTGGATCATCATGATCTTCCTGCTGGTTCAGGGACCCAAAGATCCCAATCGCTACGGCTGATCGACCTCCACCACCAACTCAAGGAATCCCCCCATGCTCAAGGCTATCATCATCGACGAGAGCGCCACAACGCGGGGCTTGCTGCAGACCATCCTGATTAACAATGGCTGGGAAGTGGTCGGACACACCAATACAAACGCGAAGGGCTTGATGCTGGTGCAAAAACATCAGCCGCATTTCGTCTGCATCGATCTGCAGCAGTTGAATGATGAAACCAGCATTCTCGACACGCTGAAAAGTGAATGGCCGAAGACGCTGATCTTCGTAACATCAAGCGCAATCGACGCTGCAACAGCACAAAACATCATCGCCCGCGGCGCACATGGCTTTTTCCTGAAGCCCTTCAATCAAGCAACTGTCGCCAACACCATCAAAAATGCCGTACTTCGTCTGGTGAAGAGTCAGCAGGCAAGAGCCTCATCCAGCTAGAACATGATCAACATTCGTGGCTTCTGAAACCCCTAGGGCGTGTTCACCCTAAAGCGATGAGATGCGTTGCTGGCAGGATGGCGGTGTTACGCGCATCTTGTGGGAATGACCGCACTACGGCGCACGCGCCTTGCCATGCAACCGATTTGCCCCATTCGCACTCACCCGTTTAGGGTGAACACGCCCTAGTGCTTGACTATAACGGCACCATCGACGGCCTGCTGATTCCGGGTGTGGCTGAGCCCCTTCAGGCACTGTACGCCAACATGGATTCTCATCATTACCGCCTACACTTTCGGCGCAGCGGCAACCTGTGGTTGCTGGTGCTGGGTATAACGATACTTGTCCGTGGCTGGCCGCAAAATTCCGGCGCAGGATTTGATCATCGCACTGGGTGGCTCGATTAAAATGGCTCTCACCACCTTATTCTGAGATAACCGGAATGCCGGATCAGACACCCGACAACAGGTTCGCTAACGAGCCGAAAGACGCGTCTCGTCTTCTGCCTGCGCGACTTTTTTTGCGTCGCTGGCAAGCGTGGATAATAGGGCCGCTGCTTATCGGATTGATCGGTGTT
>CAZAWA010000144.1:0-2914 GCA_964488675.1 uncultured Oxalobacter sp. | reverse complement strand
CGAAGTCGGCTTTCGCATCATCGTCGGCGGCGGTCTGGGGCGCTCGCCCATCCTCGGCAGCGTGATCCGCGAATTCCTGCCCTGGCAGCACATGATGACCTATCTCGAGGCGATCATCCGCGTCTACAACCAGTATGGGCATCGCGACGACCTGTACAAGGCGCGCATCAAGATCCTGTTGCAGGGAATCGGCAGCGAAAGGTTCGCTAGGGAAGTCGAGAAGGAGTGGGCTCACATCAAGGACGGCCCCGGCACCTTGCCGGTCGAAGAACTGCAGCGCGTCGCGCGCCACTTCACTGCGCCGGCCTACGAAACGCTGCCGGCGGGCGACGACGAGCTGGGAACGCTGAAGCAGGCAAACAAGTCCTTCGCCGACTGGACGAAGCGCAACGTCAAGCCGCACAAGGTCCCTGGCTACAACGCCGTCGTGCTGTCGTTGAAAAAAAGCGGCGTGCCGCCGGGCGACATCACCGCCGAACAGATGGAGGCGGTCGCCGACCTGGCGGACCGCTTCAGCTTCGGCGAAGTGCGCGCCACCCATGAGCAGAACCTGGTGCTGGCCGACGTTCGCAACCAGGATCTGTTCAAAGTCTGGCAGATAGCCAGGGGCAACGGCATGGCGACGCCCAACATCGGGCTGCTGACCGACATCATCTGCTGCCCGGGCGCCGACTATTGCGAGCTGGCCAACGCCAGGTCGATCCCAATCGCACAGGCCATCACGGAGCGCTTCGACGACATCGACCGGCTGCATGACATCGGCGACCTCGAACTCAACATTTCCGGCTGCGTCAACGCTTGTGGGCATCACCACGTCGGCAATATCGGCATTTCCAGCTACAAGAAGGACGGCGAGGAATTGTACGTGGTGTCGATCGGCGGATCGCAGGGCAACAGCATCGGATTCGGCGAAGCGATCGGCCCATGGGTAGCCGGCAATCAGGTGCCGGAAGTGATCGAGCGCCTGGTCCAGGTTTACCTGCGCGAACGCAAGGACACAGAGCGCTTCATCGACACGGTGCGCCGCATTGGCGTCGAGCCTTTCAGCGATCAGGTATACGGCCCCAAGGCTTAACCGGCTTCAGAGTTGGATCAATCATGTCTGAAACGACCACCAAAATTATCAAGAACAACACCATCGTACAGGACGACTGGCTCGTTCTGCGCCCAGCGAAGGGAGCAGCGCCTGCAACTGTGGCCGTACCCGAGGGCAAGATCATCGTGCCGCTGAAAGTTTGGCAGGTGCAAAAGCAGGCGCTGAACAAGCGCTCAGACATCGGCGTTTGGCTGGCAAGTGACGAGCGGCCGGAAGAACTGAAAAACGACCTTGATCGCTTGAAAGTCATTGCTGTGGATTTCCCGCGCTTTGCCGATGGCCGGGGCTATTCGATCGCCTTTTTGCTGCGCAGCCGCCTGGGCTACCGGGGCGAGTTGCGCGCAATCGGCGACGTGCTGCGCGATCAGCTGTTTTATCTGTCACGGGTCGGCTTTGACGCCTTCGCCCCGCGTCCGGATCGCAGCATCGAAGATGCGCTCAAGGGACTGAGCGATTTCTCGATCAAATACCAACCATCGTGGGACGAAAAGAACCCGCTGTTCCGCCGCGTCGCACGCGAGGAGAACCGGCAATGAGCCATTACGCCTCGCGGCTGGGCGAAACACTGGAGACGCTGAAGCGCATTGCCGCGCAATACGCGCCTGCCGTGTTTGCATCCAGCCTCGCGGCCGAGGACATGGTGCTGACCGACCTGATCCTGCGCCACAAACTGCCGATAGGGATTTTCACGCTGGATACCGGACGCCTCCATGCCGAGACGCTGCAAATGATCGATCACATACGGGAAACCTATGCGACCGACATTGCTGTATTCCGACCTGATGCGGCCGATGTCGATTCTTTCATCAAGCAATTCGGATTAAACGGGTTTTACGACGGCATCGAGCAACGCAAGGAATGCTGCCGCGTGCGCAAGGTCGAACCGCTCAAGCGCGCGCTGTCCGGCAGCAAGGCATGGATCACCGGTCAGCGTCGGGCACAGGCGGCGACGCGTGCGCAACTTGACGTACAAGAATTCGATGCCGCGCACGGAATCGAAAAGTTCAATCCGCTGGCGGACTGGAGCGAGGACGAGGTATGGCGTTATCTGCGCGAAAACAATGTCCCGACCAATCCGCTGCACGCCCGAGGCTATCCGTCGATCGGCTGTGAACCCTGCACCCGTGCCATCCAGCCTGGCGAAGACATCCGCGCAGGACGCTGGTGGTGGGAGAGTGCAGACACAAAAGAATGCGGCCTGCATTTTATCGACGGAAAAATTGTCCGCAGCAAGTCAATCAACACATGACACCAATATGAGCACCGACATCATGACGACCACGATAGAAAAACACATCCTCGACAGCGCCAGCAATCGCCACCTCGACTGGCTGGAATCAGAAGCGATTCACATCCTGCGCGAAGTTGCGGCCGAATGCAGCAAGCCGGTGCTGCTGTTTTCCGGCGGCAAGGATTCCGTAGTGCTGCTGCGTCTGGCGGAAAAAGCCTTCCGCCCGGGCAAGTTTCCGTTCCCGCTGATGCATATAGATACCGGCCACAACTTCCAGGAAGTGATCGCCTTCCGTGATCAGCGCGCCGCCGAACTGGGCGAAGAATTGATCGTGCGCTCGGTCGAAGACTCGATCAAGCGTGGCACCGTGCGCCTGCGCAACCCGCAGACCGATTCGAGGAATGCGGCACAGGCCGTGACGCTGCTGGAAGCCATCGAAGAATTCGGTTTCGACGCCTGCATCGGCGGCGCCCGCCGCGACGAAGAAAAGGCGCGCGCCAAGGAACGCATCTTTTCGTTCCGTGACGATTTTGGCCAGTGGGATCCGAAAGCGCAACGGCCTGAACTCTGGGATCTGTCCAACACCC
>CAZAWA010000143.1:0-2927 GCA_964488675.1 uncultured Oxalobacter sp. | reverse complement strand
CGTGCGCGGACGTGGATGCGAACGCCGACTTCGCCGGCCTCATTGCGCACAAGCGTCAGGCCAACGTCATGCACGAAAGGGACGGCGCGGTCTTCCTCTGCTCCGTTGATGGCGATCTTGAACTTGCGCGGCAGGTAGGCGAATTCCGGTAGGAAGGTGCTCCACTGGCGCAGGATCTCAGCAAAGGGCCTCGGGTCAATCTGCTCGTCGACGGCAACGCCGGCGAACTGATCGGATGTGACGTTGCGGACGCAATTGCCGGCGGTCTGGATCGCGTGCATCTGGACCGAAGCCAGATGCTCTAGGATGTCGGGCGCGTCCTCGAGCCTGATCCAGTTGAACTGCAGGTTCTGGCGCGTGGTGACATGGCCGTAGCCTCGGTCATAGGTGCGCGCGATGTGCGCGAACTTGCGCAGCCCCTCCGAAGACACCAACCCATACGGAATGGCGATACGCAACATGTATGCGTGAATCTGTTTGTATAGTCCATTCTGCAAGCGGAGCGGGCGAAATTCGGCCTCACTCAATTCGTTCGCAAGACGTCGGCGCACCTGGTCGCGAAATTGCGCAACGCGCTCATCGACGATAGTTTGATCGTATTGGTCGTAATGGTACATTTCCAACTTTGTGAGTTAGGTTTGTATAAGATTGGAATCATAATGAACAGGTATATATTTCCAAACCATATTCACCTCATATGCTTATATGAAATTTCGACATAAAGCGTTCTAGCTAAAGTATTAATGATCTGCGTTCGTTTTAGCACTGACCTGAGGGCGTTTTTAGTACCACTGGAAGTGAGAGTGTCCGCTTCGATTCATAAATCAGACACTTTAGATAGTAGTGTTGAACTTCCGCTTTGGCCGAATTGCGCTCAATAGCCGCATGTGAATATGGCAGTTTTGCTATGCGAAAGGGAGGCAAGTTTGTCATGCGACTAGGTGTCCAGATGCATGCGAATACGCACAATTTTGCCTGTGAGTGCAATGATAAACAGTTCCACAATGGAAATACTGTCTTAGTAATCGACTGGTATTTTCATTGAAACACCGGCGTTGTTACGTAAATTAACCTGATGCGAACCTGACAGAAATGTAATCTGTCGGTCATTTTGCTGACGGAAACGATGAGTCATACTGAGCCATCTGAACAAGATGCTCATCAAATTCATCAATATCTGAAAGGGAAATGCCATGAAATCCATGACCAAATTTATGCTTGTATTTGCTTTGACAGCATCGGGAGTTGCCATTGCGCAATCCGCCAGTAACGGGGGGGCGCACGGTGGTAATCACGCTCACGCTGCGCCAGCGAGCGTCGCTACCCACACAACCAGTGGCACCGTCAAGAAAGTCGATCCTGCCAAGGGGGTCATCTCGTTCACACACGATCCGATTCCGGCGCTGGGCTGGCCCATGATGACAATGAATTTCAGTGTGAAGGACAAATCATTGTTTAGCAAACTCGTCGTCGGCAAACGCGTGAACATCGAGTTTCAGCAGCAAGGCTCCGACAATGTCGTGACTGACGTTAAATAACGGAATATGCGCGGTCGGCTCATGTGCCGACCGCGCCTTCATCTCCCTCATTCCAGGAATTTTTATCGCGTTGCGTACAACTCATTCGTCATTATTTCTTCTTCGGTATAACTGGTGTCTTGCAGCTATTGACGTTGAAATAAACGATGTCGTCGACCTTCAATGATGCGTCGGCTGGTATGACCACGGTGCGCCACTTTGGACTGTTCATCTGACGGTACTGGATGGTTGCGAATCGCTCTGTACTGGACACCCCTGGCAATTGCTTGCACTCTGGCGGGAGCTTGTCAGCCAACACCTGACCCGTTCCAAGTTCGTAAATGAAACCCCTACGCCAACCCTTTTCTGCATCATACTTATCCTCGTAGACCAGTTGCAATGCACAGCCTGAGAGCAGCGTAATCGTCAATGCTCCGACAATCAATTTTGCGATTTTCATTTGCAGTTCCTTTCATCATTTTTGGAGGGAAAGCTGCTGCCAGCTTCGCCAGCAGCAGCGCCTTGCTCACTTGGGTTACTTAATAGAAAACCTGGCCGTTACAGGCGGCTTGCCTGCAACATTAATCACGGCGATGGCTATTGTTCCAGTATGTACTTTGAACGCGCAGACGACCTCCAGGCGGTTGCCCGCGGGAGCTAACTCGACTTCCTGTTTGTCCTGACCATTCAGGAGCGTGACCTTGGCTTTCGATTTCGTGACATCGATAGGCTTGCCGTGATTCCGCAGATGCAGTTGCAGTTTCTCAGGTGTGGCTACCAGTTCTACATCCATGCCTTTGGCTTCGGACACAATGCCGCCATGCAGCGGCTTGTGGTCATGGTTGCCTGCGGCAAAGGCCGGGCCGGCAGCAGCTAGAGTGAATGCGGCGATGATGTGGATGAATTTCATGATGTTTCCTTTCATTGGGTAAAAATGGGAAATGGGGTCAGAAAGCCTCGCTGCTCCGGTCATTCATCAGCCGTTCGGCATCCTTGCGGCCGAAGAGCCAGAACATTGCAGGAGTGAGGAAGGTGTCGAGCAGGGTCGAACTGACGAGGCCGGAAAAAATCACCACGGCGACAGGGTGCAGGACTTCCGTTCCGGGGCGCTCGGCCTCAAATAGCAGTGGAGCCAGGGCAAACGCCGTGACAAAGGCCGTCATCAGCACCGGTGAAAGGCGTTCAAGCGAGCCGCGCAGGATCATCTTGTGGTCGAATTCCTCGCCCTCCAGACGCATGAGGTTGAGGTAATGGCTGACTTTCAGAATGCCGTTACGCACCGATATGCCGGCCAGCGTGATGAAGCCGATCAAGGCAGCCACTGACAGCGGCTGGCCTGAAATCCACAGGCCAATGACCGCGCCGACCAGTGCCAGCGGGATGTTTACCATGATCAGGGCAGACAGCTTG
>CAZAWA010000142.1:0-2961 GCA_964488675.1 uncultured Oxalobacter sp. | reverse complement strand
ACGGGGCGTTTGCCAATCTTGCCGAATTCCCTGTTTTGCAGATGCTCTACAGGCAGGGGTTGATTCTGCCAGGGCATCCCAACAATACCGGACGTAAACCAATCCTGATCGGTTCGGCTGATCAGGTCGAGTCGCAAATGCGCTATATCTACCGAGGGAATTACGGTTTGGTGTCGCGTGATGAAATGATTCAGGCGGGCATATCCGAGGAGCAGGCTACAGAAATGATGCGTCTGAAGCTAAAGTTTGGCTTTGGTAATATTCGGCCGAGCAGTGATTTTATCGACACCCACGTCGTCGCCGACGGCGCGCTGGAGATTGCGGAGGGTGTAAGCCTGCGTCGGCTTCGTCCCAATGTTTTTGAATTTTCCTATCGCGAACAGACGGTTACGGTTGATCTCAACCTCCATCATGGTGATGCCTACGAATGCGCTTATCCTTTGGGTTTTCGCAGGTTTGATCCGGAATATTTCGCCGTCATTCATTCCGGAGAGGGTGATGGTTGGGATGTCAATCGCCCCTGCATGTCGAGCATCATTACCTATCAAGGCAGTATTTATCTGATCGATGCTGGTCCGCACATTGTCAATACTTTGGCCGCCCTGGGCATCGGCATTGATCAGGTAGACGGCATTTTTCACACCCATGCGCACGACGACCATTTCGCCGGACTTACCGCACTGATGCGTACCGGTCGGCGTATCCGTTACTTTGCGACTCCGTTGGTGCGCGCTTCAGTAGCAAAAAAACTGGCCGCACTGATCGGTATGGAGGGGCAGTTTGACAATTTTTTTGACATTCACGATCTTGTTTTCGACGAGTGGAACGATGTAAGTGGACTGGAAGTCATGCCGGTATTTTCGCCGCATCCTGTGGAAAACAATATCTTTGTATTCCGCGTCATGTGGGCTGAAGGATATCGCACTTATGCACACTTCGCAGATATTGTGTCTTTGAACATTCTCAAGGGGATGGTTACTGATCAGCCGGAGTTGCCGGGATTGGACCAATCTGCTTTTGAACGCATCCGTGCTGCCTACCTGGCGCCATACGATCTTAAAAAAATTGACATAGGCGGCGGCATGATCCACGGTAATGCAAAGGACTTCCGTGGAGATGCTTCCACCCGCATCCTGCTTGCCCATCGCGCCAGCGATTTGACTCCGGAGGAAAAGGAGATCGGATCCAGCGCTTCATTCGGTACCGTTGACGTGCTGGTGCGAAGCTTATCGGAGAAGTCGCGCCACAATGCTTTTGCCTATTTGCAGGCTAATCTTCCGGGAGTATTGCGGCATGACCTGCGGGTGCTGATGAACCACCCGGTTACGGATATTAATCCCGGCACTATTTTTCTCAAGGAGGGCGAAACACCTCAGGAAATATTGCTGCTGTTAAGCGGAAGTGTAGAGAAGATACGCACCCGCGACGGGCTGCTCAGCAATCTATCGGCAGGGTCACTTATCGGGGATGATGCGATGCTGGACAATCGCGCATCTTCCTATACTTATCGTAGCTCGTCGTTTGTGCAGGTGTTAAAAATACCGACTCGCCTTTATGCAGAAGTGATAAGGCGCAACGGTCTGTTGGATCGGGTGCGCCGGGTTGCCGATATGCGTAATTTCCTTAATAAGACCAGTTTGTTTAGCGAAGGCCTGCCGGCAGCCACTCTGGCCCGCATCATTGACGGTGCGACGGATCGGCATTATTACCCTGGTACGGTTATCGAGGGCGATCAAATCGATGCCATCAATATTATCCGTCACGGAGTCATCGAACGCACCCGGCACAACGGCGGCGTGGATGTTTTGAAGCAGTACGATTTCCTCGGTGAAGAAACGGCTGTCCTCAACGTTCCTGGGATGTATAGTCTGCGTGTGTTGGAAGAGACGGTGGTGGTGCAAATTTCCGGCGAGCTTGTGGAAGACGTGCCGATACTGCGCTGGAAAATATTCGAGAGGTTCCAGCAACGGGCAGCAAGCATTGCCCTTGGCAGCGAAATGGCGTAGCTTAAATTTGGGCGGCGATTCAAACACTGTACTTCGCGTGGCTGGCGGTATTCGTTCTACCGTTCTTTGGTACTTGCCCGCCAGCGAGGGCTAAACAATGACGCCGAATCAGTGATCGCCCCATACTTCGCGCGCCGTCTCCACCACCAGCCGCAGCTTGGTGCGCTGCGCCTCCACCGCAATGTCGTTGCCGTGCACGGTGCTGCTGAAACCGCACTGCGGTGACAGCGCCAACTGCTCCAACGGTGCGTAGCGCGCGGCCTGATCGATGCGGGCTTTCAAGTCGTCCTTGCTTTCCAGTGCACCGAACTTGGTGGTGACCAATCCCAGCACCACGGTCTTGCCCTTGGGCAGGTAGCGCAGCGGTTTGAAGTCGCCGCTGCGCACGTCGTCGTACTCCATGAAGTAGGCGTCCAGGTTCATCTCCTTGAGCAGAGCCTCGGCCACCGGCTCGTAGTTGCCGCTGGCGGCGTGCGTGCTTTTGAAGTTGCCGCGGCAAAGGTGCATCGCCAGCAGCATGCCGGGCGGCTTTTGCGCCACCACCAGGTTGATGAACTTGGCGTAACGGTGCGGCAACTCGTTGGGGTCATCACCGCGCTGGCGCGCCGCTTCGCGCATTTTTTCGTCGCACAGATAGGCCAGGTTGGTGTCGTCCATCTGCACATAAGTGCAACCGGCCGCGGCCAGGCTGCGCAACTCGTCGCCGTAGGCATTGGCCACGTCTTGATAGAAATCGGGATCGAGCTCGGGGTAGTGCTGCTGGCTGATGCCGGCGCGGCCGCCGCGAAAGTGCAGCATGGTGGGCGAGGGGATCGTGACCTTGGGCGTGTTGCCTTTGGACACCTGACTTTTGAGGTATTGAAAATCTGCCAACTGGATGTCTTTGACGTGGCGCACCTTGTCGATCACACGCATCACCGGCGGCGCCAGTTCCTGTGTGCCGTCCGGCCTTTGG
>CAZAWA010000141.1:0-2977 GCA_964488675.1 uncultured Oxalobacter sp. | reverse complement strand
CGGCACCATTCGGGCCAAGCAGGCCAAAGAATTCCCCTCGTTCGACCGACAAGGAGATGCCGTCCAGCGCCCTGAGGGACTGATAACGCTTTTCGATGTTGGAAACTTCAATGGCGGTCATTCTGTTTGGAGCGGCGGGCTACGCCGCATGACTTGACGCAGCGATTAGCGGATTCTAGGTGTGCCAGGTTTGGTGGTATCCGGTGCATCGTGATCGGATGCGTCAATGTCGCTGTGCGATAGTCTCTTGTGCTGGCAGTTGCAACAATTCTGATACGCCGTACAAAGATGCCAGACTGCACAGCGCGGCGGGCGGGTTGCGGAAGTCGAGCATCATGCCTCTCGCCTGTGCAGCACGAAGCCAGGCCAGCAGGATCGCCACCGAAGCTGAATCCACCGCCGTGGCCATTGCAAGATCAAAATCCATTTTCCCAGCCTCAATTGCGCGCAAACCCTCAGCCAGCGCCGATTTGGCGGTTTGCATTGTCAGGGGCAGGCCTGGCTGATACATATCGGTGACCGGACTGCCGATTGTCAGGCGCCCTTGGCCAGTGCCTTGTTCTTGTCGGACAGCGTCTTGATCAGACCGTCGATCCCGCCCTTCCCAATTTCCGTATCGAAAGTGCCCTTGTAAGTCTGCACCAGCCACGCACCCAGAACATTGATGTCGTAAATCTTCCAGCCGCCGGACTGTTTTTGCAGTCGGTAGTTGAGCTGGATAGGCTCGCGGCCTTTGGACTGGATCACTTGCGAATACACGACCACATCCGTATCCGACGGACTGGCGCGAAACGGGCGGAACTGCAGAGTCTGATCCTGGATTTGCGCAATCGCGCCGGAATAGGTGTGGATGAGCAAGTCGCGGAATTCCTTCGTCAGGCGCTGTTGCTGCTGTGGCGTTGCCGTGCGCCAGTGGCGGCCGGCTGCCAGTGAGGTCATGCGATTGAAGTCGACATGCGGCAATATCTTGGCCTCCACCAGTGTGCGGATGCGCTTCTGGTTGCCGGACTGGATGGCCTTGTCCGCTTTCGCGGTGTCCAGCACATCCTGGCTGATGCGCTTCACGAGCGCATCGGGCGCTTCCTGCGCAAGCGCGCTGCCTGCAAAGAACAGGGCGGCAAGGGAAAATATGACGGCTATGGTTTGTTTCAGGGTTTTCATATCGCTTCGTTTCAGTCGCGTTGGAATGTACAAAAATTATTGGGTTGATGAAGGTGTCACAGGAGCCAGTCGTTTTGCCGGCTTGCCGTTGTCGCCCTCACTGTCGTAGTCGGGTTTCTTTTCGGACGCGCCGTTGTCGCTGACAAGACTCATCCTGCGCTGCATGTAGGCATCGCGCACGAATTCATATTTGTCCAGCGCCGCTTCCTCGACCAGTTTGCCTGCCTCCAGCGAGGCGGCCCTGCGATCGACGATCCTCACGCCCGCTGCGTAGTTGCGCACATGCACCGGATGCTTGTATCCCAATGGGTCGCCAAAATAATCTGCGGGCAAGGCAATCGTGTCGCGCACCGTCGACGGACCGATCAGGGGCAGCACGACATAAGGGCCGGAACGGAAACCCCACCGGCCAAGCGTCTGTCCGAAATCCTCGTTATGCTTGGGCAAGCCCGCCTCCGAGGCGATATCCAGCACACCCAGCAAGCCGAAGCTCGTATTGATGGTGACCCTCGCCACATCCGACATGCCGTCCTCGACCTTGCCCTGCATCAGGTTGTTGGCGGCAATCCAGACATCGCCAATGTTTCCGAAGAAATTGCCGACGCCGGTTTGCACGAACGACGGCAGCGCTTTCTGGTAAACCGTTGCCACGGGCTTCAGCGCAACCTTGTCGACGGTTTCGTTGAACGAGAACATCGCGCGGTTGTATCCCTCGAAGGGATCCTTCGGATTGTTCTTCGTCGCACAGCCGGAAGCCAGACCGGCAACCAGCAACGCCACGGCAATCTTGCCTGATATCGTGCGGGTCTTCATTTTGAATCCTTTCCTTCGGCTGCCTTGTTGAACAGGAACTGGCTTATCAAATTTTCCAGCACTACCGCCGATTGCGTCATGTTGATTTTGTCACCGGAAGCCAGCACATCCGTGTCCCCGCCTGCCTCGATACCGATGTATTGCTCTCCCAGCAACCCGGAAGTCAGAATTTTCGCCGTGCTGTCCTTCGGGAACTTGTAGCGCTCTTCCAGGTTCATGATCACCAGCGCCTGAAAACCCTTGTCGTCAAAATTGATTTCGCCCACCCTGCCGACCACGACACCCGCACTCTTGACCGGCGCGCGCGGCTTCAGTCCACCGATATTATCGAAGCGGCTTACGACCGGATAGGTCTTTTCAAATGAGATTGAACTCATGTTGCCCGCCTTCAGCGCCAGAAACATCAGTGCCGCGGCACCCAGCAGCACAAACAGCCCCACCCAGATGTCGAGAGATTTTCTTTGCATAATCATGCCTAATCTTCGGCGCACATTGAGAACCATCAAGGTTTTCATTGAACTGGCCATTCTACTACGGCCAAATTGCCGGTTCCTTTATTTAATCCTACTTAAACATGAATGCCGTGAGGATAAAATCCAGCCACAGCACCACCAGTGACGCAATAACAACAGTTCTTGTCGTCGCGCGCGCCACCCCTTCCGGCGTCGGCTGCGCCTCATATCCCTGATAGAGGGCAGTAAACGATACCGCAAAACCAAATACCACGCTCTTGATCACGCCGTTTCCGATGTCATCCCAGATATCCACGCCGCTTTGCATCTGCGACCAGAACGCGCCTTCGTCCACACCTATCAGCTGCACGCCCACGATGTAACCACCGATCACGCCAACGGCGCTGAATATCGCCGCCAGCACCGGCATCGCAATCACGCCCGCCCAGAATCGTGGCGCCAGCACGCGTTCCATGGGATTGACCGCCATCATTTCCATGGCTGCCAGTTGTTCACCCGCTTTCATCAATCCGATTTCCGCCGTCAGCGAA
>CAZAWA010000140.1:0-3129 GCA_964488675.1 uncultured Oxalobacter sp. | reverse complement strand
TGAGCATATCGGGTGTTATCGCGCCAGAAATCACGCTTGGATGCGCGCTTCAGGCAAACTAATAACGCGTCGCGTTATTATGGCGTGTTCGCCCTAAACGGGTGCGTGCGAATCGCTTTAGTGTGAACGCGCCCTAGTCACTGTCGGCTTGCTCACCCCGCCTCCCGCTTATGCCTTCTTTCGCACGACAATCCGAAGCAACCCTCAAGAGCAAGCGGTGGGCTATGATCAGACATCTGACGGGGGAGGTTGCATGATTCGTGCGCCTGTTGAACTGCTACATGGGTGCTGGCAAAATCTGACGCAACCGATGCGGCATTGCGCGCAGCAGCCTGATACGGCAGCGGATGTTAATACTCAATAAATTCAAGGAGTCACAAACATTATGAGCAACATACTGATAATCAATGCAGGCAAGGAATTTGGCTCATCGGGAGGCAAGCTGAACGCCTACCTGACTGAAATCGCGCAAGGGGCACTGGTAAAGGCTGGTCACCGCGCAAAAACCACCATCGTTGATGGCGGCTACAAGCTTGAGGAAGAGGTTGAGAAGTACTTGTGGGCCGACACCATCATCTACCAGATGCCTGCCTGGTGGATGGGCGAACCATGGATCTTGAAGAAATATGTCGACGAGGTATTCACTGCGGGCTGGAACAAACTGTTTGCAGACGATGGCCGCACCCGTTCAGACCCCAGCAAAAATTATGGCTCCGGCGGACTGCTGCAGGGCAAATCCTACATGTTGTCGGTCACATGGAATGCGCCGCTGGAAGCCTTCACGGATTCTGACCAGTTCTTCGAAGGCAAGGGCGTAGATGCCGTTTACTTTCCATTTCACAAGGCCAATCAATTTCTTGGCCTGTCGCCTTTGCCGACCTTCATGTGCAATGATGTGGTCAAGCAGCCGGAAGTTGAAAAAGATGTCCTCCGGTACCGCGCGCACTTGCAGAAAGTCTTCGCTTAATCAGCCATCTGGCGCACCCAGCTGCCAGACGAGGGCGTCTTCTGGGTGCACGAGACGGTGGCCGAGGCAAGGCGCCCTAGTTGCGTATCAAATGCTCGAACGCGCTTAATGACGCCTTGGCGCCATCACCCATCGCGATGATGATTTGCTTGAATGGTGAAGTGGTGGCGTCACCCGCTGCAAACACACCCGGAACAGAGGTGCGACCGTGGCTGTCCACCACGATTTCGCCAAACTTGTTGAGTTCCACACTGCCCTTGAGCCAGGCAGTGCTGGGCGTCAAGCCAATTTGCACGAACACGCCTTCCAGTTCGAGATGATGGCTGGCATCGGTTGCGCGATCCTTGTAGGTCAGACCGTTAAGCTTGCTGCCATCCCCCGTCACCTCTGTCGTCAATGCTTGCGTTTCCACCGTCACATTCGACAGGCTGAACAGTTTTTTCTGCAACACGGCATCTGCGCGCAGTTGCGTGTCAAATTCGAGAAGCGTCACATGGCTGACGATGCCTGCCAGATCGATCGCGGCTTCCACGCCCGAATTACCGCCGCCGATGACCGCAACGCGCTTGCCCTTGAACAGCGGCCCGTCGCAGTGCGGGCAGTAGGCAACGCCCTTGCCGCGGTATTCCTGCTCGCCTGGAACATTCATTTCGCGCCAGCGCGCGCCAGGGGCGAGGATGACGGTTTTGCTTTTCAGTGACGCGCCGCTTGCCAGCTTCACCTCGATCATGTCACCCGGCACCAGAGACTCGGCGCGCTGCAGGTTCATGATGTCGACGGTGTAGCTCCTGACATGGCTTTCCAGCGCGGAGGCGAGCTTTGGCCCCTCCGTTTCCTTCACCGAGATAAAATTTTCGATCGCCATCGTGTCCAGCACCTGCCCGCCAAACCGCTCTGCGACGATGCCGGTTCGTATTCCCTTGCGCGCCGCATAAATGGCCGCCGCGGATCCAGCGGGGCCGCCTCCTATGATCAGAACTTCAAACGGTTCCTTTGCCGCGATTTTCTCCGCCTCTCTGGCAGAAACTCCCGTGTCGAGCTTGGCGAGGATTTCCGTTACCGTCATGCGCCCTTGTCCGAACGGCTCCCCGTTCAGGAAAATGGTCGGCACGGCCATGATCCGGCGCTCCTTGATTTCATCCAGATAAATTGCGCCATCGATCATCACGCTGGTGATGGCCGGATTGAGCGCCGCCATCAGGTTGAGCGACTGGATTACTTCAGGACAGTTCTGGCATGTCAGCGAGATGTAGGTTTCGAAATGGTATGGGCCTTGAAGCGCGCGGATCTGTTCGATAACCTCCGGCTCGACCTTGGGGGGATGCCCCCCCACCTGAAGCAGCGCGAGTATGAGCGAGGTAAATTCATGCCCCATCGGAATGCCTGCAAAGCGAATGCCAGCCTTGCCACCCGTCCGTCTGATGTCAAAAGACGGTGTGCGTTCCCCGGAATCGCGCCTCTCCGTCAGCGAAACCTTGTCGGATATGCCCACAATATCGTGCAGCAGCGACACCATCTCCCGGGCCTTTTCGCCATCGTCGACATGGGCAACCATTTCAACCGGCTGCACAATTTTTTCGAAATAGCTGGCTACCTGCGTCTTCGTGTTTGCATCCAACATGGGGTTCTCGCCTTTTTTAATTTTTATACGCAAAAAACCCGGCGCATTGCACCGGGCACCTCTGACGCCAACCGTTCCGTCAAATCTTGCCCACCAGCTCCAGCGACGGTTTGAGCGTTTCGCCACCCGGTTGCCAGGAAGCCGGACAGACTTCGCCCTTGTGGGTTGCTACATATTGCGCTGCCTGCACCTTGCGCACCAGATCCTTGGCCGAACGGCCGATGCCGAGGTCGTGGACTTCGCACACCTTGATGCGACCTTTCGGGTCGATGATGAAGGTTCCGCGCAGCGCCAGACCTTCCGACTCGATCATGACATCGAAGTTGCGGGAAATAACGCCAGTCGGATCGCCGATCATCGGGAACTTGATTTTCTTGATCGTGTCAGATGCGTCGTGCCATGCCTTGTGCGTGAAATGCGTGTCGGTCGAGACAGAATACACTTCGACGCCAATTTCCTGCAGGCCGGCATAGTGGTCGGCGAGATCGCCCAGTTCGGTCGGGCAGACGAAGGTGAAGTCGGCCGGGTAGAAGAACACGAC
>CAZAWA010000139.1:0-3140 GCA_964488675.1 uncultured Oxalobacter sp. | reverse complement strand
TCGCAATTCGGCTTTCCCCTCCCGCTCCAGCACGAAAGAAACCTTGCCGCCTTCGATCACCGGCTTTTCGTACTGGCTGATCTGATAGCCCTTGGGCAAATCCGGGTAGAAATAATTCTTGCGGGCAAACACGGACAGTGGCGCGATATTGGCGTCAACTGCGAGGCCGAACTGGATGGCGCGTTCGACTGCGCCCCGGTTCATTACCGGCAGCACGCCGGGCAGGGCCAGATCGACCGGACAGGCCTGGGTGTTTGGCTCGGCGCCGAAAGCCGTTGCTGCGCCGCTGAAAATTTTGGACTGGGTGGAGAGTTGCACATGCGTTTCCATCCCGATGACGACTTCCCATTGCATGATTCTGTTCTCCTGATCAGTTAGGGACAGCTTGCGCTGCTTTTATTGCACGGGGAGAGAGTTGCAACGCTGTCCCCGTCGAGGAGTGATTCTGTCCCGCAAAATTTACAATGTTGGGGACAGAGTGCGCTTCGCTAAACGCTGTCCCGCAAATAATCAAATGCCCGCTGGCGCTCGCAAATGCCAGTCGGTCGCCAGCTGGAATTGGTGCGCAATATTCAACAGCCGCGATTCGTCAAAATAATTTCCGGTCAGTTGCAGTCCGACCGGTCGGCTCGCGTTTTTTGTGCCTTGACCGAATCCGCACGGGATCGACATGCCAGGCAGGCCGGCAAGATTGGTTGAGAGCGTAAAAATGTCGCCCAGATAGTTCGCCACCGGGTCGTCGGCTTTGTCGCCAATATCCCATGCCACGGTGGGGGACACCGGACCCATGATGACATCGCACCGGGTGAATGCCTGCTGGAAATCCTGCGCGATCAGACGGCGGATGCGCTGCGCCTGAAGGTAATACGCGTCGTAATAGCCGTGGCTCAGCACATAGGTGCCGATCAGGACGCGGCGCTGCACTTCCTCGCCGAAACCTTCGGCGCGAGTTTTGCGATACATGTCCTGCAGGTCAGTGTAATCCTTTGCGCGGTGGCCGTAGCGCACGCCGTCAAAGCGTGACAGGTTGGACGAGGCTTCAGCCGGCGCGATGACATAGTAGACCGGGATGGACAAAGATGTGTTTGGCAGGGAAATATCGATCAGTTTTGCGCCGAGCTTTTCGTAGTCCGCCAGGGCAGTACGAACTGCCAGTTCGACATCGGAAGCCAGCCCTTCGCCAAAGTACTCTTTCGGCACGCCGATGCGCAAGCCGGCCAGCGGCTTGCCCAGGTTCTGCGTGAAGTCTTCATCGGGGCGGCGCAGGCTGGTCGAGTCGCGCGAATCGAAACCGGCCATTGTGTTCAGCAGCAACGCGCAGTCTTCCGCCGTTTTCGCCATCGGGCCGCCCTGATCGAGCGATGAGGCGTAGGCGATCATGCCGAAGCGCGACACGCGGCCATAGGTTGGTTTGATGCCGGTGATGCCGCACAGAGAGGCGGGCTGGCGAATCGATCCGCCGGTATCGGTTCCGGTCGCGGCAGGCGCAAGGCGCGCGGCGATGGCGGCTGCCGATCCGCCCGAGGAGCCACCAGGAATTGCCGTTTTGTCCCAGGGGTTCTTTACCGCGCCGAAAAATGAATTTTCGTTCGATGAACCCATCGCGAACTCGTCGCAATTCAGCTTGCCAAGGGTGATGGCACCGGCATCGGTAAATTTTGCTACTACGGTCGCATCGAAGGGACTGACATAGTTCGCGAGCATCTTCGAGCCAGCGGTCGAACGCCAGTTTCGCGTGACGAAAATGTCCTTGTGTGCAATCGGGATGCCGGTCAGCGCGGTGGCGTCGCCGAAGCTGAAGCGTGCATCGGCGTCGGCCGCATGCGCCAGGGTCAGCGCCTCGTCGACATGCAAAAAGGCGTTCAGGTCGCTTTGCCGGATACGGGCAAGAAACAGTTGCGCCAGTTCAGTGGCGGAAATTTGCTTGCCGTGCAGCAGGGTCGATAGTTCTTTTATGGATTTGTTGTGCATGACCGTCCGGTTCCGAAGCGTCTGTGGTTGACGCCGTGGTTATTTCTGAAAAAGTTACTCGATGACCTTGGGTACCAGGTACAGGCCGTCCTGGGTTACGGGCGCGGACTTTTGGTAAGCCTCGCGCATGTTGGGTTCCAGTACGGTGTCTTCTCGCAGGCGCAGGGAAAGATCGGGCATGCAGGCGGCGATCGGATGACTCAGGGGTTCGATGCCCGTGGTATCGACAGCGCTCATCTGGTTGACCAGCGCGAAAATCCCGTTGAGTTGTCCTAGCGTCTTCTGGGCCTGATCGTCTGAAAGCGCAAGCTGGGACAAATCGGCAATATGTTTGACATCGGATAGGGTGAGGGACATGATGTTTTCAGGGATGCCGGTCAAGGTTGTTGCAAGCCGCATTCATCTTGCATAAAACCATGTTTGGCATGAGATTTTGGCAACAAATACGGGCTAATATCGGGCAAATTATAAGGTAGAATGTGGCCTTTATGTGCGTTAGGCAGAGCCAGCGCCATGTATGCGGGTTCGAAAGCCCCCCGTCAACACGCTTAATGCGCGCTTATCGTTGCGCAATACAGGACGATTTCATGTTTGGATTTTTTCGCGGTTATTTTTCTAACGACATAGCCATTGATCTTGGCACTGCCAACACCCTGATTTTCATGCGAGACAAAGGCATCGTGCTGGACGAGCCGTCGGTCGTTGCCATCCGCCAGGAGGGTGGCCCGAATGGCAAAAAAACCATCCAGGCGGTAGGCCGGGAAGCCAAGCAGATGCTGGGCAAAGTGCCAGGCAACATCGAGGCGATCCGCCCGATGAAGGATGGCGTGATCGCGGACTTCACCGTGACCGAGCAGATGCTCAAGCAGTTTATTCGCATGGTGCACGATACCAAGTTCTTCCGCCCCTCGCCGCGCATCATTGTCTGTGTGCCTTGCGGTTCGACCCAGGTCGAGCGTCGAGCGATTCGCGAATCCGCGCTCGGGGCCGGGGCGTCGAAGGTCTACCTGATCGAGGAGCCGATGGCGGCGGCAATTGGCGCCGGTTTGCCGATATCGGACGCTACCGGGTCGATGGTGGTGGATATTGGCGGCGGCACGACCGAAGTCGGCATCCTTTCGCTGGGCTGCAAGTTATTCAAGGGTTCCGGTTGCAGTGGCGGCGACAAA
>CAZAWA010000138.1:0-3177 GCA_964488675.1 uncultured Oxalobacter sp. | reverse complement strand
CTGCGCAGGGTGACGCTGATGCTGAAGGCGCCGGCGCTGCTCGCGTCCCCCTCGGTGAAGGGGGGGTTCGCCGGGCATCCCTGCACCCGGACAACAGGCTGCCCGCCTCGGTAGTCGCCGACCCTCGGTTCGGGCGCAAGAATACCCGCGACAACACCCCGGCCGTAATCTTCACTGAAATCGTTCCCGGCAATACGGTGGACGTGCATGTCGGCGCCAAAGGCGGCGGCTCCGAAAACAAGGCTGCCCTCATCATGCTGAACCCCTCCGATTCAGTGGTCGACGCCGTGCTGGAAGAGGTGGCAGGGATGGGCGCAGGCTGGTGCCCGCCAGGGATACTCGGCATCGGTATCGGCGGAACCGCCGAAAAAGCGATGCTGATGGCCAAGGAATCGCTGATGGAAGACATGGACATGTACGAACTCAAGGCGCGCGGCCCGAAGGACAAGACCGAAGAATTGCGCATAGAACTGTGCGACAGGATCAATGCGCTTGGCATCGGCGCACAAGGACTGGGCGGCCTGACCACCGTGATGGATGTGAAGATCAGGATGTATCCGACTCACGCCGCGTCCAAGCCGGTCGCCATCATCCCGAACTGCGCCGCCACGCGCCATGCGCATTTCGTGCTGGACGGCTCCGGCCCGGCATACCTCGACCCGCCGCCGCTCTCGACCTGGCCGGCCGTAAACTGGCAGCCCGACACCGAAAAATCTTTACGGATTAACCTCGATACCCTCACCAAAGAACAGGTCGCCTCCTGGAAGCCGGGGCAAACCCTGTTGTTGAACGGAAAAATGCTGACCGGTCGTGACGCCGCGCACCAGCGCATACAGAACATGCTGGCGAAGGGCGAGAAACTGCCGGTCGATTTCACCAACCGCGTGATCTATTATGTCGGCCCGGTCGATCCGGTGCGTGACGAAGCCGTCGGCCCGGCCGGCCCGACTACCGCAACCCGCATGGACAAGTTCACGGACCTGATGCTGGGGGAGGTCGGGCTAATCGCCTCCGTCGGCAAGGCAGAGCGCGGCCCGGAAGCGATAGAATCGATCAGGAAACACAAATCCGCGTACCTGATCGCAGTGGGTGGCGCAGCCTATCTCGTTTCCCGCGCCATCAAGTCGGCCAAAGTTGTCGGCTTCGCTGATCTGGGCATGGAAGCCATCTACGAATTTGAAGTACAGGACATGCCGGTCACGGTTGCGGTCGACTCCAACGGCACATCGGTGCACGACACCGCGCCGAAAGAATGGCAGGCCATCATCGCCACCCTCCCCGGCGGCAAGATTCCCGTCAAGAAGCAAAGCTGATCGCCACTAACATGCCGCGAGCAACGACCCGCAACGATGCCCCCATCGGCATTTTTGACTCCGGCATAGGCGGGCTGTCGGTGCTGCGGCATATCAGGGCGCAACTGCCGCACGAAAACCTGATTTATTTCGCCGACTCCGCCCATGCGCCATACGGCGACAAGCCGGAGCAGGCCATTGTTGCGCGTACGCTGGCAATCGCACAATTTCTGCTACTTCGCCGCTGCAAGGCGCTGGTGGTCGCCTGCAATACCGCCACCGCCGCTGGCGTCCGGCAACTGCGCGAACAGTATCCAGCACTCCCCATCGTCGGTGTCGAACCTGGCCTGAATCCCGCCACGGCCCTGACGAAATCGCGCCGCGTCGGCGTGATGGCGACCGATCGCACCATCGCCAGTGATAAATTTCAGGCGCTTCGCGACAAACTGACAGCATCGACAGGCGTGCTGTTCATATCGCAAGCCTGTACCGGGCTGGCGGACCAAATCGAAAAGGGGGAGCTGGATTCAGAAGCCACCAAATCGCTGGTACGCCGTTGCATCGCCCCGCTTGCGGACAGCGGGGTGGACACGCTGGTGCTGGGCTGCACGCACTACCCCTTCGTGCAGACACTGATTGAAGATGTTGCCTTGCAGATGGGGCTGACGCAACTGACGATCATTGACACGGGCGAGCCGGTCGCCCGTCAGCTGGTGCGGCTGCTGGAACAGAATGATTTGCTGCGAGACGGCACCACAGATGGCCGCCTGCATGCCTTCACGAGCGGCAACCCGCTGCCACTTCAAACAGCCTTCGGCGATTTGCTCCGGCTGCAGCCGGCAATCGAGCAAATTGCGGTATAGTCAAAAACCCCCTGTTGCCAATATTACTAAGGAGATCAAAATGGTACTGCTTGACTTGCAAATCTACCCGAACGACAAGGGCGTCAACCTTTCGGAATTCGTCGCTCGCTGCCTGGAGGTTATCGACAAGAGCGGCGTCACCTACAAGATGCACCCGATGGGAACCATCCTCGAAGGCGAATGGGATCAGGTCAATGCCGTCGTCACAGGTTGTTTCAAGGCGCTGGAAAAGGACTGCGACCGCATTTCGCTCAACATCCGCGTCGACTATCGCGCTGGCAAGAACAGCCGCCTGAAAAGCAAGGTCGAATCGGTGGAGAAAATCGTCGGCCGGTCGCTTTCAACCTGAACGACAACATTGACGGCAGACGCCGCATACCGCACAATTGCCGATTCAGACGCCCCGTCTGCCGTCACCGAACCCGATAACAATCTCCCGAAACACGCATGGACTCACTGATTACATTTATCAAGAAAAATACGGCCGCCGCCGTCATCATTTTCCTGCTGCTTCCGATTGGCGGCGCCCTGATTTACGGCGGCATTAAATCGATCTGGGTTAGAAGAAGAAACAAAAGGGAAAGTGCCGCCATTTACGATTTTCTTCTGCGGTCCAAGGCCTACGATCAGGCGTTCTCCAATGCAGAGATCTCAAGGGCAACCAAAATTCCAAAGGATCGGGTCATCGGCCATTGCGCCGACCATGAAGATATCGAAGATGCCGGCAAGCGGCAGCGTTCCTGGAAACTCGTCAAAGACGAATAAGCGGGGTTGCGGCAACGAACGCCGCTTTGGAAATACGGGGTCAGCGAAACTTGCGCTTTGCGTAACAAGCGGCTGACCCATTTTTCATGACGGAAATTTCAGGCGCGCCTTCAACTCGGCCAGCAACCTGCCCGGCGCCGTCTTCGCCAGATCGAATACCGACAAATCGATCGCATCCAGCGTATTTTTCACCATCAAGCCAAGCTCGGTATCACCTTCCATCGACAGGCGGCGGCTGAAAAACAGCGTGTCCGGAT
>CAZAWA010000137.1:0-3221 GCA_964488675.1 uncultured Oxalobacter sp. | reverse complement strand
GGCGGCACGCCCGTTCCGCTTTTGGCGTGGCGCAGATTCCTCTGGGTTCGTGCCTCGAAATAGAATTGATTGCCGAACTGGCTTAATCGTTGATTTTGAGAGAGGGCACTACGGCCAGAGGCGGCAACGGCGCAGTCGGGCAGCTTGGGCTGAACATCATGAAGCCCAACGCCTTCGGTGAAGGTCGGGCTTCTCAATGCTCAGCCCAACCTGCGAACTTCGCTGAGTTAAAGAGCAATCAGCGTTTCCGCCCTGAATTTCACATCGAGTTTTCTTCCCTTGCGAGCGCGTTTGCCGGTGTAGTTTACGAGCGCGGATACGGACAGACGGACTTCCTGCTCCTTGCCGCCACGGCCCTTGCCAGAGACGGTCATGCCTTTTTCGCTGATTGGTTGTGTTGCCAGCATTGTTTCCTTGTCGTCCAGCCCCATCAGGATCACGCCACGCCCTCCATTGGATAGCGTTCGGATATCATTCAGCGAAAAAATAAGCAGCTTGCCTTTCTGCGACAGGCAGGCAATGGCGTTTGCCTCGTTCGAGATCACGCTGGGCGGCAGCAACTCTTCCCCCTCCTCTAACGAGACGAAAGATTTTCCAGCTTTCAGGCGGCTGATCATGTCGCCCGCCCTGACGCTGAACCCGTAGCCGCCGCTTGAGGCGATCAGCAATGGTGTATCCGCGGTGCCTACGAAATAATGCACGATTCGTTCGCCACTTGCCGGATCGACCAGCGTGGTGACCGGGACGCCATCGCCCCTTGCGCCGGGCAGTGCGGAAACAGGAACAGTGTAGACGCGGCCGCTGGAACCGAATGCAAGCAGGTGATCGATGGTACGGCATTCGAATGTGCCATACTTGCCGTCGCCCGACTTGAAACTGAATTGTGAAGCATCATGTCCATGTCCAGTTCGCGCGCGCACCCAGCCGCGCTGGGAGATCACCACGGTGACGGGTTCGTCGATGACTTTCTGTTCGACGGCTGCGCGTTGTGCTTCCTCAATCAGTGTGCGGCGTGCATCGCCGAACGCTTTCCGGTCGGTTTCAATCTCACGGATAATGCACTGTTTCATCGAGGCGGGACGATCTAGCAGCTCATGTAAAGAGATTTTTTCCTTGTGTAGTTCGTCAAGTTCCTGACGGATTCTGATGGATTCAAGTTTCGCAAGCTGTCGCAGGCGAATGTCCAGAATATCCTCAGCTTGCCGCTCGCTCAGCTTGAAAGTTTTGATCAAGTCAGTCTTGGGTTCGTCCGAATTGCGGATCAGACGAATGACCTTGTCGATGTTGAGCAGCACCGCTTCGCGTCCCTCGAGAATGTGAATGCGATCATCCACTTTGGCCAGCCGGAATTTCGTTCTGCGCGTGACCGTCGCAAAACGGAATGCTGTCCATTCGCGCAGAATTTCACCGAGTGACTTCTGTCGCGGCCGGCCATCGCCGCCAATCATCACCATGTTCAGTGAGGCGTTGCATTCGAGTGAAGTGTTCGCCAGCAGCATTTGCATGAACGCGTCCTGATCCTGATTGCGTGACTTTGGCTCGAAAACCAGTCTGACCGGCGCCTCGCGCCCGGATTCGTCGCGCACGGCATCCAGTGCGGACAGAATGAACTGCTTTTGCGATAGTTGTTCTGGAGAGAGCGTTTTCTTGCCGGCGCGAATCTTGGGGTTGGTCAGTTCCTCGATTTCTTCCAGAACTTTTTGCGTTGAGGTTCCGGGTGGCAGTTCTGTCACGACCGCTTGCCACTGGCCGCGCGCCAGTTCTTCGATTTTCCATCGTGCGCGCACCTTCACGCTGCCACGACCGCTGGCATACATGTCTGCTATTGCCGCAGGCGGGGTGATGATCTGTCCGCCACCGGGGAAGTCCGGACCTGGAATGATGGCCATCAATTCGTCGTGATTGAGGGCTGGATTGCGGATCAGGGCGATTGCGGCATTTGCCACTTCAGTCAGGTTGTGCGACGGAATTTCGGTTGCCATGCCGACTGCTATGCCGGACGAGCCGTTCAGTAGCAGCAACGGCAAGCGCGCAGGCAGTAGTTTCGGCTCCTGAAACGAGCCGTCGTAGTTGGGCTGGAAGTCGACCGTGTCCAAGTCGATTTCGTCGAGCAGCATCCTGGCAATCGGTGTCAGTCTCGCTTCGGTGTAGCGCATGGCCGCCGCGCCATCGCCGTCGCGTGAACCGAAATTTCCTTGCCCGTCGATCAGGGGATAACGCAGCGTAAAATCCTGCGCCATTCTTACCAGTGCGTCATAGACCGACTGATCTCCATGCGGGTGCAGTTTGCCCAGCACATCGCCGACCACGGCGGCAGATTTTCTCGGCTTGGCGGCGGCGTTCAGCCCGAGTTCGTTCATTGCATACAGGATGCGGCGCTGCACCGGCTTCTGCCCGTCGGAGACATCCGGCAGGGCGCGCCCCTTGACGACAGAAATGGCGTAATCAAGGTAGGCGCGTTCGGCAAAGGTCGCAAGCGTCAGCGCCTCGTCATCCGGCTGGGTGCCGGTTCGTTCAAACAGGTTGGCTTGTGCAGTCATTTCAACATATTAAAAATTAGATTCAGGCTTCGGTATAAATTGAGGCTGCCATAGCGCGGCAAAGTTGTGCAACGACGCCGTTGCTTCCAGGCATGCCGTTCTCAAATATCGGCTTCGGCCTCATTGCCATGCTCTTCCATCCATGCGCGCCGTGCGGCAGCTTCACCTTTTCCCATTAGCATGTTGAAGCGATCCTCGGAGTCGGTCTGGCTGAAGTCGCCGAGTTTGACCGGCAACAGGCGGCGTGTGTCAGGATTCATCGTGGTTTCCCAAAGTTGTTCGGCATTCATTTCGCCCAGCCCCTTGAAGCGGGAAATCGACCATGCCCCGTCCTTAATGCCGTCCTTGCGCAGCTTGTCTTCAATTGCGTTCAGCTCGCCGTCATCAAGCGCATAAAGTTTTTGCAGAGGTTTTCTGCCTCTTGCCGGCGCATCGATGCGGAAAAGCGGAGGGCGAGCGACACAAATATGACCGTTTTCGATCAACTTTGGAAAATGCCGGAAAAACAGTGTCAGCAGCAATACCTGAATATGTGAACCGTCGACATCGGCGTCTGCCAGGATGCATATTTTCCCGTACCGCAGACTGCTTAAATCCGGATGGTCCTTTACGCCAGGCGGATCCACGCCAATCGCAAAGGAAATGTCGGTAATTTCGTTGTTTGGAAACCGGCGCCCACCC
>CAZAWA010000136.1:0-3248 GCA_964488675.1 uncultured Oxalobacter sp. | reverse complement strand
ATATTGGCGGCGGCACGACCGAAGTCGGCATCATTTCGCTGGGCGGCATGGTATACAAGGGTTCCGTGCGCGTCGGCGGCGACAAGTTTGACGAGGCCATCATTAATTACATCCGCCGCAACTATGGCATGCTGATCGGCGAGCAGACGGCTGAAGCGATCAAGAAGAATATCGGCTCGGCCTTTCCGGGTTCGGATGTGCGCGAAATGGAAGTCAAGGGGCGTAATCTTTCTGAAGGCATCCCGCGGTCGTTCAATATTTCCAGCAATGAGATTCTGGAAGCCTTGACCGACCCGCTGAACAACATCGTGTCTGCGGTCAAGAATGCACTGGAGCAGACCCCGCCTGAACTGGGCGCAGACATTGCCGAAAAGGGCATGATGCTGACCGGCGGCGGCGCATTGCTGCGCGACATTGACCGCCTGCTGATGGAGGAGACCGGCCTGCCGGTGCTGATAGCCGAAGATCCGCTGACCTGTGTGGTGCGCGGTTGTGGCATCGCGCTTGAGCGCATCGACCAACTCGGCGGGATTTTCTCGCAGGAGTAAGGTGACAGGGCGAACCGCTTTCCCGCTGGTCGCCTATTTGCGCATTGAACGGGATCCCGGGTTGCAGGGGGGTTGGTTTGTCTCGCGGGCATCACCGGAATAGTCAGCGCACTTTTAAAATCGTCACATGGAATACAATCCGCCGCCACTTTTCAGACAGGGAGTGCCCGCCTTCCTGAAAATGGCGTTTTTCGCCCTGCTGGCGGTTGCCTTGCTGGTGGCTGATTCGCGCTGGCATGTTCTCAAACCGGTGCGTCATGTACTCAACGGCATACTCTACCCGCTGCAAAGGGCGGCACTGCTGCCCAGAGATGCTGTCGTCTCCATCGCAGACTATTTTTCCACCCGCGCAGCGCTGGAAAAGGAGATCAGGGAACTGCAGCAGCGGCAAATCGAGAACGCGCAGGTTTTGCAGCAGTCGCAGGCTCTGGCTGGCGAGAATGCACACTTGCGCAAGATACTGGCCACCCGTGAACAACTGACGGCAAAATCGGTCGTGGCTGAAATCCTGTTCGATGCGCGCGATGCTTTCACGCGAAAGATCATCCTCAATCGAGGCACTCAGGATGGCGTATTGCAGGGGCAGCCAGTGATAGACGAGGGCGGTGTGGTCGGGCAGATAACCCGCGCCTTCCCGATGACGGCGGAAGTGACGCTGCTGACGGACAAGAATCAGGCGATTCCGGTGCAGGTTGTGCGCAATGGTTTGCGCACGGTGGTGTACGGTCGCGGAAAGTCAGGGCTGCTGGATATGCGTTTTCTGCCTGCGAATGCAGATATCCAGGTTGGCGACACCCTGGTCACTTCCGGCATTGATGGTGTATACCCGACGGGGCTGTCTGTGGCCAAGGTGATTCAGATCGAAAGCGGCGCGGCAGGCGCTTTTGGGGGGATTGTGTGCCAGCCACTGGCCGGCATGGACCGCAACCGCCATTTGCTGATCCTGCTGGTAGATATGAGCATTCAGCCCCGCCCCGCCCCTGACGAGACGACCGAAAGACCGGGCCGCAAGCGTTATCGTGCCGCGTCAGCCAGTTCGCCTGCCCAGCAGGAGGCGGTGAAATGAACCGTCCGCAGCACATTCTGTTGCCCGCCAGCCCGATTTTTATCGGCATGACGCTTCTCGTGGCCTTCCTGCTGAATGTTCAGGCCTGGGGACGAACGGTTGGAGTGCCGGATTTCGTTGCGCTGGCGCTGGTTTTCTGGGGCATACATCAGCCCCGCAGGGCGGGGATTGGTCTGGCTTTTTTCATGGGTTTGCTGATGGATGTCAACGACGCTACCCTGTTCGGCGAAAATGCCCTTGCCTATACACTACTGTCCTACTTTGCCATCACAATCCATCGTCGGGTGCTATGGTTCCGCCTACCGCAGCAGTCAGCGCATGTGTTGCTGCTCCTGTTATTGACGCAAGCCGTGCAGTGTCTGGTTCAGTATGTTGTCAACGGTCGAACACCGGGATGGCTGTTTTTTATTGAAAGTTTTGTGGCTGCCGCGTTGTGGCCGCTCGTCACCTGGCTGCTGCTGGCACCGCAGAGGCGCGCGATCAACCGGGACGAGAATCGTCCGATTTGACGCTGACAAATAGGCCCAATGTCGAAACTCAAAAACACAGAACGGGAACTGCATTTATTTCGGCATCGCCTGGCCGTGTCCGCCGGGTTTGTGCTGTTTTGCTTCCTGTTGCTGCTGCTGCGTTTTGTCTGGTTGCAGGCCGTCAAGCACAGGGAATATGCCGAGCTAGCAGAGGGAAACCGCATTTCGGTTGTTCCGGTCGTCCCGAATCGCGGCCTGATCATGGATCGCAACGGCGTTGTGCTGGCCCGCAACTACTCTGCCTACACGCTGGAAATCACGCCAGCCAAAATAACGAAGGGCGGGCTGGATGCCGTTATCGACGAGCTTGCGACCATCGTCGACATCCAGCCCAAGGATCGAAAGCGATTTAAAAAATTGCTCGAGGAATCGAAAAACTTTGAAAGTGTGCCAATCAGGACGCGTCTGACTGACGAGGAGGTTGCACGATTCACGGTGCAGCGCTACCGGTTTCCCGGCGTCGATATTCAGGCCCGTCTGTTCCGGCAATATCCGCTGGGAGATGTCGCCGCGCATGTCATCGGCTACATCGGCCGCATCAATCAGAAAGATCAGGACGCGATTGATGAGCGCGGAGAAGATGACAATTACATTGGCACCAACTATATCGGCAAGGAGGGGGTGGAAAAAAAATACGAAAAGCATCTGCATGGCACAACGGGCTATGAGGAAATAGAGGTCTCTGCCGGTGGGCGGGCAATTCGCACCCTTTCGCGCAACTCTGCCACTGCCGGAGACAACCTGATTTTGTCAGTTGACATCGAGTTGCAAAAGATAGCCGAGGAAGCGTTTGGCCAGCGGCGCGGCGCGCTGGTGGCGATCGAACCCTCCACCGGGGATGTCCTTGCGTATGTGTCGATGCCTTCGTACGATCCCAATCTGTTTGTCGAGGGGATCGATCAGCAAAGCTGGGATGAGTTGAACACTTCGCTTGACCGCCCGCTCGTGAACCGTCCGTTGAGCGGCGCCTATCCGCCGGGATCGACCTTCAAGCCATTCATGGCGCTGGCTGCGCTGGAGTTGGGCAAACGCACACCTTCAACCACCATCGCCGACCCGGGGTACTACATTCTGGGCAACCACCGCTTTCGCGACGACAAGGTG
>CAZAWA010000135.1:0-3333 GCA_964488675.1 uncultured Oxalobacter sp. | reverse complement strand
GAATTTTGAGGAGTTTTTAGAAGTGAATATTTAAGAATTCCTGGTGTGTACAGGAGTCGGCGCGTTCCGCTGGGATCGAACCAGCAGCCCCTGCCTTCGGAGGGCAATACTGTCTCCATTGAGCTACGAGCGCTTTTGCTTTCAGTTCACAATGGTCCGTGACTTTGGCGACCTCGCCTTGCCGTACCAGTTGTACCGCTTGCGGCTTGTTTTTGCGTCACAAACATTCTTGAAACGGAATTCGTGGAAAGTTGAAACAATTGCGCATTTTACCTGATAGGCGCGCAAACTTGTGCGGCTTCCAAGAATCAGGTCATCCTGTGTTTTGCAATCGGCGGGTATTTCGCGAAATATCTTTTGGTGCCGCTCAGGATCGCTTCCGCTACCTGTTCCTGATACTGGTGACTGAGCAGTTTGGTTTCTTCCTCCGGGTTGGAGATGAACGCGGTTTCGATCAGGATGCTCGGAATATCCGGCGCTTTCAGTACAGCAAAGCCAGCCTGTTCAACATGATATTTATGCAGCCGGTTGATGTCGCCAATTTCCCCCAGTATCTCCTTGCCGAGCTTCATGCTGTCCTTGATTTGTGCCGTGGTGGACAGGTCGAGCAGCACGCTGGCGAGCTGCACGCTATGCCCTTTCATGTTGACACCGCCGATCAGATCGGCATCGTTTTCCTTCTTGGCGAGCCAGCGAGCGGCGGTTGAGGAGGCGCCTTTCTCGGACAGGGCGAAAACCGATGCGCCGCGCGCAGTGGGCTCGATGAAGGCGTCTGCGTGAATGGAGATGAACAGGTCGGCCTGCGCCTGCCGTGCTTTTTGCACGCGCACATGGAGCGGCACGAAGTAGTCGCCACTGCGTGTCATCACGACGCGCATATTGGGCTCCTGCTCGATTTTGGCTTTCAGGCGCCTGGCTATCGACAGCACGATATCCTTTTCGCGGCTGCCGCTTCTGCCGACGGCACCGGGATCTTCGCCGCCGTGACCGGGATCGAGCACGATGGTGATCATGCGGTTCAGTTGCAGTCTGCCGACGCTGGGTTTGCCCGGCTTCTTCTGCATGCGCAGGACTTGCGTTTCTTCAGTTGCTGGAGCAGGCGCTGGCTGCTGAGGCTGCTGCGGCATGTCGTTCTTCCATTCGCCTTTTTCGATCAGCGCGGCGATCGGGTCGCGTGGCGTGAGCGGATGCAGGTCAAGCAGCAGGCGGTGGCGATATTCACCGACCGGCTTGATGGCGAAAACCTGGGGCTTGATGGGTTCCTTGAGATCGAACACCAGCCGGATGACATGTGGGCGGAACTGACCGACGCGCACCTGTTTGACATAGGGATCGTCCGGCAGAATTTTGGCGACCAGGTCTTTGAGCGCTCCGCTAAGGTCGAGCCCCTCGATGTCGACAACAAGCCGATCCGGATTCTTCAGGATGAAGTGCGTGGCTTTCAGCGGTGTGGCATTTTCCAGCGCGATGCGGGTGTACTCCTCGGCCGGCCAGACGCGCACCCCCAGCGATTGCGACGCGCTGGCAAGGCCGTGCGCGAAAACGGAGATCAGCAGCGCGCTACCCGCCTTCAGTACGGTGCGTCTTGAGACGCCGCTCATAGATTGGGAGCGAAATGGAGTCGTTTCAGGCATTGCATCCCCCTGTCGGACAATGCGTCCAATTCTACCTGACGCCCCCCACCGGATACAGTCATATGGATCGTAATGTCGGGTGGCGGCAACAGGGATTCGCCGTTTTCCGGCCATTCGACGACGCAGATGCTTTGATCGTTAAAGTGTTCCCGAAAGCCTGCGTCAAGGAATTCATCCGCGCTTTTCATGCGGTACAGGTCGAAGTGGAACAGTTCGACAGGTTGGCCGCCAATCGCAAGGGTGTAGGGTTCGCACAGCGTATAGGTCGGGCTTTTGACATGCCCTGCATGGCCGGCAGCATGCAAGATGGCACGCGTGAGCGTGGTTTTGCCGGCGCCGAGTTCGCCGCGCAGATATATGGCAAGGCCGGGCGCGAGCGTGCGAGCGAGCGATGCGCCAAGCGCGAGCGTGCCGGCCTCTTCGTGAAGGAGAAATTTCAAATGCTGCATCGGATAGAATGAGTTTTCAATTTTGCAGATTATGCGCCAATTTTTCTCTAATGACGAACGGCACAGACTTTTTTGAACTGACGCGCGACATCAGGGCCTGGGGGCGCGAGCTTGGCTTCGCAGACATCCGAATCACGGATGTGCGCTTACCGGACGCCGAATCGGGCTTGCAGGCCTGGCTGGACGAGGGCAGACACGGCGATATGGGCTACATGGCGTCGCACGGCTCCTTGCGCGCCCGCCCGGCGGATCTGGTGCCTGGCGCGAAGTGTGCGATTGTCGCGCGCATGGACTATTTGCCACGAGGAACTTCTGACGGCTGGCGTGAACGCGAGTTTGCGCGTCTTCAGGAGCCAATGGCGGCAACGATCTCGCTTTACGCGCGCGGTCGCGATTACCATCGCGTATTGCGCGCACGCCTGCAGCAACTGGCTGACCGCATCGCCGAGCGGGTTGGCGATTTCGCTTACCGCGTGTTCACCGATTCTGCGCCGGTGATGGAAGTTGCGCTGGCGGCACAGTCCGGCCTGGGCTGGCGTGGAAAGAACACGCTGCTGCTGCACCGCGACGCCGGCTCGATGTTCTTCCTTGGTGAAATGCTGGTCGATCTGCCGCTGCTGGCAGATGCGGCGGACAGCGATCATTGCGGCCGATGCCGCGCCTGCATCGACATCTGCCCGACGCAGGCGATCACCGCGCCATACCGGCTGGATGCGCGGCGCTGCATCTCATACCTGACCATCGAGCATCAAGGGAGCATACCTTTGGCACTGCGCCCACTAATGGAAAACCGCGTGTACGGCTGCGACGACTGCCAGCTCGTGTGTCCGTGGAACCGGTTCGCGCAGTCGGCGTCCCTGCCCGACTTTGACACCCGAAATGGGCTGGATGGCGCGACATTGACAGAACTGTTTGCGTGGAGCGAGGAAGAATTCAACCGGCGGCTGGAGGGCAGTCCCATCCGGCGCATCGGCCATGTCCGGTGGTTGCGCAACATCGCCATCGCGCTGGGTAACGCGGCCGCAGCCGGAGGCAATGCCGCTGCAGTCGGTGCGGCTCTGCATGCCAGGGCGGAGCATCCGGCAGAGCTGGTGCGGGAGCATGTCGCATGGGCGCTGTCCCGATGTTAAACATATACTCCCATACAGTAATTTATCTCCGGCGCGTAGGGCATATGTTTTATGATAATTTTGCCATATACTCCCAGTAAAGTGACTATTTTCAGGCTTAAAACTGCATAAATATTGTGC
>CAZAWA010000134.1:0-3386 GCA_964488675.1 uncultured Oxalobacter sp. | reverse complement strand
CCCCGTTTTTTAAGCGAGCTTTTCCAGCCTCGCCGCCGAGCGCTTGTACGCCGGTGTCTTGGACATTTTGTCGAAGCTCGAACCGGTCAGCCGGTTTGCATTGGCTTCGGCGAAGTGGAACGGGTAGAACACCGTGCCTTCCGGCGAGCGCTCCGTGACCTTGACCTTCACCTCGATTGCGCCGTGGTGTGACACCAGCCTGACCTTCTCGCCGTGCGCTACCTTGAAGCGGTTGGCGTCGACTGGGCTGACTTCGACCTCGCCCTCGGGTTTCATGGCATCCAGACCGATGTTGCGGCGCGACATGGTACCGGTGTGGTAATGCTCCAGCAGGCGGCCGGTGGACAGGATCAGCGGGAACTGGTCGTCGGCGTTTTCGCCGGCGGGGTCATATTCGACCGGACAGAACCGGCCTTTGCCACTGGCGGTCGGGAACCGCTCGGCGTACAGGAAGCGCGTGCCCGGATGGCTGGTGTCGAGACACGGCCATTGCAGGCCGCCGTTTTTCAGCCTTTCGTGGCGGATGCCGCCGTAGGATGGCACCAGCGAGGCGATTTCTTCCATGATCTGCGCGGCACTTTCGTACGGGAACGGCATGCCCATTGCGGCAGCGACTTCGCAAACGATTTTCCAGTCCGGCTTCGATTCGCCCACCGGCGGAACCGCCGCCTGCAGCAACTGCACGCGGCGCTCGGTGTTGGTGAAGGTGCCGTCTTTCTCGGCGAAGCTGCAGGCCGGGAAAACGACATCGGCCAGCGCGGCAGTTTCGTTCAGGAACAGCTCCTGCACCACCAGGAACGCGAGGTTCCTAAGGCCTTGCTCGACATGGTTTACATCCGGGCTGCTGCCCATAACATTTTCGCCCATGATGTACAGCGCCTTGATGCCGCCGTGAACGGCGGCTTCTTCCATCTCGACCACGGTCAAACCGGTGTTGCTCGGCAGCGGCGCGCTCCAGGCTTTCTCGAATTTGGCGCGGTGCTCCGGATTGTTGATGCCGTGGTAGCCGGGCAGCGCATTGTGCTGACCCTGCATGTCGCTGCAGCCCTGGACATTGTTCTGGCCGCGAATCGGGATGAAGCCAGCGCCCGGCCGGCCGACATGGCCGGTCAGCAGCATCAGGTTGGATAGCGCCAGCGCGCCCTGCACGCCGCTCAGGTGCTGGGTGATGCCCATGCCCCACATCAGCATGCCGCGCTGAGCCTTGCCGTAGGCGCGCGCCGCGTCGCGGATGCGATCGGCTGGCACTTCGCTGATGGTTTCGACGAATTCCGGGGTGTACTTTGCCACTGTCGCCTTGAACGCTTCGTAATCCTCGGCGCGCTCCTTGATGAAGGCTTCATTCGCCATTCCTTCCGCGATGATCACATTGGCAATGCCGTTGAGCACGGCGACATTGGTGCCGATTTTCGGGCGCAGCCAGATGTCGGCGTGATCGACCAGCTCGATGCGGCGCGGATCGACGACGACGAGTTTCGCGCCGTCCTCGTATTTTGCTTTCATCACCGCGCTGGAAATCACGGGGTGCGTTTCAGTGGTGTTGGACCCGACGATGATGAAAGCATCGGCCACGCGGACATCCGGGGTCGAGGCGCTGGGCGCGCTGCTGCCGACTGACATCTCCAGCGCGACTGCCGATGCCATGTGGCACAGGCGCGCGCAGTGGTCGATATTGTTGGTTTGCAGCACGGTGCGCACCAGTCGCTGGAACACATAGTTGTCTTCGTTGGTGGCGCGCGATGACGCGAAACCGCCGATGGCGGCGCCACCATGCGCCTGTTTGACCTTGTTCAGGCCGTCTGCCGCAAATTTGATGGCTTCCTCCCAGCTCGCTTCTTCCAGCGGGCTGTTCTTGCCGCCGCGACGGATCAGCGGCTTTTTCAGCCGCTCAGGACTGTTGATGAACTCATGGCCGAAGCGGCCTTTCACGCACAGGTTGCCTTCGTTGGCATCGGAAACGAAATTGCCCTTGACGGCAACCACTTTTTCATTTTCGATTTCGAGGTCAATGGCGCAGCCGACGCCGCAATAGCTGCAAACGGTTGTCACCACATCGCGCTTGCTGCTGAGCAGCTTGCCGGAGTCGAGCAGGTTTTTGAGCGCGCCGGTTGGACAGGCGCTGACACATTGGCCGCAGTTGTTGCACTCCGTGTCGCGGTAATTGTATGTGCCGCTGACGAGCGCGGGATAGCCGAGCACATCCAGCGTATAGACCTTGCGGTGCTGCACTTCGTCGCAGATGCGCACGCAGTTGTGGCACTGGATGCATTTTTCCTTGTGCAGTTCGAAAAACGGCAGCGAGCGCAGCGGCGTGTAAAAGCCTTCAAGTGCATCGTCGCCAATCACCACGGGTTCGCGCAGCGAGGTCGGCGCCTTGTGTTCCTGGATGTAGTTGTCTTCCAGCGCTTCTGCAACGCTGCAGCCTTGAAGTTGGGTTTGGGGTGTCGTCATGGTAACCAGTCCTTGTTATCTGTCGGCTTTAACTCAAGCTTTGGCTTGGGCGATTTTCGCGGGCGCCGTTCCCTTTTTGCTTTTGTCGGCAAATGCCCGCGGGCCGCGGTATTCCTTGGTGCCTGCGCCAAATTGCAGCGAGTACTTTTGCAGGTCGCAGGTGCCGGCTGCCTGACAGACGCATTGCAGGCAGCGCTCGGCTTCGGTGATCGCCTGTTCATCGGTAAAGCCGAGCTCCACTTCCGTGAAGGCGCCGACCGCCGACAGCGCGCCGGTGTCGCCAGGCGCGACATCCGTGCCGAAGCAGGACACGCGTTCTTCCTGCGGCAGCACCGGCATTTCGGCCAGTTTCGCCTGCTGTTTGGGGTGTGCGCCAATGTCGAAGAATTTCGGCCGTTCAACCTCGATCACTTTGGCGATGGTGCGATCGTCCGCGCCCTTCAGAAAAGCGTCGATGGCATAAGCGGCGCGGCGACCGTGGCCGATGGCCTCGACAGCTGTGGCGGCGCCCAGCGATGCGTCGCCACCGGAGAAGATGCCCGGCAGGTTGGTCTTCATCGTCTTTTCATCGATGTCGATGCTGCCCCAGCGGGTGGTGCCGATGTCGGCAATCTGCATGCTCTTGACATCCACATCCTGGCTGATGGCCAGCAGCACGGTGTCGGCCGGGATCAGGTAATCGGAACCGGGAATCGGCTCCGGGCTGCGGCGGCCGCTGGCGTCGGGCGCGCCAAGCTGCATGCGCTGGCACACCAGCCCGACTGCGCGTCCGGCGTCATTGACCTTGACCTCGACCGGTGCGGAGAGCAGATCCAGCACGACACCTTCGACTTCGCAATCATGGATTTCGTGCGGGCTGGCGGGCATTTCCTTGCGTGAGCGGCGGTAGGACAGGGTTACATTGGGCGCGCCCATGCGGCGGGCGGTGCGAACGG
>CAZAWA010000133.1:0-3534 GCA_964488675.1 uncultured Oxalobacter sp. | reverse complement strand
ATTTTGCTGCGGTTTTTTGTCACCTCAACAACCAATTTGCACGAAATATAGGCAAATAAAGCGTCAAAAATGCAAAATTATCGGGAGTATGCGCCTAAAAATGACGGATAGTTAGCGTGTATGCGCCGGAGAAAAAATGCTCCGGGTGAGTATGCCTTGTTAAGCCATATTCGAACCTGCCGCGCCTGCGCACGCGACAATCTACGCCGTGAAATTCTGGGTCCAGGCCATTGCAGCAAGATGTGCCTGATTAACGGTTTGCGAAGATATGAGCAGGGAGTCGGCCAGATCGGCGGCGCGGCCATTTTTCTGCTCGCACGCTTCGGTCAGCGCAAGGAAAGGGCCGTACGCGCCTTTACGCGTCAAAATGGCTTCCGTGACCGATTCCGGCAGGCTAATCTGGTTCATCGCATCTTTCAACGGAATGCCAAGCAAGCAATCCAGGAGCGAGAACATGCCCGCCACAAACAGGTTTTCCGACTCGCTTTTCGGAAATTGTTTCATGCCAAGCAACTCGGCAAACCTTCCTCTAATTACGGCCGTTTGCATCAGCGCAGCAGCGTTTTCGCCATTGCTTGCCGTGGCGAGCAACAATGTCAGCCAGCGATAAAGCGGCGAATAGCCGATGATACCCACGGCGTGACGCAGCGAAGTCACTTCAACGGCGAGGCCAAATCCGGCCGAATTGATGTACCTGAGCAAACGGAATGACAGGGCTGCGTCGCGCCTCAAGACGGATTCAAGAGCGGGTATGTCGGCATTTTTCCTCACGAGATCCATCAACTGCAAAATCAGCGCCTGTGAGGGACTCATGCCCTTTTTCGCGGCGTCTTCTCGCACGGTGAGATGCAGATTTCCGACAAACGCGTCCAGACCGAGCGCCGCGCAAACATCAAATTCCCGCCAAGTCTTGACTGGACGCGCAACCATCCTCACTGTCGGGGAGTGCTTAAGCGCCGCGTAGGTTTTGGCCAGCCTGTTGACATCCGCTTCGCCGCAATGCACCTCAATATGCGTAAGCTCGTGCATCAAATCCATGTCTGGCGATGCGGGATCGGCATTTCGCAACATGATGCCGAAGCCCTGCTGACGCGCGCTCCTGATGGCAGCAAGCGCCTCAGGCGTATCAGCCTCCCGGGCATTCAGTATCAATACGATTTTTTCAGGCGGAAGCTCGCTCAGAAAAGGATTCGACAACAGATGCGGTCTGGCTTCCAGAAAAAGCGCATATCCCCCCAGCAGCCAGCCTGCCTGCTGATCCTTGAGATGCCTGCTGGCATAGGCGAATAACAGAAGCAACTCGGCATTGCCGATACTTGAGTCCGCGCCACTTCCCTGCCAGGAAAGCTCATAGCCCAACACGCGCTGACTGGGATCCAGAAGCGGCTCTCGGACAATGAAATTTGCATTAGTCATGGCGCATCCGCCGGGCAACGGTTTTTTGCATGCTCAAAAGCCGAGGCTTTCGAGCAAGTCGTCAACCTGATCCTGATTGGACACGACTTCGGCGCTGGCGGTCGGGTCGATCTGCGGCCCGTTCAGCAGGCCCGCGCCCGGTTCGCGCCGCATTTCAGCCGGCGCATAATCAATCAGCAACTGCACAAGCTGCTGCTCCATGCTGGTCGCCAGTTCGGTAATTTTCTTGATGACCTGGCCGGTGAGATCCTGAAAATCCTGCGCCATCATGATCTCCAGCAGGTACTTGCGCGTATCGACCGTGGCTTCTCGCGTTTCGTCGAGATACTGCGTGGTTTTTGCCGCAAGATTACGAAATTGCGCTTCGGTGCATGCGCCCTGCAGGGCCGCTTGCCATTCGGATTTGAGTGCGTCGCCGCTTTCTTCTATCCTGTCCTGTAACGGACCAGCCGCATCCGTCGCATTCAACACGCGTTGCGCTGCCTGCTCCGACATCCTGGACACATATTCGAGCCTGTCCCTGACATTCGGTATCTCTTGCGCCGTCTTCTCTATCAACTTGTCCAGCCCCAGACCACGCAAGCTGTCGTGCAGGCTGCGCGTCATCTGGCCGATACGGATCAGAACATCTTCGTGGTGTGCGGGCAGGCCGCCTGATGATCCCTGTATGGCAGCATCCATCGGCTGCCCGGTAAGCGCTATCTTCACTTCAATATCCTATTTGTCCATTTTCTCGAAAATCTTGGCGAGCTTTTCGTCTAGCGTCGCTGCCGTAAAGGGCTTCACCACATAGCCGCTCGCACCAGCCTGCGCCGCCGCAATAATGTTTTCTTTCTTTGCCTCGGCCGTCACCATCAAAACCGGCAAACTTGAAAGGGCAGCGTCCGCCCGAATTGCCTTGAGCAAATCCAGCCCGTCCATGTTCGGCATGTTCCAGTCAGAGACGACAAAGTCAAATTTTTCGCTTTTCAGCTTTTGCAATGCCTGCACGCCGTCTTCGGCCTCGTCAACCTCCGAATAGCCCAGTTCCTTCAACAAATTTCTCACGATGCGACGCATCGTCGAGAAATCATCCACCACAAGAAATTTGGTTTTTGGATCAGCCATTTGTTACTCCAGAGTCCTTCATCTTCGGTTAAATACTATCGGCAATTTGTAATTATGTTTCGCTCGAAAAGCGCACACGCCGAACAACAACGCGGCATTTCATACCCGCAATGCCCGCGCGCCCTGATTGTTCAGGAAATCAAGCACCATTCGTGGCAGATCATGCAACGCGCCAACTTCGTGGACGCCGCCTACCGCCACGGCCTCTCGCGGCATGCCGTAAACAACGCTGGTTGCCTCGTTCTGGGCAAAATTATGCGACCCGGCCTGCTTCATTTCAAGCATGCCGACTGCACCATCCTTGCCCATGCCGGTAAGGATAACACCGACTGCGTTCTTTCCCGCGTGTATCGCCGCAGAATGGAACAGCACATCGACGGAGGGGCGATGGCGGTTGACCGCCGGACCCTGATCCAGATGTGTCATGTAGTTGGCGCCACTTCGGACCAGTTGCAGGTGCGAATGCCCCGGGGCCAGATAGGCATGTCCGGGCAAAATGCGTTCGCCGCCGGCTGACTCCCTGACTGAAATGGCGCACAATGAGTCTAGCCGCTGCGCGAAAGAACGGGTGAAACCCTCCGGCATATGTTGGACAATCAAAATGCCGGGGCAATCCGGCGGCATTTGCATCAGGAACTCCTTAATCGCCTCCGTCCCGCCGGTGGAAGCGCCAACAATGATCAGTTTTTCGCTGCTGGAAAAATGTCGCACCGTTGGCGCACCGCCAGATGCAACAGCGCTGCCCTGAGCGGCGGACGGCGTCTTCGCCCTGATGCGAGCCTTGGAAGCGGCACGAATCTTGTCGGCGATCATGTCACTGTATTCGAGCATGCCGCTCTGTATCGCGATCTTCGGCTTGGCGACAAAATCCACCGCGCCCAGCTCCAGCGCGCGCATGGTGATCTCTGAACCCTTTTCGGTCAGCGACGACACCATGACCACCGGCATCGGCCTCAGACGCATCAGCTTCTCAAGAAAATCCAGCCCGTCCATTTTGGGCATTTCGACATC
>CAZAWA010000132.1:0-3672 GCA_964488675.1 uncultured Oxalobacter sp. | reverse complement strand
AGTTCACGATACAGCAGCAGGAATTTCACGGCAAGATGCAGGATGTCGTGTTTGTGCTGGAAGTCAATCCGCGCGCTTCACGCACCGTGCCCTATGTATCCAAGGCCACCGGCCTGCAACTGGCGAAGATTGCTGCACGATGCATGGCAGGCCGCTCGCTTGATGATCAGGGCATTTTTGACGAAGTGGTTCCCGAGTATTTCAGTGTCAAGGAAGCCGTGTTCCCGTTCGTCAAGTTCCCCGGTGTGGACACGATTCTTGGCCCCGAGATGAAATCCACCGGCGAAGTGATGGGGGTGGGCAAGACCTTTGGCGAAGCCTTCATCAAGTCGCAACTTGGCGCAGGCGTGATCCTGCCGCGATCCGGAACGGTGTTCCTGAGTGTCAAGGACAGCGACAAGCCTCGGGCGGTAAAACTGGCGCGCGATCTGGTCAAGCTTGGCTTTTCGATCGCCGCCACCAGGGGAACGGCTTCTGCCATTGACGCTGCCGGCATACCCGTGAGAGCGGTTAACAAGGTGATCGAAGGCAGGCCGCATATTGTCGACATGATCAAGAACCGGGACATTGTGCTGGTGGTGAATACGGTCGAAGAAAAACGCAGCGCGATCGTCGATTCGGGTGCGATCCGCACCTCTGCGTTGACCGCGCGGGTGCCGACCTGGACCACGATAGCCGGTGCCGAGGCCGTGGTCGAAGGCATGGGCTATCTGGATCACCTGCATGTGTATGATTTACAGAGCCTGCACAAGTCGTTGCAGTGATTCCAGTTCAAAATCGCCCGTGACTTTGGCAATGTGGCCTCGCCGTGCTGTTCGTGCTGTCGTTGGCTTGTTTTTGCGTCACAAATGATTTTGAAATGGAATAAAATGGCAATCTGATCACGGATGTCGAGGTCACAAGCGGCGTGGTTTTTCCACTCCTTTGTGACCTCTCTATTTTACAAGAACGATTATGAGCACAGTACCCCTGACCAAGCACGGCGCCGAACTTCTCAGGCAGGAGTTGCACCGGATGAAAACCAAGGATCGCTACGAAGTTATCGCAGCAATCTCCGAAGCTCGCTCGCATGGCGATTTGTCAGAGAATGCGGAATATGACGCGGCCAAGGAAAGACAGGCTTTCATTGAGGGGAAAATCGCCGAACTGGAAGGCAAGCTCGGATCGGCGCAGATCATCGATCCAACCACCCTGGATGCGGAAGGAAGAGTTGTGTTTGGCGCAACCGTCAGCCTCGAAGATATGGAATCAGGACAGAAAGTGCGCTACCAGATTGTTGGCGTTGACGAGGCCGACCTGAAGGAGTCGAAAGTGTCCATCACCTCGCCGATTGCGCGCGCACTGATTGGGCGGATGGCGGGTGATGTGGTTGAGGTGCAGGCGCCTTCAGGCGTGCGTGAATACGAAATACTGGAAGTTGTGTATATCTGACCCCGACGCCCCCGTGGCTTTGTTGACTTCGCCTCGCCGTGCCATTCGTACCGTCTCAGGCTTGTCGTTGTGCCACAAATGATTTGTAATCGGTGCTGGTGGTCTATCCTCTGTTGAGAGCGGCTTTCTTCGCGCTGGTTTGGCGTTTTTTGGCGCGTTTGACGGAACCGCCTTCGGTCACGCGCTGGTTGCCCTTGACGGTGACCTTGGAAACGGTCGGTCGCATGGTGCCGCCAGCCCGTTGCTTGACGATAGTCACTTCGCGCAAGCCTTTTCCTCTGGCAGCCGGCTTCTCTTTTGCGGCTTCCTTTTTCGGGCGGTAGATGACCAGCAGCTTGCCGATGTGCTGGATCGGTGCGGCGCCAAGCTGGTCGCATATCGATTCGTAGATGGCGATCCGCGCGTCACGATCGTCGCCAAAAACACGAATTTTGATGAGGCCGTGCGCATCGAGGCAAAGTCCGATTTCCTTCAGGACGGGAGTGGTCAATCCGGCATCGCCGATGATGACGACCGGATTGAGCGCATGGGCTTCGGAGCGCAAGTCGCTTCGTTGTGCGGGAGTGAGTTTCAGCATGGTTGTTCCTTAAAGACTGGTATTTTACTTGAATGGCGAAAAATAAATTTAACAAAGAGTGGTTGCACGACCATATCAATGACCCGTTTGTGAAGCTGGCGCAAAGGGAGGGCTATCGCGCGCGCGCTGCCTACAAGCTCAAGGAGATCGACGAGAAGGACAAGCTGATCAAGCCAGAGCAGGTCATCGTGGATCTGGGTTCCGCGCCGGGAAGCTGGGCGCAGTATGTCCGAAGCAAGCTGGCCGGCAAGGAGGGGGGCGGCATCCGTGGCACGATCATTGGGCTGGACATGCTGCCCATGGAGCCGATTGCCAATGTGCACTTCATTCAGGGCGACTTCCGCGATGATGAGGTTCTCAAGCAGCTTGAGGGTGTGCTGGCCGGACGCAAGGTCGATCTGGTTCTGTCCGACATGGCGCCCAATCTGTCCGGGATCGCCACGGTCGATGCCGCGCGCATGGAAGACTTGATCGAACTGGCCATCGAGTTTTCAAAGGCGCACATGAAACCGTCTGGCGCGCTGCTGGTCAAGTGTTTCAATGGCACGGGATACAGCCAGCTTGTTGAAAAATTCAAAAGCGAGTTCAAAAGCGTGGCATCCAGAAAGCCGAAAGCCAGCCGTGACAAGTCATCGGAGATATTTTTGCTCGGGAAAGCACTTAAAAACTTGCCAAAAGCTTGATTTTTCATGTTTTCGGCCGAATTTGGAGTGGTGAGTCTTGATGATCCACTCGATTTCGCCAATTGATTGTCTGCTTCCCTAGATGCGGGCACTGGCAAATGCAGGTAGAATTCACTCAATAGCGTTTTTTACATTGGGCAATTTGTGCCCAGGGAGTTCAAATGAACAACAGGTTTATCAGGGCTACCGTATGGGCCGTCATATCGTCGCTGGTGCTGTTTGCCACTTTCAAGCACTTTGACAGTGGCAGCAAGGGGCCGCCAGCCACGCCGATGGTCTACTCCGAATTCATCGATGAGGTGAAGGCCAAGCGCATCAAGGAAGCCACGATAGAAGACCATCGCACCTTGACGGCCATTACCAAGGATGGCAAGAAAATCAAGACGGTTATCACCATCCATGATCGCGGACTGATAGGCGATCTGCTGGCCAATGGCGTCAAGTTCGAGGTCAAGCCGCCGGAGGAGCCATCTTTCCTCCTGACGATTTTCATGAACTGGTTCCCGATGCTGTTGTTGATCGCTGTGTGGATTTTCTTCATGCGGCAGATGCAGGGTGGTGGCAAGGGCGGCGCATTCTCCTTCGGAAAATCGAAGGCGCGCATGGTTGACGACAAAAACAATACGGTGACCTTCGCCGATGTGGCTGGCTGCGATGAAGCCAAGGAAGAGGTGTCCGAGGTTGTCGATTTCCTGAAAGATCCGGGCAAGTTCCAGAAGCTGGGCGGACGGATTCCGCGCGGCCTGTTGCTGGTTGGCCCGCCGGGAACCGGCAATACCCTGCTGGCAAGAGCGATTGCCGGCGAAGCGAAAGTGCCATTTTTCTCGATTTCCGGTTCCGACTTTGTTGAAATGTTCGTTGGCGTTGGCGCATCGCGCGTGCGCGACATGTTCGAGCAGGCCAAGAAGAATTCGCCCTGCATCATCTTCATCGACGAACTCGATGCCGTCGGCCGCCAGCGCGGCGCCGGCCTCGGCGGCG
>CAZAWA010000131.1:0-3770 GCA_964488675.1 uncultured Oxalobacter sp. | reverse complement strand
CAAAAAAAAGCTGGAAGCCCTTTCGGCGCTTCCAGCGCAAGGCGCTTCATGCAAGACTGAAACCTACCTGGAGGCGTTGCCGAGCATCTCAAGCAAATAGCGGCGCTTGTCATCGTCGGCGCCTGCAAGGGCGCGGTTCAGGCCACTGAAGACGGCGAGAATGGAGGCCGTGAGGATGTTGGCGTGAATCCCGACGCCGTAGAAGGTGCCGTCGAGGCCGTTCAATGTGACCTCAACATAGGCAACTGACTTGGCATCGGCGCCTTTGCCCATCGCATGCTGCTCGAAGGCTTGCACCTTCAAGGGAAGCCCGAGAGCAGCCACAGCGGCATCGATCGGACCGTTGCCCACCCCGCTGATCTCTCGCTCCGCACCATCGACAACCACGGCAATATGCACGCCCTGCGCATCGTTGTAATCGAACAGGCGGTAACTCTGGTAAGCGATTGACGGCTTGCCGGTGACATAGGTCTGCTGAAACAAGTTCCAGATCGTTTCAGCCGTGGCTTCGCCGCCGTGTTCATCCGTCCATTCCTGCACGATGCGGCTAAAGTCGATCTGCATGCGGCGCGGCAAAACAATGCCGTAAGTAGTTTCGAGAATGAAGGCAACGCCGCCCTTGCCGGACTGGCTGTTGACCCGGATTACGGAGTCGTAGGTGCGCCCGATGTCAGTCGGGTCAAACGGGAGATAGGGAACATTCCACAATTCGCCGGACTGCTTGGCAAGCCCCTTCTTGATCGCGTCCTGATGGGTGCCGGAGAAGGCCGTGAACACGAAATCGCCGACATACGGGTGGCGCGGGTTGAGCGGCATCTGGGTGCAGTATTCCGCCGTACGGGCAACTTCGTTCATGTTCGAGAAATCCAGTCCCGGCGAGATGCCCGCGGTGTACATGTTCATCGCGAGCGTGATGAGGTCGGTGTTGCCGGTGCGCTCGCCATTGCCGAGGAGACAGCCCTCGACGCGCTCGGCACCGGCGAGAAGACCAAGCTCAGCCGCAGCGACGGCACAGCCGCGGTCATTGTGCGGGTGCAGGCTGATGATGGTGCTGTCCCGCTTGGCAAGGTTGCGGTGCATCCACTCGATCTGGTCGGCATAAACATTGGGCGAGGCCATTTCGATGGTGGCGGGAAGGTTGAGGATCACCTTGTTTTCCGGCGTACCGCCCCAGGTCTCGACGACGGTGTCGCAGATCTTCTTGGCGAACGCCATGTCGGAGCCGCTGAAGGTTTCGAGGCTGTATTGCAACACCCATTCAGTTTGCGGATAGCGGGCGGTGGACTCCTTGCAGAACGCCACGGCCTGACGCGCCATCTCAATGACCTGGTCCTCTTTCATGCCGTAGACAATGTCGAGGAACGGCGGGGAGGAGGCGTTATACAGGTGGATGATGGCGCGCTTGGCGCCACCAAGGGAATCCACCGTGCGCTCGATCAGTTCCTTGCGGGCCGGTGCGAGACAGCCGATCGTGACATCGGCGGGCACATGGCCGCCTTCGATGAGGTTGCGCACGAAATCGAAATCGGTCTGTGAAGCGGCAGAATAGGCGACTTCGATTTCCTTGAAGCCAATGTCGACCAGCATCTTGAACATGCGCATCTTGCGTTCACCGTCCATCGGCTCGAGCAAGGCCTGGTTGCCGTCGCGCAAGTCCGAACTGACGAACGCGGGTGCCTTGGTGAGAACCTTGTCCGGCCAAGTGCGGTCAGGCAAGGAAACGCCACGGAACGGACGGTATTTTTTGGAAGGATCTTTGAGCATCATGGTATTAGTCTCCGGTTGCGATTTTCATTCGATATATCAATGTGTCATTGCGGCGACATCGCTGGAAAAGAAAAGGTTGCCGGACTGTCGCAAGTTCATGGCCCGGCAACCGCTTCGCAGTCGTAGCGGGCTCGTTGAGCGGAGGGTATATCGGCATCGGTTCATGATGGGCTCCAGAACGGAAATATCACAAGACACCCGTTGGTCGGGTCGCAAACTCATTCAAAATGTGGGTGGGGGTTTATGCGCGCGCGGAGCGCAGTAGCAGGCCACCCGGCAGGGGTAGCAGGGAAACAGCCAGCAGGCGGCGGGAAGAAGTATCCATTCGATAAGCATAACAAAGATCAGCAAGCTCCGCAACCGAGCCCCGCTCTCGACCGGATCGAAACAATAAGGGCCGACATTGCCGACCCTTATTGTTTTCAGCGCCGCCCGCCGCGACCGCGATCGGAATTGGTGTCATACATCGGGTCAGGTCCGCTCTGCATCATGCGCACGATTCCGCCGTTGTCAAAATGGACATGCATCATCGAATCCCGCACACCACCCTCCTTGTAACGGTACGACCAGACTTCCAGTTTTGACAATGACAGGTAGGTCGTTTCAGCCGGCTTTCCGAAAGCGCGCAAAATCTGCGGCTTTGTCGTCTGCCCGACCTTGACCGTGGCAAATTTCTCTGTTGTGAGTACCTGCTCCCATGACTTCAGTCGGCCATCCGCACCAATCCGTGCCATGTAGGTGTATTGCGCCCAGGGGCTTGAATATTCCAGCAGGCTTTCCCTGCCATCCTGATACCGGGCAGTTGGCGTTCCGGACTTGGCGATCAGCGCCTGTTCCGTCATACCAATCGTTGGCGGCGGGTAGTTGAGCGAAACGCATGACGCGAGCAGCGCTGCCAGAAGAAGAAGTGGGATTTTCATCAGTTTCTTCATATTTATCTCCCAAAAATTCGGCGTCGAATGTGGCAATTGAACGGAAACGGTTTTTTCGGCTATAATGCTGGACTTGGCTATTCGGCCAGTTCATTTTATTTGTTTGTTCACGGTGTATGGGGGTTCCGACTCCGCTCACCGCATGTGAAAGGTAATCATATATGACTATTGCAAAAGACGCCAAAGCTGCCATCGTGGCAGACAACGCTCGCGGCCAGAACGACACTGGCTCCCCGGAAGTGCAGGTTGCCCTGCTGACTGCCCGTATCAACGACCTCAATTCCCATTTCAGGGCGCATGCCAAGGATCACCATTCGCGCCGCGGCCTGATCATGATGGTTAATCGCCGCCGCAGCCTGCTGACCTATCTCAGGAACAAGGACATTAACCGTTATCGCGATCTGATTGCAAAACTCGGGTTGCGTAAATAATTGCGGTTCGCGAACAAGTTTTCAGCAAAAATGCCTGCGCCAGAACACTGACGCGGGCTTTTTTGCTATTTGAGCGCTTCCGTTTTCAAGGCATCACCAAAGCAGTATGCGGTTCTAGCAGCAAAGGCGGTTGAGTATCCACACACCGCCCGTTACGAGGTGAACGACAGCGCCTGAAAATCTGTCGGCTTACAAGAAAGGAACACCCATGTTTAACAAAATCACCAAAACCTTCCAGTATGGTCAGCACCAGGTCACGCTCGAAACCGGCGAGATTGGCCGCCAGTCCTCCGGCGCTGTGCTCGTTTCGATGGAAGACACCGTTGTGCTGGCCACCGTTGTTGCGCAAAAAAGTGCGCGCGCCGGTCAGGACTTTTTTCCGCTGACCGTCGACTATGTTGAAAAAACTTATGCAGCAGGCCGCATCCCCGGCGGATTCTTCAAGCGCGAAGGCCGCCCGTCCGAGAAAGAAATCCTCACCTCCCGCCTGATCGACCGCCCGATTCGCCCGCTGTTCCCGGAGAGTTTCCTGAATGAAGTTCAGGTCATCATCCATGTGCTGTCCGTCAATCCTGAAATCGATCCGGACATCCCCGCCATGATCGGCGCATCGGCTGCGCTTTCGATTTCAGGCATCCCG
>CAZAWA010000130.1:0-3935 GCA_964488675.1 uncultured Oxalobacter sp. | reverse complement strand
GCGTTCTGGCGGGGCTGCGGCCGGCGGTGGCCCGTGGGTGGTGAGGCCGTGGGTGGAACTGGGGGGGGCGAGGGGGAGGAAATGGGCCTGGGGGCCGTCGATCACTGCGCGCGCCTGCTTGCCGGAGCGGCCGTGCGACTGCTTGATTGCGAGTTCCTCGCCGGTCTTTTGTTTCCAGTGGCTGATGAATGCTTTGTTGAATTCCTGATAAAGTTCGCGGGTCGGATCGTAGGACACATTAAGCAGCGTCGTTTGAGCGACGGCGTTGCCGGATAGCACGACGGCGAACAGGATGGATAGAATTTTGCTGAGTGGTTTCACGGTATTTCCCTTCACATGGTGGTTTGGCATGAGCCGATTCTAGAGAAGGGTGCTTATAATTGGAACAAATGATTTGTTCTTTGTTTATTCTTTTTTGACATAAACATTGCGCGATTTATGGGCTGAGGTCGGATTGGAGGAGGGGAATGGCAAATATCAATCGGCGCGCACTGGTGTTGTTCGCGCACGGCGCGCGCAATCCCGAATGGGCGGCGCCCTTCCGGCGTGTGCAGCAGCTTGCGCAGGAGCGCTTGCCGGAGGTGTCGGTGGAATTGGCGTTTCTGGAATTCATGCAGCCTGACTTGCCTGCGGCGGTGCGATGGCTGGCGCAGCGTGGCTGTCGCGAGGTGACGGTCAAACCGCTGTTTTTCGGCTCATCCGGTCATGTGCTGCGCGATCTGCCGGGCATGATTGCGCAATTGCAGGCAGCGTTTCCGGCGATGTCTTTCCGGGTGGCGCAAGCCGTCGGCGAGGATGCGGGCGTGCTAACAGCCCTTGCGCAAGCCTGCATATCAGAACTGAACGCCTGACCAAGAGCGCTGAAGAAGCATACTCATTAGGAGTATTTTTAATCCGGCGCGTAGTGCAGGGCTGTTTGTCAGATTTGACCGCATACTCCCGCAAAAACGACTATTTTCAGGCCTGGAATTGCCTACTATTTGAGCAAAATGGGCTATTTCAGGCTGCGGAAGCGGGAAAAATGGCCGCATTGAGCTCACTAATAACGCGTCGCGTTAATAGTGGTTACCGCTCCAGCGCAGGGCGGAATGAACCGATAACGGTGGCTAACCTGCATTTGCCATCAGTGTCAGGGTTTGAAGCGCATGCTGTGCCACATTTCGGCTCGCCAGCGCTTCCCCGATCATCACCAGCACCGGACCGGTTGCGGCAGGCAAGCCTTGCTTGAGTGCGCGCAGATCAGTGTGGTGAATCCGCTGTTCCGGCAGGCTGGCATTCTCGACCACAATCACCGGCGTGCGCAGACTGCGCCCCTGATCCAGCAATCGTTGCGCGGTGAGCGCCGCTTCACGGCCTCCCATGTACTGCACCAGCGTGTCGCAATCGGGCAGCGAAGTTTGCCCTGCTTCGTTTGGCGCAGTGCTGGAGGTGAAGAAGGCGACGCTCCGTGCCACGCCTCGCTTGGTCAGCGGTACGCCGACGGCGGACGCCGCGGCGAGTGCGGCAGTGATGCCAGGCACGACTTCGTAGGAAATCCCGGCTTCTTCCAGTGCGCGCAACTCCTCGTCGGCGCGACCGAACAGCATCGGGTCACCGCCTTTCAGGCGTACGACCAGCGGATATTTCCTTGCGCTGTTAACCAGCATGCGATTGATGAACAGTTGCGTCGCTGATTTCTGGCCGCAGCGCTTGCCGACAGGGATCTTCACCGCCTGCGGGCAGAGCGCCAGCATCTCGTCCGTGACCAGCGCGTCGTACAGCACCGCGTCAGCCTGCGCCAGCAGGCGAGCGCCGCGCACGGTGATCAAATCCGCCGCACCAGGTCCGGCGCCAATCAGGAAAACTTTGCCCGTAGGCTGTCGAAGATTTGCCATGCAATTGCTCCGATTACCGTTCGAGGCGAATCATCCCGGCAGCCACGGTCTGATGCGTGACCTGATCGATCAGGATGAAAGCGCCTGTTGCGCGGTTTGAATCATAGGCATCGACCGCCAAAGGCTGTTGCACGCTGATGCGGATACGCGCGATGTCGTTCAGCGAGATGGTGTCCGTGGCACGCCGTTCCTGTGTGTTGACATCAAGCAGCGAATCGATGCCGTCGACACGCGCGCCCACGCGGTGAGTAGTGTGCTTGAGCCAGTACTTGCGGCGCGCATCCAGCGGTTCCTCGGACAGCCAGCAGATATCGGCGGACACAGCTTTCAGCAGGGTCGCCGGCGCGTAGCCTGCTGCCAGCAAATCGCCGCGCGAAATGTCGAGATATTCGTCGAGCTGGATCGTGACTGACTGGCCTGCGACAGCGGATTGGAGCGAACCTTCAAGCACCAGTATGTCTTTCACAGTCGCAGTCTGCCCACCGGGCTGGACGATCAGCTTGTCGCCGATTTTTACCTTGCCGGATTCAATGCGCCCTGCGTAGCCGCGAAAATCATTGGCTTGGTGGCCGGCATGGCGCGCGACGAGTTGCACCGGAAAGCGGAGCGGCTGTTCCAGCAGTTCGTCATCGACCGGCAGAGATTCGAGCAGCTCGATCAAGCTTGGACCGCGATACCAGGGCATATTGCCGCCAGCGGCCACGACATTGTCGCCGGCTAGCGCGGACAATGGGATGGGGCGGATATTCTTCAGTCCGAGCTGGCTGGCAAACTTGCGGTAGGCAGCGACGATGCGTTCGTAAACGGCCTGATCGAAATTCACCAGATCCATCTTGTTGACGGCAACGATCACATGCCTGATTTTCAGCAGGTGTGCAATGGTTGAGTGGCGCTTGGTTTGCGTCAGAAGCTCAACATTCCCATCGTTGCGCAGTTTCACTTTCGATACATCCACCAGAATGATCGCGGCGTCGGCCGTGGAGGCGCCTGTCACCATGTTGCGCGTGTACTGCTCATGCCCCGGTGTATCGGCGATGATGAACTTGCGTTTCGGCGTGGCGAAGTAACGGTAAGCGACATCGATGGTGATGCCTTGCTCGCGCTCTGCTTCCAGTCCGTCGGTCAGCAGTGACAGGTCAATCAGGTCGCCGACGGTGCGTTTGTGCTTGGCGCGCGAGATGGCATCAAGCTGGTCGGCGAAAATCCCTTTGCTGTCAAACAGCAGGCGACCGATCAGCGTGCTCTTGCCATCATCGACCGAACCGGCGGTGATGAAGCGCAGCAGCCCGCGTTCGGCGGCGAGCGGCGTTGCGAATGTGGCTTCGGACAGTACGGCGTTCATCAGAAATACCCTTCTTTTTTGCGTTTTTCCATCGAGGATTCGGAAGTCTGGTCGTCCATGCGGGTCGCACCGCGCTCGGTGATGTCGGTGATCGCGGTTTCCGCGATGATGGCTGCCGGACTGGCGGCGCTGGAGGCGACCGGGCAGGTACAGGAAATGTCCCCGACCGTGCGAAAGCGCACAGTGCGCGTCTCGATGGTTTCTCCTGCTTGCGGCGGCGTCAGGTCAGTCAGTGGCACCAGCAGACCATTGCGCGCGATCACCTGGCGTTCGTGCGCGAAGTAAATCGACGGCAGCGCCAGGCTTTCACGCGCAATGTATTGCCAGATGTCCAGTTCGGTCCAGTTCGATATTGGGAACACCCGCATGTTCTCGCCAGGATGCACCAGCGTGTTATACAAATCCCAGAGCTCAGGGCGTTGCGCCTTCGGATCCCACTGGCCGAAGTCGTCGCGGAATGAAAAAATGCGTTCCTTGGCGCGCGCCTTTTCTTCGTCGCGGCGCGCGCCGCCGATGCAGGCGTCGAAGCCGAATTCTTCAATCGCTTCCAGGAGCGTGACCGCCTGTGCGGCATTGCGCGAGTCGGTTTGCGGGTTGCGCAGTCGCACGGTGCCGCGTTTGATTGACTCTTCGCCCGAGCCGACGATCCGTCCTTCCCCCAGCTCGGCCGCCTGCCGAACCCTGAAAGCGGACACTTCTCTTAAGCTTCTGCCCGTACC
>CAZAWA010000129.1:0-3938 GCA_964488675.1 uncultured Oxalobacter sp. | reverse complement strand
CTAATCCGCAGTTAAAAATGCATTTGTATGGTAAACATGAGGCGCGTGCTGGCCTCGCACGGTTATATGGTTGGTGCACTCGAGCCAGTGCCAGAGGGGGATCAGGCATGAAATCCTATGTCGTTGGCGGGGCCGTTCGCGATCAGCTGCTCGGCCTGCCAGTGCAGGATCGCGACCATGTGATCGTTGGCACGACGCCCAAGAAACTGATTGCGCTGGGCTACACTCCGGTTGGCAAGGATTTCCCGGTCTTTCTGCATCCGGCAACGCGGGAGGAATATGCGCTGGCCCGCACCGAGCGCAAAACAGCGCCTGGGTATCGCGGCTTTGTGTTTCATGCCGCAGACGATGTGACACTTGAAGAAGACTTGCAGCGGCGCGATTTGACCATCAACGCGATGGCGCAGGATGAGAGCGGCGCTTTGATCGACCCGTTCGGCGGGCAAGGCGATTTGCAGAACCGCATTTTCCGTCATGTGTCCGACGCATTCGCCGAAGATCCGGTGCGCGTATTGCGCGTCGCCCGCTTCGCTGCGCGTTTTCCCGATTTTTCAATCGCACCGGAAACAGGTGCGCTGATGCGACAGATGGTCGAACATGGCGAAACGGACGCCTTGGTGTCAGAGCGGGTCTGGCAGGAGCTGGCGCGCGGATTGATGGAGAGACAGCCTTCGCGCATGTTCACGGTGTTGCGCGGTTGCGGCGCGCTGGCGCGCATCTTGCCGGAACTCGATGCTTTGTGGGGTGTGCCGCAGCCTGAAATCCATCATCCGGAAATCGACACTGGCATCCATGTGATGATTGTGCTCGATCTCACTGCTGAAAAAAACCTTCCATTGCCGGTGCGATTTGCTGCGCTGATGCACGATCTTGGAAAAGGGGTGACGCCATCTTCCGAGTGGCCGCGACATCATGGCCATGAGGCGCTGGGCGTGCCCTTGCTTGAAGCCATCTGCGAGCGCCTTCGGGTGCCAAATGATTGCCGCGATTTGGCTTTGATGACGACACGCGAGCACGGCAATATCGGCCGTGGCCTGGATATGCGTGCAGACACCATAGTCAAGCTGCTGGAGCGGTGCGACGCCATTCGCAGACCGCAGCGATTTCTCGACATGGTCGCGGCGGCAGAATGCGATTTTCGTGGGCGTGGGAGGGGCGACAACAGTTTTGCAGACAAGCCATATCCGCAGGCGGCCTTATGGCAAGCGGCACTCGATGCGGCTCGTGGGGTTGATGCAGGCGCCATTGCTCATAAAAACGCTGACGCGCCAAAAAGAATCCCTAAAGCGATCCACGCAGCGCGAGTTAAGGCTGTAACGGAGGCGGTCAGTGCCGAATCACGCACAAGGACAATAAGCTTGCTGTCGGAATTTGATATGAGCTAAGTGATAATCCTGTCGCCTGGACGCAATACCATGAACTGGACTTCTGGCATTTACTGGTATAGCCAAACATGCGCCGGGGGGATGTTTCTCAGGACGATTTTCCTTCTTTCGCTCATGCGGAAGGAAACCCTGTCCAGCGGGCTGTGAAATCCGTAAGTGTAGATAACGCACCACTTCAGAAATCCGGATTGATATGCCTGATCCAGTTCCTTGATGAACTCATCTCTGAACGGATTGTTAATGAGAGGTATGGAGACTACCAGACCAAAAATGGATTGCCGTTCCCTTATCGCCTCCAGACAACATCTGTTTCTGACCGTCAAACCGGGAAATTTTTGCGCAAGCAGTTGCGACAAGTCTTCGTCAATCTCAATCAACTTCGGATTTTTGCAGAGCAAATGCCTGGTGATGGCTCCGGTTCCCGCCCCCACCTCGATCACGCTACACTCTTCCAGTGAATCAACCAGTTCTCCGATTGTCTTTCCGAGCGCACTGGAGGAGGGTGTAATGGATCCGATAGAAGCGGGATTTTTCAGATAACTTTTCAAAAACAGCATTCTGTCGTTCATTTTCGCTGCAATATCTTTTACAGGCAATAAACTGACAAGTGTTCGCATTGCAAGCCTCTGTTAAGGTTCAGGACTGGAAGACGACGCTTACTGTTTCGCAATATATGTTGGGCGCATGGCTGAATGAAACCCGTTGCGTTCGCTGAACATGTCAAGCTTGAATGCCGCTCCCGGTGAGGGCGCCTGCTTGAGATTCTAGCGCATTTGTTGCGCGAAATCCAATAAACTTCGATTTTAAGACAGCACCATGATTGCCGCTTTCGCGGATCGATCCTGTACCGGCCTCTCTCAGGCGAATCGTGCCAGTTGCAGAATCGCCTCCGCATTTGACGGTGAAAAGCACTTGTCGGCTGCTTCGCGATATGGCAGCCACACATATCGCAGGTGTTCGCGTGGCTCCAGCAATACCGGCACATCGCGTGGCACCAGCAAGCCAAAAACATGCTCGGTGTTTTTCGTTACGCCGGGCGCGTAGCGGTAGAGCCACTGCGGATAGATGTTGTAGACATTTGCGATTCCCCAGTCTCGCAATTGACTGGCAGGCACTTCATGTCCCTGATGCGGCGTGTCGGCAACGATCTGTATCCCCGTCTCCTCCATGACTTCCCGCATGGCCGTCTGAAACAATGGCTCGCGCGCAGAATCTTTTGCGCCTGTCACGGATTGCCAGAAGCCTGGTCGGTCAGCGCGCTCTAGCAGCAGCACTTCCAGTTCGGCGGTGTGAATGACGACAAGAATGGATTCAGGAATTTTGTAAGTCATGTGAATGAAAAAAGGAGCGTTTTAATCGCTCCTTTTTGTGGGGTTAGCTCTTGACGGCCGGTTCTGCTGCGCGCAGGCGAATGTGCAACTCGCGCAACTGGCGTTCATCCACTTCGGACGGCGCCTGCGTCAGCAGGCACTGTGCGCGTTGTGTTTTCGGGAAGGCAATCACATCCCGAATCGACTCGGCACCCGTCATCATGGTGACGATGCGATCAAGACCGAAGGCGATGCCGCCATGCGGCGGTGCGCCATATTGCAGCGCGTCAAGCAGGAAACCGAATTTCTGCTGAGCCTCCTCGGCATCTATCTTGAGCGCGCGGAACACTTTGCTCTGGACCGCTGCCTTGTGAATTCGCACAGACCCCCCGCCCAACTCCCAACCGTTGAGTACCAGATCATACGCTTTGGCGATGCAGCGGCCTGGATCGGTTTCCAGGTAGTCTTCATGCCCGTCCTTGGGGGAGGTGAACGGATGGTGGCAGGCCACCCAGCGATCGCCCTCTTCGTCATAATCGAACATCGGAAAATCCACAACCCACAACGGCTTCCATCCGTCTTCGAGCAGGCCGTTCCTCTGGCCGAACTCCGAATGGCCGATTTTTACACGCAGGGCGCCCATCGCGTCGTTGACGATCTTGGATTTGTCGGCACCAAAGAAAATCAGGTCGCCGTCCTGTGCGCCAGTGCGTTCCAGGATGGTGGACAGTGCAGCATCGTGCAGGTTCTTGACGATGGGTGACTGCAGCCCGGCGGCACCCTTCGCCATTTCATTGACGCGGATGTAGGCCAGCCCCTTTGCGCCATAGATGCTGACAAACTGGGTGTAAGCATCGATTTCCGAACGCGGCATGCCGGAATTTTCCCTCGATCCGCCCGGCACGCGCAAGGCCACGACCCGACCGCCATCCATGTTGGCCGCACCGCTGAACACCTTGAAATCGACATCCTTCATGACATCGGTCAGTTCGGTGAATTCGAGCTTCACGCGCATGTCCGGCTTGTCGGAGCCGTACTTGCCCATGGCAGTGTTGTAATCCATCACCGGAAAAGGTTTGGGCAGGTCGACATTGATCGCATTCTTGAAAGTCGTGCGCAGCAATTCTTCGAACATGGCGCGGATCTCTTCTTCGCTCATGAATGAAGTTTCACAGTCAATCTGCGTGAATTCCGGCTGGCGATCGGCGCGCAAATCCTCATCGCGGAAGCATTTGGTAATCTG
>CAZAWA010000128.1:0-4017 GCA_964488675.1 uncultured Oxalobacter sp. | reverse complement strand
GCCGGGCCCAGCCGCACGTTGTGCGCGGCCGGAATCACCTTCTTCGCGCCGCCCTTGATGTGCGCGGAAGCGTGCTCCTTGGTGGTAAAGAAGCCGGTGCATTCCAGCACCACATCGACGCCAAGCTCGCCCCAGGGCAGTTCGGCCGGATTGCGGTTGGCGAGCACACGAATGCGGTCGCCGTTGACCACCATGTAGTCGCCGTCAACCGATACGGTGCCCGGAAACTTGCCGTGTGCCGTGTCATATTGCGTCAGATGCGCATTGGTCTGCGCGTTGCCGAGATCGTTGATCGCAACAATCTGGATGTCGTGGGTTTTGCCGCCCTCGTAGTGGGCGCGCAGGATGTTGCGGCCAATGCGGCCATAACCGTTGATTGCGACACGGATAGTCATGCTTAATGCTCCTGATAGTTCGTATGTTTGCTAATGGTAATGATGCTAAAACTGTGCTGCTCCTCCCCTTTTCAGAGCGAGGGGTAATTCATTAAGCGCAACAGCCGCCGCAGCAAGGCGTAATCACCTCTTTCGCCGCCTCGACCACCGCTTCGATGGTGATGCCGAAATGCTTGAACAGCTCGCTCGCTGGCGCAGATTCACCGAACGAATCAATGCCGACTACCGCGCCCTCAAGCCCGACATACTTGTACCAAAAATCGGTGACACCCGCCTCGACCGCGACGCGCGGCAAATCGCGCGGCAGCACGCTCGCCTTGTAGAGCGCATCCTGACGATCGAACACATCGGTCGACGGCATCGACACCACGCGCGCGCCTATGCCTTCGCGCGTCAGTTGCTCGGCGGCCTTGACCGCCAGTTCGACTTCGGAGCCGGTTGCAATCAGGATCACTTGCGCATCCGGCGCGTCGCGCAGCACATAGCCGCCCCGATTGATGTTTGCAACTTGCTCATCCGTGCGCGCCATGAACGGCAGGTTCTGGCGCGAGAAGATCAGGGTGGACGGACCGTTATGGCGGCGCACGGCATGCGCCCAGGCGACAGCCGACTCAGTCGTGTCGCACGGACGCCAGTTATCCAGGTTCGGGATCAGGCGCAGGCTGGATACATGCTCGACCGACTGGTGCGTCGGGCCGTCCTCGCCCAGGCCGATCGAATCGTGCGTGAACACAAACAACGAGCGGAGCTGCATCAGCGCCGCCATTCGGATCGCATTGCGGCTGTAGTCGGAGAAGGTCAGGAATGTCGCGCCGAACGGAATATAGCCGCCATGCAGCGCAACGCCGTTCATGATCGCGCTCATGCCGAACTCGCGCACACCATAGCTGATGTGGTTGCCCGGACGATCCGCGCGCAGCGAAATGCTTTCCTTCCAGTTAGTCAGGTTCGAGCCAGTCAGATCAGCCGAACCGCCAAGGAACTCCGGCAGTATCGGCGCCAGCGCCTGGATCGCGTTCTGGCTCGCCTTGCGAGTGGCGATGGTTTCCTGTTTGCTGCTGCAGTCGACGACGAACTTGTGCACGGTCTCACCAAAGTTGCCCGGCAGTTCGCCCTTCATGCGGCGCACCAGTTCGGAGGCTTCGTGCGGGTAGCGCTCAGCGTAAGCCTTGAACAGGGCATCCCAGTCCGCCTGCGCCTTGCGGCCGGTCGCTTTCGCATCCCACGCAGTGTACACATCGGCCGGAATCTCGAACGGCGGGAACGACCAGCCGATGGTTTCGCGCACGACGGCAATTTCCTTGTCCCCCAGCGGCGCCCCGTGGCAGTCGTGCGAACCCTGCTTGTTGGGCGAACCCTTGCCAATCACGGTCTTGCAGCAGATGAGCGTCGGTTTGTCGGATTGCTTGGCCTTGGCAATGGCCGCATCGACCGCGTCCACATTGTGGCCGTCAACGCCAGGAATTACATTCCAGCCGTAGGCTTCGAAGCGCTTCGGTGTGTCGTCGGTAAACCAGCCCTCGACATGGCCGTCAATCGAAATGCCATTGTCGTCGTACAGCGCTATCAGCTTGTTCAACTTCCAGGTTCCTGCCAGCGCGCAGGATTCATGCGAAATGCCTTCCATCAGGCAACCATCACCCAGAAACACGAAGGTGTGATGATCGATCAGGTCGAAATCCGGTTTGTTGAATTCGGCCGCCAGCAGCTTTTCCGCCAGCGCCATCCCGACTGCATTCGAAATACCCTGACCCAGCGGCCCGGTGGTGGTCTCGATGCCAGGCGTCAGGTGCGATTCCGGGTGACCCGGCGTCCTGGAATGCATCTGGCGGAAATTTTTCAGCTCCGCCATCGGCAAGTCGTAGCCGGTCAGGTGCAGGAGCGAATAAATCAGCATCGAACCGTGGCCGTTCGAGAGCACGAAGCGGTCGCGGTTGGCCCATTTCGGGTTGGCGGGATTGTGACGCAAATGCTTGCCCCACAGGGCAACAGCGATTTCCGCCATGCCCATCGGCATGCCGGGGTGGCCGGAATTGGCTTTCTGGACTGCATCCATTGCCAATGCGCGAATCGCATTAGCCATTTTCGTGGTCGGGAGCGAGATAGTCATAGGGGCCTGTCGTGTAACGGTGCGTGAAGAAATTCTCACGGTTAATGCTGTTGCAAGGCCAACATTTTACACCAGAGTACCCCTTGATGACGCTAAAATCGGGGTGGGTTACGGGCGAGTTCAGATCGACATTCAACCAGATATCCCCCTTGTCGAGCCTGACAAACCTCAATTTGCAACCAGATATATTTGATGCCGCGCTTTTACTGCCCTTTCCCGCTCGCCACCGGCTCCTCAGTGAACTTACCGGATGGATTGGTGCGCCACGCGAATGTATTGCGACTGTCCGAGGGCGATACGGTGACGCTATTCAACGGCGAAGGCGGCGAGTTCGTGGCAACCATCGCCGACCTTGACCGAAAACGCGCAAGTGTAAAAGTGGTTGCATTCAACCCGCGCGAGGCTGAACTGCCGTTTGCCGTCACGCTGGCACAGGCGCTACCGGAAGCGTCAAAAATGGACTGGATCATCGAAAAGGCGGTCGAACTTGGCATTGCCGCCATTCAGCCACTGGCGGCGCAGCGCTCGGTGGTCAGGCTGTCCGGCGAGCGCGCCGAAAAGCGACACGCGCACTGGCAGGGAATCATCACCGCCGCATCCGAGCAATGCGGCCGCAACCGGCTGGCACAACTGATGCCGCTGATGGATTTCTCCCGCTGGATCGTACAGCCGCCAACGCAGCTGTGCATTCTGTTCAGCCCACGGGCGACACAAACGCTGACCGGCTGGGCACGCAACCATCCAGTGCAAGCGCTTACGCTCACAATCGGTCCCGAAGGCGGCTTTTCACCCGAGGAGGAAGCGCTCGCTGTCGCCAATGGCGCGCTGCTGCTGTCGCTGGGCGAACGCGTACTGCGCACCGAAACGGCGGGCATGGCGGCGCTGGCGGCGCTGACTGCCGCTTGGGGTTGATGGCGGCCTTGCCTTAATATTCGTCAACACGATGGTCTTGGGGTGACCTAACATTACCGCACCAATCAAGGGGGAGTCTTATGAAACGATGGATGAAAATTTTGCTGGGCGTGGTGGTGGTCATCGTCCTGGCTGTTGCCGGTGGACTGTATTTCACCTCCGGCATCGTGGATACCGCCAATGATTTCTTCAAGGCCGTCCAGCAAAAAGACATGACCAAGGCGCGTGGCTACCTCGCGGAAGAACTCAAAGCCAGTGCCGACGAAAGGACGCTGGCTGCCTTCCTCGCCAGAAATGCGCTCACGAGCGTGAAGGACACGAGCTGGTCCAGCCGCGAAGTCAGCGGTGGCAAGGGCGAATTGACCGGCACCATCACCACGGAAAGCGGCGGCACCGTTCCGCTCAAGCTGATTTTCGTGAAGGAGAAGGATGCGTGGAAGATTTACGCTATCCAGAAGCCCGCAGCCGGCCTGCAAACGACCACGCCCTCCTCAACTGCCGCTGCCGCCACTGCCACCATCCCCGGAAAGCCCGAGCAGATCGCGCTCATCAAGCAATCCACCTACAACTTCGTCGCTTCCGCCACCATGAAGGACATGG
>CAZAWA010000127.1:0-4185 GCA_964488675.1 uncultured Oxalobacter sp. | reverse complement strand
CGCAGCATCACGTCGCCGAGCTTCGCCGCACGGTCGTTGAACAGGAGGTCGCGCGCCCCCGGCGTCCCTGCCGGGCCGGTCGCCCCCCCAGGCGGGCTGGTGCGCATCGCCAGTTCGCCTTCGTAGCGGGATGCGCCAAGGATCGCCTTCAGATCGTCGGCGTCGATCCGCACCTGTTCCGCCGTGCCTTCGGCGATACGCATCGCAGCATGGCGGAATGCGCTGCCGATTTCCCGCTCCAGGTTGCGCACGCCCGCCTCGCGCGTGTAGTCGCCAATGATTGCGCGGATCGCCTCTTCGGTAATCTCGCAGCTTTCGGCGTTCAGGCCATTCGCTTCGAGCTGGCGCTTGACCAGGTAGCGACGGGCAATCTGCAGTTTTTCCTGCTCGGTGTAGCCGGGAAGCTGGATCACTTCCATCCGGTCACGCAGCGGACCAGGAATGGTGTCCAGCATGTTGGCGGTGCAAATGAACATCACGCGCGACAAATCAAATGGCACGCCGAGATAGTTGTCGCGGAAGGTCGAGTTCTGCTCCGGGTCGAGCACTTCAAGCAGCGCGGCCGACGGGTCGCCATGCACGCCGCTGCCGAGCTTGTCGACCTCGTCGAGCAACATCACGCAATTTCGTGCGCCTGCGCGGCGAATCGCCTGAATCACATTGCCCGGCAATGCGCCGATGTAGGTGCGGCGATGACCGCGAATCTCCGCTTCGTCATGCACGCCGCCAAGACTGACGCGCACGAATTCGCGCGCGGTTGCCTTCGCAATGCTCTGCCCGAGCGAAGTCTTGCCCACACCCGGTGGGCCGACGAAACACAGGATCGGGCTTTTGCCCTGCGGGTTGAGCTTGCGCACCGCCAGATACTCAAGAATGCGCCGCTTGATCTTGTCCAAGCCGAAATGATCCTCATCGAGAATGGCGCGCGCCTCGGCAATGTCGATCCGATCCTCGGTCCTGATTTGCCACGGCAACTCTGTCAGCCATTCCAGATAGGTGCGCAAAACCGAATGCTCGGACGCGGACTCTGGCGTGCGCTCCAGCCGCTTGAGCTCCTTCATCGCATGCTTCTCTGCCTCCTCCGGCATCTTCGCATTGGCAATCGCCTCCGCCATGCGCGCCGTTTCTTCATCGGCTTCGCCATTCTCGCCCAGCTGCGCCTGAATGGTTTTCAGCTGTTCGCGCAGCATCGCCTCCCTCTGGCGACCGCCCAGGCGCTCCTTGGTCTGCTGGTCGATGTCGCGGCTGATGCGCAGCACTTCGATCCGGTGCGCCAGCAAGGACAGGATCTTGTCCAGGCGCGCCTGCAAGTCGAGCGTCTCCAGCAAATCCTGCTTTTCCGCGGGCTTCAGATCCATCAGACCGGCGACATAATCCGCAAACATCGATGGCGATGAGATGTTTTCCACCAGCGATGACAGCTCTTCAGGAACTTGCGGCATCAACCCCATTACTTCGGTCGTGCGTTGCTTCAATTGCAGCATGCGCGCCTCGATTTCGGGATTCTCGGTTTCCGCGTCCCGGTAGTGTGCAACGCGCGCCGCCATGTAGGGGTATCCATCGAGAAACTCGATCACGCGAAAACGATGCTCTCCCTGGCACACGATATGGTGCGATCCGTCCGGCGTCGTCACATAGCGCAGGATGTCAGATGCCGTGCCCATGCTGTAGAGGTTTTCGCCTGACGGGCTGGATTCCATCGGTTCGCGTTGCAACAGGATGCCAATCTGACGCTCCGTGCGAACTGCCTCCTGCGCGGCAGCGATTGAACCCGCGCGCCCAACCGTGACTGGCACGACCAACCCCGGAAACAGCACCAGATTTCGTACCGGCACGATGATCAACGCATCTTCCGGCAATGCCGGAACGGCCGCGTCCGTAGAAACAGGCAACCCGGCATCGTCGTGTTCTGGCATCTGGTTTTGCGTTTCAATGTTCATGGCGCACCTGTCATACAAGCTTGCGCAAACTCAGTCGCAGGCTGCCATTCACCAGCGTCTGCTCACGGATTTCAAAATGCCCCGGCGGCAAGTCGATGCGCCGCTCGAAGCGGCCATACGGAATCTCCAGCCTGCGAATCACTGCACCGGCAGAAGTCGTCAGCGGCCTTTCACCAACGACGAAAAGCGCACCGCCATCGACCAGCACCTCCACCTGCAACGGGCTGACGCCCGGCAGCGCAATCAAAACCGTCAGCGCCTGATCGGATTCAAACACATCGATCGGCGGCTCCCAGATCGAGCCGCGCTCGCTGCGCCTATTCAAGTGGAAGAACTGCCGATGCAACCGCTCGGAATGATCGAGCAGCTTCAGGGCCTTTGCCCACATCGAACTTCCTGGATTGCGAAATGGCATGAACCATCCCCCCCTGATTGTGGAACTTCGGGCCAGTATTACATAGCGTTTTGGGAGCGATTTGCGTTAAAACAAGGCCGTCAATCTCATCCGGCAATGATCAAATCTTGTTTGATGCAGATGAAACAAAAACGACCATGCTATTTTCCGGCGCTGGCGAACTATAATAGCGTTTCACCCTCAAACACCCTTTTTGCATTCGGAGCAACATTGAACAACTATCCGCACCCCATCATTGCCCGCGAAGGCTGGCCTTTCCTTTTTATCGCCGTTCTGCTGGCCGTCGTGGTCAACTATTTCTGCGGATTGTGGTCGATACCTTTCTGGATCATCACTCTGTTTGTGTTGCAATTTTTCCGCGATCCAGCCCGCATGGTGCCGTTCAACCCGAATGCCATACTGTCCCCCGCCGATGGTCGTATCGTTGTGGTTGAAAAAGCACCCGACCCTTTTACCGGCGATGAAACCCTGAAAATCAGCGTTTTCATGAATGTGTTCAATGTCCACTCCAACCGCATGCCGGTAGATGGAACCGTCACGCAGGTTCAGTACCATCCGGGCAAATTCATCAATGCCGTTCTGGACAAGGCGTCAGTCGAAAACGAACGCAATGCCGTTGCCATCGCCGCCACCAATGGCGCCACCGTCACCTGTGTGCAGGTTGCCGGCCTGATTGCGCGACGAATCCTCTGTTATGTCCAGCCGGGCGATGTCATGCATCGCGGTCAGCGCTACGGATTCATCCGCTTCGGCTCGCGCGTCGATGTCTACCTTCCGGTCACTGCAACCCCAAGGGTCACGGTCGGCGACAAGGTTTCAGCAACGGAAACGATACTGGCCGAGTTCTGACGCTTGCGCATAATTGCATAGATAGCATAGATAGGGGTCGCCAAGATGCCGCAAATGCCTGACAAGCCGAAAAACGAAGTCATTGCCATCACGCCGCCCCGCCCCTCCTTGCGACGACGCAGCATTTACCTGCTGCCCAACGCATTCACGACTGCCTCCCTGTTTTGCGGCTTCTTTGCGATCGTGATGGGGATGAACAAACGCTTCGACCTGGCGGCCATCGCCATTTTCGTCGCAATGGTGCTTGATAGCCTGGACGGTCGCATCGCTCGCCTGACCCATACGCAAAGCGAGTTTGGCGCACAATATGACAGCCTGTCCGACATGGTGTCATTCGGCGCCGCGCCCGCGCTGGTGATCTATGAATGGTCGCTTAAAGGCATGGGCAAACTCGGCTGGATGGCCGCCTTTGTCTATTGCGCCGGCGCTGCCTTGAGACTGGCTCGCTTCAACACCAATATCGCTGTAGTGGACAGGCGCTACTTTCAGGGCTTGCCAAGCCCGGCGGCGGCGGCCATGATCGCCGGTTTCGTGCTGATGATGGACGATCTGAAGATTCCCGGCGACCAGTTCGGCTGGACTTCCTGGGCGCTTACGCTGTTTGCTGGCCTGACAATGGTCACAAATGTGCCCTATTACAGTTTCAAGGATATTAACTTTCGCAAGTCCGTCCCCTTCATCGCGGTTTTCCTGATCGCGCTTGGCTTCGTCGTCATTTCGAGCGACCCGCCCAAAGTCCTGTTTGGCCTGTTCGTTTTTTACGGCCTGTCCGGCTATGCGGTTTATTTCTGGCGTCTCATCAAGGGCAAGCCCGTCAGCATCGTCCAGACCGAGCCCGAACCTATGGATGATGTGCAGGAAATCCGTTAGGGAAGCACTGATTTAATCCATGCAACCGGAAATTTCCGCTGTCGACCACCCGCACCAGAACCGGTGCAGCCTCAGACTGTTTTCAACAGCGGTTCACCATTGCCAAAAAAA
>CAZAWA010000126.1:0-4240 GCA_964488675.1 uncultured Oxalobacter sp. | reverse complement strand
GGATGCGCAATGCCAAAGCCCTGGGCAAGATCGCATCCCAGTTGCAACAACATGGCGCAGTGTTCTGCCGTTTCTGCGCCTTCGGCGATAATTTGCCGTTGGAAAACGGTGGACAAGCCGAGCATCGCTTTCAGTATGGCCAGATCTTCAGGATCATCGAGGATATCGCGCACAAAACTCTGGTCGATTTTGATGAGTGCCACTGGAAGCCGCTTGAGGTAAGTCAATGAAGAGTAGCCAGTACCAAAGTCATCCAGCGCAAATCGCACCCCAAGCTTGCCGCACTCGTCAATCAGCTGGGATATACGAATCAGATCGTCGAGCGCGCTCGTTTCCAGCACCTCAAGTTCGAGATCGACCGGCCGAAATGCCGGATGCTCAGACAAAATCTCCTGCAAGCGGTTTACGAAGTCCACCTGTTGCAAGTGTCGCGCGCTAAGGTTGACGCTGACGGGGGTGTCCAACCCCGCAGTGGCCCATTGCTTCTTCTGGTTGAGTGCTGCGCAGATAACCCACTCGCCAAGCTCGACCGCCAGCGGATGAAACTCGATTACCGGCAAGAACACATCGGGCGCAAGCAGACCTCTTTCAGGATGCTGCCAACGAATCAGTGCTTCGACGCCGATTATTTCCCCGGTTCGCATGTTTACCTTGGGTTGGTAATGCAGCACGAATTCGTTATTGCGGAGTGCGCTACGGATATGCTCCAGGCTTTCGTGGTGGCCGCGGACGCTGCGATCCTGCTCGGCATCGAAAATGTGATAGCGGTTCTTGCCGGCCAGTTTGGCCTGGTACATCGCCTGATCAGCCTGGCGCAGCAGTTGATCGGCATCCATTTCTTCCCCCTGCGGATAGAAGGTGACGCCGATGCTGGCTGAGACATGCAGGACATGTCCTCTGATTTGTTCGGGGTGTGACGCAGCTACGAGCAGACGCGAAAGCATCCGGGCGCTGGATTCGATGTCGATCAGATCGGGCAGCACGGCGACAAACTCGTCGCCCCCCATGCGGGCGAGGGTGTCGCCTTCTCGCAGGGCAAGCTTCATGCGGGCGGCGAGTGCGATCAGCAACTGGTCGCCGACTTCATGTCCGTAATGGTCATTGATGGCCTTGAATCCATCCATGTCGAGATAGGCCACAGCCAGTCTTCGCCCTCGGCGTCGCGCCTGCGTCATGGCCTGATGCAGGCGGTCTGCCAGCAGCACGCGGTTTGGAAGCGTAGTTAGCGCATCGAAGTGGGCGATGTGCTCGAGTTGGCGTTCATGCTCCTTGATTGCGGTGATGTCTGAGAATAGCGACACGAAATTCTGAATCTTTCCCTGCGCGCCACGCACGGCAGTGATGGTTTGCATGACAGCGAATATCTCGCCGTTTTTGCGCTTGTTCCACATCTCCCCGTACCATTGCCCTTTTTTTAGCAGGTCGCGCCACATGGCGGAATAAAACTTCCTTTCGTGCTGACCGGATTTCAGGATGCGCGTGTCGCGTCCGACAGCCTCATTATGGCTGTATCCGGTGATGCGGACAAAGGCTTGGTTGACCTCGAGAATCTTGCCGTCTGCATCGGTAATTAGGATGCCTTCGCGCGCATGGGTGAACACACTCGCCGCCAGCGTAAGTTTTAGTTCAGCCTTTTTTCGGTCGGACAAATCTATGTCCAGGCAGAACAATTCTGGCGGCAAGCCCAATGGCTTTAGCAGGGCATGGCTGGAAAAAACAGGCACGCCCGAACCGTCTTTGTGCTTCAGGAATAGTTCGCCGGCAGGAATAGGATCGCCGGTTTCAAGCATTTCCCGTATTGCTTCTGTGAAGCTTTGCTTCATTTCCTCCGGGATGATGAGATCCAGCAGGTTTCTGCCCAAGGCTTCTGATGCACTATAGCCATACAGTCGTTCCGAGGCCTGGTTCCAGAAGGTGACGGTGCCGTCGGGCGCATACCCTTGAACAGCAATGCTGGGGGTGTTTTCCATCAGCGAACGGAAACGATTTTCACTTTCACGCAGCGCTATTTCAGCCTGCTTGCGTTCGGTTATGTCCTGGATGAAACCGGAAAGCTTATAAGGCAGGCCATCCTCGCCCGTCACTGGTATTCCCCGGCACTCTATCCAGCGCTCTGCGCCGTCGTCGTAGCGTCGAATTCTGTACTCGATGTGATGCTCTTCTCCGCTGAGGAGGCAGTGCTGCAGGGACTGAATGACGGCCGGACTGTCATCTGCATGGGCTACCTGACAGAGCGTTTCTGGTCCAGGTTTAAAGGAGGCCGGAAGGCCAAGCAGCATATAAATCTGCTCAGACCAGATGGCGGTTTCCCCACCGATCCATAACTCCCAGTAACCAATGCGAGCGTAGTTCTGGGCGGCCGTGAGGTGCGATTCACTTTCGCGAAGTGACGCCTCCTTCTGCGCCAGGGATGTTAGCAACTGATTAAACCCGGCGAACAGATCGCCGATCTCGTCCTGCTTGGTGATGGGCAGAGGTGTTGGCGGGGTGCCTGATCTGGACATGTCGCCCAGCGTCTTTGCGGCGGAGAGAATCGGCGAAAGTTGCCGGCGCAGTGTCCGCCATGTCAGAATGCCAGCTACTAGGGTTAGCAAGAGCGTAGCCAGCAGTATGCGCCTTCGCGTGTCGTGGACAGGCGCAAAGGCTTCTGTGGTGGGTAACATCACAGCGGCATACCAGTCTGCAGCGGGAATGCTTCTGGCAGAGACCAGCACCTCCACGCCGACCGGATTGACGAATATGTCGGTACCCTCGTACCCCTCCATAAAACGGTCGATCAACGGGCTGACTCCGGGGGCAGGGAGAATCTCCATGATGCGGCCTTTATCCGTAGCCGTGACAATGAGCCGGTGTGGCTTTGAAATCAGCAGGTAGCCGCCGGTTTTGCTATAGTGGTTTTCCGTGATCCGGTTCAAAAAATTGGGTCGGCTCAGATCCACGACCCCGGACAACGCACCGATTGGCTCGCCCTGCTTGTTGCGAATGGGCACCGTCATCAGGAAGGATGGCGTTTGTAATTTCTTTCCGATGGCAGGACGACTGATCGACGATTTCCCCTCCTGAATCGCGGTGACGACGGAATCGCGATCCGAGTAATCGATGCCGATGCGCCCTATCTTGGGATAATCGGCGATGGCCTTGTTATCTGGCCCGTAGATAATGACGCCGCCGCTGAAAAGGCTGTGCAGAACAAATCGTTGCTCCAGAAATTTTTGAAGCGCCGCCGGATTTTCGATAAGGGGTGTGTCAATGGTGCCGGAGATTAGATTCAATGCATCGAATCGTTCCTTGAACTGGCCGTTGATATCTGCTGCCACATAAGTTGCCGCGGAGAACTGTTGCTCGCTCAAGAGGCGTCCCAGGTCTGCATGCAGCAGACGGCTCCCATAAATCGCCAACGACCAAAGACCAATCAGAAAAATGGCCAACGAGGTGCCAGTCACCCTTGTCTTGAACGACAGCCGCTGAAAAAAATTCCAGTCCATGCGGGTTTTCCACTGTTGACGACATGTATCTATGGGGAAATAACCGGGCTACATTTGTCTTTTCCGTTTCAGGCTTTGAAGTTCAAAAAATTTGGCAGCAAGCAATCATGCAAGTTTGAAAAATGTAGCACCTAAAAGCGGTTGCTGCAAGGAAATGTTGCCCCCGCCTTTTGTTGAAAGCCAGGCACTTTTCAGCCTTGCGGTGCGGGCTTCCGAAAAATGGCATCCTGCACGCGCGGGTAACGAAGGCGAACGCCCAGTTCGATTGTCAGTCGTTCATTAAGCAGTTGCCGCGACTCGGACATGAATGACAGCGCAACGGGTGAGACTATTGTCTGCAATTGCTCGCGCGGTAGACGAGGCGGGCGTGGCAGACCCAGTGTATCGGCCACCAGATCGAAGTATTCACCCATTTTCAGCGTGGTGTCGTCGACGGCGTGGTAGAGGCGATTGGGCCGCGCACGGAACAGCGACACTGCGATGATGCGCGCCAGATCATCGGCATGGATGTGGTTGGTGTGGACATCTTCGTCTGCCGCCAGCGCGGGCAATCCCTTTTTCAGGCGATCTGTTGGCAGCCGGTCGGCGGCATAGATGCCGGGCACGCGCAGGATTGTGACGCGATTCCCGTTGCGACGACCCCATGCCCGCATTTGGCGCTCTGCATCTACGCGCCTGCGCGCCCGGTCGGTTTGCGGGTTGACGGGTCGGGTTTCGTCAATCTGTGCACCAGCGCAATCGCCATACACGCCGGT
>CAZAWA010000125.1:0-4376 GCA_964488675.1 uncultured Oxalobacter sp. | reverse complement strand
CAGCAGCAGAAAAGCGCGCGCAACTGGCCAAAGAGTCTCGCGGCTTTTTCGAGAAATCGTTCCGGCTGGGCGAGACCGATCTGCCGACGCGCATGCGCGTCGAACTGGAAGCTTCGGAAGCCGAACGGCAGGCCGCGCTTGCACGTATTGAGTTAGCCGCCGCCGTATCGACGCTGCGCCAGAACCTTGGGCTACTGCCCGAATAATTTCGAGGAGCATGAACATGAAAATTCTCAAAGCATTTGCGGCCATGGGGTGTGCCGTATTGTTTGCCCTGGCGGGAACGCCAGTCTTTGCGGGAGACGGCCATGACCATGGCGAAGCATCGTCGCCGAAAGTTGAAGCTGTGTCGCCACGCTTTACCGCCATGTCCGAATCGTTCGAACTGGTCGGGGTGGTGAACGGCAAGCAGATCAAGGTTTACCTGGATCGCTTTGCCGATAACAGTCCAGTCAAGGATGCGCAGATCGAACTGGAACTGGGCGGCATCAAATTGCCGCTCAAGCAGCATGCCGAAAGCGAGTATGAAGCAGATCTCCCGCAAACGCTGAAGCCCGGCGTCATTCCGGTTGTGGCCACTGTCATTGTCGGACAGGATGCCGACCTGCTTGCTGGGGAACTTGATCTGCATGACGCCGATCGCGGCAAGGGCAAGGCCGATGTTCGCATCCGCGCCTGGTGGCAAAAAGTCCTTGTGCGCTTGCTGCTTGGGTTGCTCGCCCTTTCCCTGACCGGCTGGGGATTCTGGCGTCTGCGCACGCATTTCAAAAATTCTCGCAACAAGCTCCCGGGAGATTCCGCATGAAGCCTCGCATCCTGATTTCCGCCGCCTGCCTTTTTCTCGCATTCCCGTTGCACTCCGCGTGGGCTGGCGAAGGACACGACCACGGCGATGCCAGTTCTTCGGCTTCCAATGGCAACAGCCCGAAACGACTGCCAGATGGTAGCGTTGCCTTGCCCAAGCCGGCGCAACGCCAGATCGGCGTGCGCACCCTCCAGGTAGTCGACGCCGAATTGCCGCGCGCATTCGAACTGGCCGGCAAGGTCGTAATGGATCCCAATGCCGGCGGCAAGGTGCAGGCCGTCGTCGCAGGTCGGGTCACGCCGGGGCCGAAAGGTCTGCCGTTGCCTGGGCAAAAGGTTAGCAAGGGCGAAGTGCTGGCCTATGTCACCCCAGAAGCAGGTGGCAAAGGTCGATCTCTGGCCGAGAGCCGCTTGCAGCGCCTGCGTGAACTGTCCGATACAGTGCCACGCAAGGCCATCGAAGAAGCCGAGGCCGCCGTGCGCAACGAGCAGATGCGCGCGCCCGTGACTGGCGTAATCGCTTCGGCGCATGTCGTTTCCGGCCAGGTGGTCGACGCGCGCGAGACTCTGTTCGAAGTCGTCAACCCGGAACGCTTGCACATCGAAGCGCTGGCGTTCGATCTGGCGGTTGCCAACGATGTCGCTGGTGGCTTTGTCGCCGTGGGTGAACGGAAAGTCCAGCTGCGCCTGCTGGGCGTCACCCGCAGCCTGCGCAATCAGGCACTGCCGCTGACGTTCAGTGCCGAAGGTGGCGCCCTGTCCAACCTGGCTGTCGGCCAGCCTGTCAGCGTATTCGTGCAAACGCGCAGTAAGGTCAAGGGCATCAGCGTACCGACTGCATCGCTGATGAAAAATCCGGCCAATCAGGTCATCGTCTGGGTGAAGACCGGAGCGGAGCGCTTCGAACCGCGCACAGTTGCGGTTGAACCGCTGGATGGCGTCAATGTCGCCGTGATTTCCGGGTTGAGGCCCGGCGAACGCGTCGTCACGATTGGCGCGACCCTGGTCAACCAGATACGTTAACAGGAGCCGTACATGTTCAAGTGGCTTCTCAATAACAGTCTCGCCAATCGCTTGCTGGTCATCATCGCCAGCCTGGTGTTGATGGCGTACGGCGCGTTCACGCTTTCGCGAACGCCGGTCGACGTTTTCCCTGACCTCAACAAGCCGACGGTCACGATCATGAGTGAGGCAGGCGGCATGGCCGCCGAGGAAGTGGAACAATTGATCACCTTTCCGCTGGAAACGACCATGAACGGTTTGCCCGGCGTGGAAAGTGTGCGATCAGTTTCCAGTTCCGGCTTGTCCTTCGTCTATGTCACCTTCGACTGGAGCACAGAGATTTTCCGGGCGCGACAGATGGTGTCGGAACGCTTGTCATCGATGGAAGAAGGATTGCCGCCGGGCGTAACGCCACGGATGGGACCGATCAGTTCGGTCATGGGCGAAATCATGCAAATCGCCATTCCTATCGATACAGCAAAAATATCGCCGATGCAGGTGCGCGAATACGCGGACTGGGTGCTGCGCCCTCGCCTGATGGCCGTGCCCGGTGTGGCGCAGGTGATCCCGATCGGCGGTGAAGTGCGTCAGTTCCAGGTGCAGCCCAATACCGCCCGCATGGCGGAACTGGGAATCAGCCACGACCAGCTTGCCGGCGCGCTCAAGGGCTTTTCGTCAAACACTTCCGGTGGTTTCCTGGAACTCAACGGACGCGAATACCTGATCCGCAACCTGGGCCGCACGTCACGACTGGACGACCTGAAAAACCTGGCGCTCACCACAAAAAACGGCCAACCCATCCTGCTGCGCCAGATTGCGGACGTGAACTTTGCGCCGGCGATCAAGCGTGGCGACGCCGGATTCGAAGGCAAGCCGGCGGTCATCCTGGGTATCCAGAAACAGCCGACGGCAGACACCATTCACCTTACCCGGACCATCGAATCTGCCATGGAGGAAATGAAGAAATCTCTCCCGACTGGCATGGAGGCCCCCAAGGTAACATTCCGGCAGGCGAGCTTCATCGAATCCTCGATCAGCACCTTGCAGGGCAAATTGATTGCCGCTTCGCTCTTTGTTGCGGCAATCCTGTTCTTCTTCCTCGGAACCCTGCGTCCGACCGTGATTGCGCTGACGGCTATACCGGTGTCTATTTTCATGACAGCGCTGGTGTTCAAGTATTTCGGCCTGTCCATCAATACCATGACATTGGGCGGCCTGGCTATCGCCATCGGCGGCTTGGTGGATGATGCCGTAGTCGGGATCGAGAATGTGTTGCGAAGGTTGAAGGAAGATCGAGCCAACCATTCTGGGCACCAGTTGCACCCCATCGAAATCGTCGGACGCGCAACCATGGAAGTCCGGTCGGCCATTCTGTATGCCACCATCATCATCGTGCTGGTGTTCCTGCCGCTTTTTGCCTTGCCCGGCATGGAAGGCCGTCTGTTTGTGCCGCTGGGCATCGCCTTCATCGTGTCGACATTGGCATCGCTCGTGGTGTCCGTGTCGATCACACCGGTATTGTCGTTCTACCTGCTGCCGCGCATGAAGTCGCTCGATCATGGCGATACCAAACTTCTGGCTTGGCTCAAGGAACGCTATCGCAGCGGACTTCAGAAGGTGCTGGATCGTCCCAAAGCGGCGTTGGCGGCCGGTGCGGTCGCCGTGCTGGTTGCGGCCATCGCCGTGCCGTTTTTCCCCAAGACCTTCCTGCCGCCCTTCAACGAAGGCACGCTGCTGATTGGCATGCGCCTCAATCCTGGTGTGACCCTGGCGGAATCATCCGCACTGGCGCGCCAGGCGGAAGTTCTGGTCAAGCAGGTGCCGGAAGTCGTCCATGTCGGTCGCCGTAGCGGTCGCGCTGAGCTGGACGAACACGCCGAAGGGGTTCACGTCAGCGAGCTGGATGTCGGTCTGAAGCCGGCTTCCGAACTAAAACGCTCGATGGGTGAGATCTCTGCCGATATCCGTGCGCGGCTTGCCAATTTGCCAGCTGCGATTGGCATCGGGCAGCCGATATCACATCGCATCGACCATATGCTTTCCGGGGTTCGCTCACAGATCGCCATCAAGATATTTGGCGAGGATCTGGACACACTACGCGGCCAGGCTGATGCGTTACGCAGCAAGCTGGCAAATATCCCTGGCATGGCTGATCTGGAGATTGAGAAGCAGGTGCTGGCACCACAGATCAAGGTACGCGTCGACTATGCCGCTGCTGCGCAGTACGGCGTGCCGACCCCGCAAATCTTGGCAACGCTGCAAAGCCTCGTCGAAGGCGAAAAGGTCACGCAAATCGTCGAGGGTAGTCGGCGCTTCTCGTTGATTGTCCGCTTGCCGGAGTCGGCACGGTCGATTGAAGGCCTGCGGCAAATCCTGATCGAAACACCAAACGGCCGGGTTCCGCTGTCGAAGATAGCCACTATCGAAGACAGCGACGGTCCGAACCAGATCAGCCGCGACGATTGCAAGCGCCGGATCGTTCTATCCGCCAACGCGCAAGGGCGGGCGCTGTCGGATGTCATCGAGGATATCCGCAAGGTCGTCAGCGAAGCCAAACTGCCTGAAGGCTA
>CAZAWA010000124.1:0-4498 GCA_964488675.1 uncultured Oxalobacter sp. | reverse complement strand
GAGAGCTTGCGGATCTTCAGGCCGAAGCCCATGTTTTGGCGCACGTTCATGTGCGGGTACAGGGCGTAGTTCTGGAACACCATGGCGATGTCGCGATCCTTGGGGGCCATGTCGTTGACCAGCGTGTCACCGATGTAGATCTCGCCCGAAGTGATTGTTTCCAGGCCGGCGATGATGCGCAGCGCGGTCGACTTGCCGCAGCCCGAAGACCCCACCAGCACGGCAAATTCCTTGTCCTGAATTTCGATCGATAAATCGTTGACGACGGCGACGGGTCCGTACCGTTTGACGACGTTTTTCAAAGTGACTTTGGCCAAGTGCGATTACTCCTTCTTCAAGTGGGCTACAGGTTCAATTTCATCAATTTCTCCTATCCCCTCTTTGGCGTTTGACTGAAAACCCTGGGCATCCATCCACTCGATGGTCTTGGCGCACAACACGGACGGCGCCAGCGCACCATCCAACTGAAGTACACGCGCCTCGCCGCGAGGATCCTCCAGGGCCGCAAATTGGCTGGCAACCAGGCTACGGGGAAATGGATGCCCCCCGGATCGGGCTTGTACCCGCGCATTCGCGAGTTCCTGCGAAACGCTGAGATGCACGAAGCGCAAATGCGGAACCGCTTGGCGAAGGCGCGCCCGATAGGCACGCTTGAGCGCAGAACACGCCAGAACCGCCCCACCCGGATAACTTCGCAATTCAACACCGAGGCGATCCAGCCACCCTTGCCTGTCCGCGTCGTCCAAGGCTATTCCCTGGCTCATCTTGTGGATGTTTTCTGGCGGATGGAACTGATCACCTTCGATAAAAGTCAGCTTCAGTGCATCGGCCAGATGCTGGGCGAGTGTCGACTTGCCGCACCCTGCGACCCCCATGACGATGATCCACAGACTCTCCCGCCGATGATCGGATGATGGGGATGACACGGATGTCTGAACCTGAATCACTGACAGTTCTCGAAATAGATAGCGCTATCTTAGCGATCGATTTATCTAGACCTAATTAGGGTTTACCCTGTATTGATTGAACTTGGTTGATGTATCTCAATAAACATCTTCAAAGGCAATTGGAAAAGAAGAAGGGTTGACCGTATGACTTTGAGCCACCATGCGCTGCGCACCCCGTTATTGGATAGCGTTATCTGATAGGATTCCGCCATGGTCAGCAGAAAACGGGATACGAGGGCTTCTGGGCGGGTCACGCTCGATGACGTGGCGTTGGCCGCGGGGGTGAGTCGCATGACGGTTTCGCGTGCACTGCGTGGGGACCGCAAGGTTGCACCTGAACTGGTGGAACGTGCCAGCCAGGCAGCCAAGCGCCTGGGTTATGTGCCCGACCCGGCGGCTCGCGCTCTGGCATCGAGCAAGAGTTCACACGTGGCGATACTGATTCCGCTGCTTTCGAATCAGCTATTCGTCGATCTGCTGGAGGGCGTTCAACGCACTCTCTTGCCAGCCGGATACCAGACGCTGATGGGCGTCACACACTATGACGCCTCCGAAGAGGAGCAACTGCTCAAGGGCTACCTGATGCATCGCCCGGCCGGGTTGCTGGTGACGGGTTTGGAACGCTCGGATTCCACCAGGCAACTCATTGCCAAAAGTGAGATTCCTTGCGTGCACCTGATGGAAACCCTGGCGCAGGAGGGAATGTACAGCGTGGGATTTTCGCAGCGCGACGCGGCGCGCGCCATCACGCAGCACTTGCTTGACACCGGACGCCGCCGGATTGCCTTTGCGGCCGCACAGCTGGATCCGCGCGCACTTCAGAGAGCGCAGGGTTACCGTGATTGTCTCAAGGAGGCGGGCTTGTACGATGCCACTCTCGAGTGGCAGAACCCGGCGCCGTCTTCGCTGAAGGTCGGAAGCACCATGTTCGAACAGATCCTCAGCGTTCGCCCGCGCGTTGATGCCATCTTTTTCTGCAATGATGACCTGGCCCAGGGTGGTTTGCTGGCCGCCTTGCGCATGGGCATCAAGGTGCCGCGACAGGTCTCCATCGCCGGCTTCAACGATTTGCCAGGCAGCGCTGAATTCGTTCCCAGCCTTACCACTGTCAAAACGCCACGTTGGGAGATCGGTGTGCGAGCCGCGAAGATGCTGTTGCAGCTTATGCGCGGTGAGCCTGTTGCCGAGCCCAACGTCGATTTGGGTTTTGAGTTGGTTGTGCGCCAAAGCACCACCTTGTCATGAGCCATTTCCGGGTTGAAACTGGGTGAGCACGACAGTTACCCGATGGCACCAGCTTCCGGTCATTGGCGGATGAGCACATATTGCCTGGCTCGTCATCAACAGCAAATTATTTAATCAATCGGAAATAACTGGTATGCCCTCTCAAATAGGACTCATAGGCGTGGGATTGATGGGTGAAAACCTTGCCCTCAACATGGCAGACAAAGGGTTCACCGTTTCAGTTTTTGATGCCTTAAAGGAAAAGGTTGAAAAATTTGTCTCTGGCAGAGGGCAAGGGGGAAAAATTCACGGGTGTTCTTCAATTCAGGAATTGATTGGGTCACTTGATCTTCCGAGAAAAATCATGTTGATGGTCCCTGCCGGAAAACCGGTTGATGAAATCATTGAAGCGCTCATCGCTTTTCTTGATCAGGGAGACATCATCATTGACGGGGGGAACTCTCATTTTTCAGATACTTCACGAAGAACAAAAATGCTTGAAGGCAAGGGTCTGTTGTATGTGGGGGCCGGTGTGTCTGGTGGTGAAGAAGGTGCCTTGTTGGGCCCTTCGATCATGCCTGGGGGCTCTGCCGCGGCATGGCAAAGTGTCAGGCCGATCTTTCAAGCCATCGCCGCAAAGGTCGACGACGGGACGCCATGTTGCGATTGGATCGGAGAAGAGGGATCTGGCCATTTCATCAAAATGGTTCACAACGGAATTGAATATGGCGACATGCAGCTCATTTGCGAAGTCTATGACGTCATGAGAACTCTATTGGGCATGACGGCGGACGAAATGCACAACGTTTTCAAGCAGTGGAGCGAAGGGGAGCTGAAGAGCTATTTGATCGAGATAACCAGGGATATTCTGGCGGTCAGAGATGAAGACGGCCTGGTCTTGCTCGACAAAATCCTGGACAAGGCGGGCCAGAAGGGAACCGGGAAATGGGCGGTCGTTACAGCACTTGAGGTTGCAGCTCCGCTGACCCTGATAACCGAGGCGGTTTTTGCCCGCGTACTCTCCTCCATGAAAGATGAGAGAGTGCTGGCTTCAAGCGCATTGAAGGGCCCCGAAATCCATTTTTCCGGCAACAAGGAAGCCTTTATTGATGAACTCGGGAGAGCCTTGTATGCGGCAAAGATCATTTCCTATGCGCAAGGTTATCAATTGATGCGCGCGGCGGCGATGGATTTCGGCTGGAAATTGAACTACGGCGGTATCGCACTTATGTGGCGCGGCGGGTGCATTATTCGTTCGGTGTTACTGGCGAAGATAAAGGACGCTTTTGATTTGAATCCCAAACTCGTGAATCTTCTAGTGGCCCCGTTCTTTACAGAGGAAATCGCGCAATCACAGCTCTCATTGAGGAAGGTGCTTGCTGAAGCAATAAAGAATGGAATACCAACGCCCGCCATGTCCTCTGCGCTGGCCTATTACGATGGATACCGGTGCGCGAACCTGCCGGCAAATCTCTTGCAAGCGCAGAGAGATTATTTTGGCGCTCACCAGTATGAGCGCGTTGACATGCCGCGCGGCGCGTATTTCCATTCCAACTGGACCGGTCGAGGTGGCGAGACGGCGTCTACGGTCTATTCTGCATAGATGACAAATCTGTCGGGTCGGACAGGTCAATGAAAATGAACCGCAATTCGTGAAAGCAAGCTGACGGGATGGTGATTGCTGAATAGGTGCTTTGGACAGTGGCGCAATTCACAAGGCGGGCAGCCAACATCCCGCTTCGTGTTGAGGACAGAGCAAGCTCAGTCGCTGCGCTTCTGTAGCCTTGGTCTGTCCCACAAGGTGGATTCCCGACATCCCGGTATCGGTTGAGGACAGAGCTGGCTCGCTTCGCGTAGCTGCGGTCTGTCCCGCAAGGTTTCAGAAACGTTCCAGCTCCGGGAACTTCAATTTGCCGCCGCGCACCAGCATCTTGCCGTACTCGGCGCAGCGCTGCGGCGTCGGAATTACCTTGCCGGGATTGAGCAAGCCTTTGCTGTCAAAAGCCCGCTTCACGCCAAACATCTGTTCGTTTTCCGCGACTGAAAACTGCACGCACATCGAGTTGAGTTTTTCGATTCCGACACCATGCTCGCCGGTCACGGTACCGCCCATGGCGACGCTGGTTTCCGGAATGTCGGCGCCGAACAGCTCGCAGCGGTGCAACTGGTCCGGGTCGTTGGCATCGAACAGAATCAGCGGATGCAGGTTGCCGTCACCGGCGTGAAATACGTTGCAGCAACGCAGCCGGTATTTTTTTTCCATCTGCTGGATCGCCAGCAGGATGTCGGCCAGGCGCTTGCGCGGAATGGTCGAGTCCATGCACATG
>CAZAWA010000123.1:0-4507 GCA_964488675.1 uncultured Oxalobacter sp. | reverse complement strand
ATTTACACATTTGAGGTCAAACCAAAAACTGTCCACGGGAAGGGTACAAGTCCACTCTCCAACTTATTTTCTTCACATCCCATCCGATTGCTTGCATCACTTCGGTATCGCCTGGGAGCATGTCAATTTGAGGGTTGCGAGTAGTAATGCGAAGGCATACCATCCAGCAGTCAGTTGGCTTAGTGCATGTGACGCCGACCGGCTTCCCATTGAAGCGCAGCTCATAATTCGGCTGTTGAGCCTGCACATTCAGCGCCGCCATCACACCGAACAGTCCAGCGAGAATCACCAGCCACCATTTTTTGATAAATGATTTCATTGCATACCCCCCATTAGTATCTAAAAATGTTGTTGTGTTTGTTGCGTAACAAGACGAATTAACCGCATACCCTCGTTATTGCCTCAAGCGCGATACCGAGAAGATAGGCAAAGACGCCGGCGCAGACCAGTGATCCGACGATGACGAGCGGCGCGTCCATCATTGCGCCGCCATGCATTTTTCATATCTGGCAAGCTGGCGCGCCCAGACTCCCATGCAAATCCGGTTGCCGGGTGTAGCGCAATCAAAGCGCCAGCGCGCCTTGCCATTCTTTTTGTACGGCTTCCAGCCTTTGATTGGCTTCGGGCTGGTCATGAAGCGATAACCGAGGAACGCCTTGCAGGCCGAAACATAGTCGCCAGCGAGTTGATAGCTGCGCATGGGTGATGCATTCCAGCAGCCAATGCCGTACTGGCCAATGAAATCCATATCGAGGTCGTATTCAACTTGTAGTAATTTCGCGCCCGGCATTGATCGGGAGAATTGTTTCTCCGCCTGGCTGTTAAGATTCTTGGCCAGCTGCTCGGCGCGCTGCCGCAATATTGGCGGATCGGTCATCTTTACCGGTGTTCCATCCTCGTAGCGCGTAGAGCCAAACCCGATAGTCGGAACATCGCCCCTCGTTGGAATATGCGGAGGGAAAACATCACTCTGCTGCGGGTTTTCTTGGCTATACCAGAACGCCGTTCCCGCAAGGCTCATGGTCAGCAGTGCTATGGGTATGCGCCTGTCGATCGCACCACGCATCCATTTGAGTATCGGGTTCATTCGCCCTGCACCCTTTCACATGTCGCGCAATCAATCCGGCCTGCGCGGATTGCCGCCTCCGCCATCCTGCGGTGCTGACGCTTGTAATGCCAATTAATAATGAACGTGAGAATGGCCGTTACGATGCCGACAATCAACGCGAAACGCTCAAGCGTCATCGCGCCAAAAAAGGCCGAAAGCCCACTGAAAATGTACGCAATGAATGACCAGAATTTGCTGGTAGTTTCCTTTATCGGCATGACACTCCTTTCGGTCGTAAAAAAACCGCCCGAGGGCGGCATGTCTGATTTGGATAATTTTTACTTTACGTGTTTACCTGATGGATCAAAGGCATCGAGCAGGTTGACCGCGATCCAGTTTGAAAGCCTTGCGCGCCAATCTGTTCCGTCATTCAGTCGATTAAGCCGTGTAGTTACAAACCATTCTTTCGGCATTTCGGCAAACAACACAGAACACACAATGACATTCAACAGAACATCAGCCAGCACGCCGATCAGCAGGATCGGGTAGCCCATCACCTTCATGGGAATGGTTGCCTTGCCTGCGTCCTTGACGCGCTTCATTGCCATGACAGCGATGTACAGCAGCCATGTCAGCCAGACCAGACCAAGAACATAGAGCGTTATTTTCATGCTGGCCACCCCGCATTCAGATCGTAGGCTTTCGCTTTCGTCAGGGTATTGAGCGCGGTGATCTCGGCTTCCTTCGACCACTTTGCGAAATAGGTCGAAGACACGAATGCGCTGGCGGCCATGCCCATTGTGGTCATCTGCTCAGGTGTCAGCGTATAGAGAATGTTTTCCTCTACACGGAATGACATCACAGCGGATGTAATGCCTTGAGAACTCAACACTAAGGCCGCCGTCACCTGCCCATTGATGATGCCGGTGTCCCGCTCGTTACGCGTCTGCACGGTGCCAATCGATCCATCAGGAAATGTGTATTTCATCCCGCGTTGCTGGCATGCTTCGCGCAAGGCTGGCAGCGCATTGATTAAATACTCTTTCACTTCTGGCAGCGTGTTCGGCCTAACCGTTGGATCAAGGAACGATAGCACTGCGGGGTCTGTAGAGTAAATCTCTTCGTCCGCTTCACCAGGTTGGCGGTTGGCGTAAACGCCTGTTATTTTGCTTGCTTCATTTCTGCTCACGAAAACCGTTGTCATGTTAATTCCCTCCCCGTTTGTCTTCCCATCCAAGTGTTGCTATTTTGTATTCATAACCAGAGCGCGTAGCGCGCACTCTGACTTGCGCCGATGTGTTTGTTCGTGTTGAGAAGACGGCAGACCCTGCGGACATATTTAGCCCGTCGTCGAACTGTGTGAAGTTAGACGCCGATGGGACAGAATCAGGCAGGGCTGGGTCAGTTATTAAAAAGTAGGTGGTAAGGGAGACCTCTGACCCGTACAGAGCATAATTGGCATAAACCTGAATGCCTGTCGGGACAGACAATGTGCGCAAGGTGGCGTTGGCATTTGCTGTTGATGTCGCAGCATCACCAAAAGGCACCTCCCAAAAAAAATTGTTGCCGTCTTGAATGAATCCAAGCCACACACCAGCAGCGCTGGTTTTCATGGCACCGATGCGCCTGAAATGCGTGTAGGTTGCTGGCAATGTCGGTGCAGTTGGCGACAACGAACACAGGAAGTCTGTGGTGCCATCGGCTTTCCCAATCAGGAACCAGTGGTACCAAGTGGAATTCGCAATCGCGCCTGTGTCGAGTGCTCCGCCAGCGCCAGCTGACCACGCTGATGTTGTTTTTGCGAGTGGCACGCTTCGCGCCAAGGTCAGCGCACCAGTGCTGTCAACAGCTTGCCCAGCACCAATTGTCATGGTTGCCGACGCTCCTGCCGTTGACATGACTAGGCCGCTCAAAACACTAAGAGGTTGGCTGACAAGATTCCAGACGCCGTCTGAAACGCGTTGCGGGGTGCCTGCGCCAGTCAGAGCGGCAATAGCCACAAGGTCCGCATCTAAATCCAAAGAGACCCCTTTTGCTGGATTTTGCAGCACCCACTTATCCAGCACAGTATCGAATTGCAGTTGCAGCCAATGACCGGCGCCAACGATGTCTCCTGTCAACAGTGCAATATCATTGCCCTTGATGATGGTTTTTGCGGCAGTAGCATCAGCAGCGAAAGTCGGTGTGGTTGTAGAGTTTGCAGACGCAGCTCGCACAATAACCGTCAGTCCATTGCTCAATGCAGTAACGGGCGTACCGAATGCAGCTGTGATGGCGTTTTCTGTTCCAGCAGCAACGGCGATCCTCTCAGCTGTGACAGACCGAAGTGCCGTGATCAGCTTTGCCTGAAGGTTTGCCACTTCACCATCGTCAAGCGCATCCAGCCCACTGCCGTCAGCAATGAACTGCCCGATTACAGAAGCAATGAATGTGGATTGTCGGATCGCCTTGTTAACTTGCGGCGCGGATGCGACTCCGGCCGTGAATCCGTTCGCAAGAAGCAATGTCAGCGCGGCATACTCCGCCTGAGAAAGAACATTGGCTGTCTCGCTTGTTGCGAAAGGCAAGAATTCATTAGTTGCCATCAAAACCCCCTGTGATGTTAATAATTAACCGGCCAAGACCCGGTGTCGAAGCCTGCTATGTATTCGTTCTGGATGTCGAAGCCAAAGATCGGCGTGCCGTTTGTGCTTGTGACTGCTATCTGAGCGAAGTTGACAGCGGCAGGCCTTAGCCATCCGCACACCGTTCGCAGAAGCGATGAAAACAACAGGCTTGGCACAATTCCTGACACGCCAATGGTCATGCTCATGTCCATGTTGTCGACCGCAAAAATGTTTGTGCCGTCGCTGGATAGCGTTGCCAGAAGAATCTGCACATCCTCGAAGGATCCGTTCCATGTGTTCGCGACGATCTTCAGCCTGAGCAGTTCCCTGTATGTGCCATCGTCAAGAGAAGTGATGCCGTCTGTCGGATCGCCAGTCGAGAACCACACGCCTTCGTCGAATCCGACACCTTCTGTGTCGAATGCGAAATACACCCCAGTAATTGGCACGGCCAGTTTTCTGGACAAACCGACCCACTCACCGACCACATCAAGCTGTGCGCCAATAGCTTTGTCCAGGTCGTAGTCCACTGGGAACGACTGCATCGCTTTTCTGGTATCGACGAACGGCTGCAAAGCGGCCGTTATGGACGCGATGAACCGCTCCCTGGACGAATTTGCCGACGGTATCAAGCCGGTGTAATCAGAAATATCTGCCATGTCATGCAACCGTGATGGTGATGTCTGAAATGTCGCAGTGCGCTGCCTTGTTGAAATCGATAGACAGGTCTGCAGTGCCGAATGCGCCAGCATCTTTCGCCACTGTCATCGCCGTGATCTCGTATTTCGTTCCATCAATTCCGCAGCCTAGGGAGGCTGGCCTCCACAGTCGCCAATCTCCGGCTGCCCCCACC
>CAZAWA010000122.1:0-4513 GCA_964488675.1 uncultured Oxalobacter sp. | reverse complement strand
ATGGTGTGTCAGGGTTGTAAGGGCGTGCGGCGCAAGCTGTCGATGATACTCGCTGTGTCAGAAGGTGGGAAGTGGCAAGATCTTCAACATTGACCGATTGGCTGTGTCGGGATAATTGCTCACAATTAAGGGAGCACGGATTTAGCCAGCGTCCCGGCGGGTTCGGTCAAAATGCCGCGCTCGCTGTGTTATGCACCTTGTGAAGGCGATCGACCATTCACTTCGGCGCAGCGCCTTGCGATCGTTGGCATTTTGGACGCAAACGCGGGCAGCATGGATTAATCCGTGTTTCCTTAAGCTTTTGCCTGCTAAATTCGGCGTTTGTGCGCTTATAATCAAGAGTTTTATGCACACCGGCGCCAGGCAGGCATTTCTTCCAGCGGCTGCGTGCAAATAACTGGCGAAATCATCTTCCCGCCATGCGGAAAACCATAATCAAGAATTGCTCTACAATGACCCTCCTCGGCACCCGCAGGACTGCGCCATGACGAAGAAGCAAGCGAGTACCAATATGGCCGCTTCCTTCGAGGAGGCGGTGAACGAACTGAAGCAACTGGTCGCCCGCATGGAGGCGGGCGAGTTGCCGCTGGAGGCGTCTGTGGCGGCTTATCAGCGCGGTGCGGAACTGGTGAAATTTTGCGCTGCGCAACTCGAGAAAGTCGAGGTTGAGGTTAAGGTGCTGGAAGGCGACATGCTCAAGCCTTTTTCGCCGGATACCGGGGCGGAAGGATGACGATGAATCAGAGCTTCGACGACTGGATGACCGCCAGCCAGCACACCATGGAAACCGCGCTGTCGTCTTTCCTGCCGTCCGCGCAGGAGACGCCGACACGCCTGCACGAGGCGATGCGCTACACCGCGCTGGAAGGCGGCAAGCGCGTGCGCCCGGCACTGGTTTTTGCCGCTGGCGCACTGTTCGACGCCGATCCCGCCTTGCTGGCGCGCGCAGCCTCTGCCGTTGAGATGATTCATGTGTATTCGCTGGTGCACGACGATATGCCGTGCATGGATGATGACGCGCTGCGCCGTGGCAGGCCGACGGTACATGTTAAGTACGATGAAGCGACCGCACTGCTGGTGGGCGATGCCTTGCAGGCGCAGGCTTTTTCCGTACTGTCCGAAGGCGACGGCAATCCGGCGCGCACGCTGGCGATGGTACGCCTGCTCGCAAGCGCCGCCGGTTCGGCAGGCATGTGCGGCGGACAGGCCATCGACCTGGCGAGCGTCGGCGTGCCTCTGTCGCTTCCGGAACTGGAGCAGATGCACCGCCTGAAAACCGGCGCCTTGCTGCGCGCTTCGGTTTTTCTGGGCGCGTTGTGTGGCAAAACGCTGTCCGCAGACGAAGAAGTTGCGCTGGATGCCTATGCCAGGGCGGTAGGGCTTGCGTTTCAGGTCGTCGACGATATTCTGGATGCCACCGCCGATTCGGCGACGCTGGGCAAGACCGCCGGCAAGGACGCCGCTGACAACAAGCCCACTTATGTTTCGATGCTTGGTCTGGATGCGTCGAGGCGGCTGGCGGACAAGCTGCTGGCAGACGCTTTGACTGCCCTGGCGCCGTTTGGCGACAGGGCTGCCCGGCTCCGCCAGATTGCAGAACTGATAGTTCGTAGGAAATCATGACATGACATTGCTGGAAACCATTAACAACCCGACAGACCTGCGCAAGCTGACCCGCGGCGAGCTGACCCAAGTCGCCGATGAATTGCGCGAGTTCGTGCTGCATTCGGTGTCGAGAACCGGCGGCCACCTGTCGTCCAACCTGGGCACGGTGGAACTGTCAATCGCCTTGCATTTTGTGTTCAACACACCGGAAGACCGGCTGATCTGGGATGTCGGTCATCAGACCTATCCACACAAAATTCTGACCGGCCGCCGTGATCGGATGGCAACCCTGCGCCACTTCGAAGGCATGTCCGGCTTTCCCAAGCGCGATGAAAGTCCCTATGACGCTTTCGGCACCGCCCATTCTTCAACCTCCATCTCGGCTGCGCTGGGCATGGCGCTGGCCGCGCGCAGCAAGGGCGAGGATCGTCACGCCATCGCCGTAATCGGTGATGGCGCCATTACCGGCGGCATGGCGTTCGAAGCGCTGAACAACGCCGGCGTTTATGACGACATCAACATGCTGGTGGTGCTAAACGACAACGATATGTCGATTTCGCCACCGGTTGGCGCACTTAACCGTTATTTTTCGCGTCTGATGTCCGGCAAATTTTACGCCGCCACGCGCAATGCGGCAAAGGCTGTGCTGCCAAAGCCGGTCGCCGACATTGCCAAACGCCTCGAGGGGCAGGCCAAAATGATGCTGGCACCGGCGACAGTATTCGAGGAATTCGGCTTCAAGTATTTTGGCCCCATCGACGGCCACGACCTGAACGCACTTATTCCGATCATGCAGAATGTGAAGGCCATGAAGGGGCCGGTGTTCCTGCATGTGGTAACCAAGAAGGGGCAGGGCTACAAGCTGGCAGAGGCCGACCCGATCGCTTATCACGGGCTGGGAAAATTTAGCCCGGCCGAGGGTCTGCGTCCGGTATCCAGCCCTAAAATCTCCTACACCCAGATCTTCGGCGACTGGCTGTGTGACATGGCCGCAAAGGATGATCGTCTGCTCGGCATCACCCCCGCCATGCGTGAAGGCTCCGGCATGGTGGCCTTCGAGCAGCAATACCCAAACCGTTTCTACGATGTCGGCATTGCGGAACAACATGCCGTCACCTTTGCCGCCGGTCTGGCCTGCGAAGGCTTCAAACCCGTCGTGGCGATTTATTCGACCTTTCTGCAACGCGCCTACGATCAGCTGATTCACGATGTGGCCATCCAGAATCTTGATGTCACTTTCGCACTGGATCGTGCCGGCCTGGTTGGTGCAGACGGCGCAACCCATGCCGGCAACTACGACATGGCCTTCCTGCGCTGCATCCCGAACATGGTGGTAATGGCGGCTTCTGACGAGAACGAGTGCCGCCGCATGCTTACCACCGCGTATGAATATCCGGGCCCGGCATCCGTTCGTTATCCTCGCGGCGCCGGCATTGGTGCCGCCGTTTCGCAGGATCTGTCACCGATCGAGCTGGGCAAGGGCGAGATTCGCCGACAAGGCAAGCGCGTCGCCATTCTGGCATTTGGCACCATGGTGGCGCCCTCACTGGCCGCCGCCGAATCGCTGGATGCCACGCTCGCCAACATGCGCTTTGTCAAGCCCCTTGACATACAGCTTGTGAGGCAGCTCGCCATGACACACGATGCGCTGGTCACAGTCGAAGAAGGATCGATCATGGGTGGTGCGGGCTCTGCCGTTGCTGAAGCGCTGTCCGCTGCCGGCATCGTAACGCCCCTGCTGATGCTGGGCTTGCCGGACAAGTTCATCGACCACGGCGATGCCGCCAAGCTGCTGGCTTCCTGCGGACTGGGTGCTGACGGTATTGCGTCATCCATCCGACTGCGTTTCATGAAGGACGAACCGAGGCTGGTCGTCAACAACTAAACAAGGCTGCGCAGGTTTTTCTGCACTGCATTACAATACGCCCATGAATTCTCGTAATGTCAATATCACAATCGCCAACATCGAAACTATGCCGGAATCCGAACGCGTAGCCGACAAACGCAGCGGCCCGGCGAGCGTTGACATGCCGGATGTGCAAAACTCTGTGGATAACCGGCGCATTGCCATCCAGCGTGTTGGCGTCAAGGATGTTCGTTATCCGATTCGCGTCCGGTCTGCGTTTGGTGTAATGTCCTCCATCGGCAGCTGGAACATGACGGTGCACCTGTCCGAAGAGAACAAGGGCACGCACATGTCACGCTTCATTGCGCTGCTGGAAAATATGGGCACAAGCGATGCCTCGGCGCTGGATACGGCTTCGTTCGGGCGAATGATTCGCAAGATGCTTCAGTCGCTGGAAGCCGATTCCGGCCGGATTGAGGTCTCCTTCCCGTATTTCATAAACAAGACAGCGCCAGTGTCTGGCGTACAAAGCCTGATGGATTACGAGGTCGGGCTGTGTGGTGAAATCAAGCACGGTTTGCTGGAAATCACCCAGAAGGTGCTGGTGCCCGTTACCAGTTTGTGCCCTTGCTCCAAAGAAATTTCTGCCTACGGGGCGCACAACCAGCGTTCGCACATCACGGTTCATGCGGTCATGGCCGGACATTACCCCATCGAGGAGCTTATTGCCAAAATCGAGGCGCAGGCTTCGTGCGAACTGTATGGCTTGCTGAAGCGACCTGACGAGAAGTTCGTCACCGAGCGCGCCTATGACAACCCCAAGTTTGTCGAAGATCTGGTGCGCGATGTCGCCAGCATGCTGAATGCGGATGACCGCATCGCCGCTTACAAACTTGAAGCGGAAAACTTTGAATCCATACACAATCACTCTGCCTACGCAATGATTGAGTGCGACAAAAGAATATAACTACTTTTAACTTCGCTTAAACGGCGCCATATGCGCCGTTTTTGGGGCTGTCTGAATTTTTGTGTGTGAGGCGCTGAAGGACTTTTCCACGGTGC
>CAZAWA010000121.1:0-4566 GCA_964488675.1 uncultured Oxalobacter sp. | reverse complement strand
TTCGGTGTTTTGTTGCCACACTCAACCGGTTGCGGGGCCGTGGGTGTCGGTGGGACCCGCGTGGGCAAGCGGGGTGGATTTGCGGACACCTTGGCGGCCGGCGCACCCGGAGGTGGCCCACGACAGGGTATTGCCCTGGCGTTCCGTGTTGGTGATGATCGGGTTGTTGAAAGACGCGTGTACATGGGCGATGCCCTCGGCCACATTCTTCTTGACCTTCTTGCGTACGCGGGATGATGCGCTACTTTGTGCTTTTGCCATATTGATTTCCTAGAATCCGACAGCAGTCAACTGACTGTTATTATTTCTTGAGTGCCTGAGCAGCCTTGCGCGGGCCCTTGCGGGTGCGCGCATTGGTGCGCGTGCGCTGGCCGCGAACCGGCAAGCCTCTGCGATGGCGCAAGCCTCGATAGCAACCCAGATCCATCAGGCGCTTGATGCTGATCGAGACTTCACGACGAAGATCGCCTTCGATAATAAATCTCCCGATTGCATCGCGAAGCTTCTCAAGCTCGCTGTCGTCAAGATCCTTGACCTTCTTGGAGGACTGCACGCCCGTCGCGACGCAGATTTGCTGCGCGCGTGTACGACCGATGCCAAAAATTGCCGTCAATCCAATGACGATGTGCTGGTGGTTGGGGATATTCACCCCTGCGATACGTGCCATTCGTTATTCCTCAGTCAATAACGTTAAATTAACCCTGGCGCTGCTTATGGCGCAGTTCAGTGCAGATAACACGAACAACGCCTTTGCGCTTGATGATCTTGCAGTTGCGGCAGATCCGCTTTACGGATGCTTGAACTTTCATTTTTGCCCTCTTCCTTGCGTCTCAATAACTTCTTAAATCTACTTGGTGCGGAACACAATCCGCGCGCGGCTCAGGTCGTATGGCGTCAGCTCCACCGTCACCTTGTCGCCCGGCAGGATACGGATATAGTTCATCCGCATCTTCCCGGAAATATGCCCCAGCACCACATGACCATTTTCCAACTTGACCCTGAAGGTCGCATTCGGGAGGTTTTCAAGAATCTCCCCCTGCATCTGGATAACGTCGTCTTTTGCCATTCGTCCTGTGCTTTACTGTAGTAATCCCGCCCCTACCGCGGGAGAGTGCCAATACCCTTGAAATTCGACTTCTTTAACAAGGATTCATATTGCTGCGACATTACATAATTGTTGATCTGTGCCAGGAAGTCCATCGTCACGACAACGAGAATCAAAAGCGAAGTGCCACCAAAATAAAATGGAACCTTCCATTTCGCAATCAAAAACTCCGGGAGCAAACACACCAGCGTCACATAGATCGCGCCAACCAGCGTCAGGCGCATCAGGATGCGATCAATATATCGCGCAGTCTGTTCACCGGGACGAATACCGGGCACGAAAGCGCCGCTCATCTTCAGGTTGTCCGATGTTTCTCTGCTGTTAAATACCAGCGCTGTATAGAAGAAGCAGAAAAATATGATTGCCGCAGCGTAGAGCAGTGCATGCATCGGCTCACCGGACGACAGCGATGCAGCCAAATCTTTCAGAAACCGGACAAAAGCGTTGGTCGTATCTGCACCTGCCGTGAACCAGCCAGTAATCTGCGCTGGAAACATGATGATCGACGATGCGAAGATCGGCGGAATCACGCCCGACATGTTCAGCTTCAGCGGCAAATGCGTAGACTGGCCGCCGTAAATCTTGTTGCCCACCTGGCGCTTCGCGTAATTTACAAGAATCTTGCGCTGACCGCTCTCAATGAACACAACCAGATAAGTCACCCCAGCGACAATGACGCAAATTACAATCGCCACCAGCGTGCTCATCGCGCCGGTCCTGACCAGTTCGAACAATCCGCCCAATGCACCAGGCAAACCAGCGGCAATGCCCGCGAAAATGATAAGCGATATGCCATTACCCAAGCCACGCTCGGTAATCTGCTCACCCAGCCACATCAGGAACATCGTGCCTGTCACCAGCGTCACAACTGCGGTGAAGCGGAACGCCATGCCCGGCTCTATCACCAGCCCCTGCTGCATGGACTCCAGGCCGACTGCAATGGCCAGTGCCTGAATGGTCGCCAGCAGCAATGTGCCATAGCGGGTGTACTGCGTAATCTTGCGGCGCCCTGACTCGCCTTCCTTCTTGAGCGCCTCAAGTTGCGGCACAACGACCGCCATCATCTGCATGATAATCGAGGCTGAAATGTACGGCATGATTCCAAGCGCAAAAACCGTGAAGCGCGACAACGCACCTCCCGAGAACATATTGAACATCCCCAGAATTCCGCCCTGGTTCTGCTTGAACAACTGCGCCAGCTGAACCGGATCGATACCCGGCACCGGAATGTGCGCGCCAATCCGGTAGACGAACAGCGCCCCCAGCAGGAACCACAACCGGCCCCAGGGAAACCCTGCACCAGAACTCTTTGCGGCTTGCGGTGAAGTTGCCAATTATTGCTCCCGATCGCCTTTTGCTTATGCTACGGAACCACCGGCCGCTTCAATCGCAGCTTTGGCGCCCTTGGTCGCGGTTACGCCCGTCAGCTTGACGGCCTTCTTGATCTCGCCAGACAAAATGACGCGAACATCATTTGCCAGAATCGAAACCACACCGGCCTGCTTCAAGGTCAACACATCTATATCCGTCACGGGAAGTTTCTGAAGATCCGACAAACGGACTTCCGCCTTCGTCAACGCAGCCAGGGATTTGAAGCCTCGCTTGGGCAAACGACGGTGCAAAGGCATCTGACCGCCCTCGAAGCCAACTTTGTGGAATCCGCCCGCACGCGCCTTCTGGCCCTTGTGGCCACGGCCTGCCGTTTTGCCAATGCCGGAACCTATGCCGCGACCCACACGGAGGCGCGGATGCTTGGATCCAGCTGCTGGTTGTATGCTATTCAATTTCATGATTTGTCCTGTCCGAAAGCCACTCGACTTACGAAATCACTTTCACAAGATACGATACTTTATTAATCATGCCGCGCACTGCCGGTGTGTCCTGCAACTCGGAGACCGAGTTCATCCTGCGCAAACCCAGACCGCGAACGGTGGCACGATGCGATTCGCGCGTACCAATCAAACTCTTTACCAGCTTGACTTTAACCGTATTCATTTCTGCCGTATTCGTCATAACGATCACCTTAACCCAGAATTTCTTCGACCGTTTTGCCACGCTTGGCTGCAATCTCGGACGGCGCACTCATTGACTTGAAGGCATCCAGTGTTGCGCGCACCATGTTGTACGGGTTGCTCGAACCGAACGACTTTGCGACAACATTGGTCACTCCCATGACTTCAAAAATGGCGCGCATCGCGCCACCTGCGATCACGCCAGTACCTTCCTTGGCCGGATTCATCAACACTTTCGAAGCGCCATGCTTGCCGGTAATCGTGTGATGCAGCGTGCCATTCTTGAGTGGAACCCTGATCAGGTTGCGGCGTGCTTCTTCCATCGCCTTTTGCACTGCAACCGGAACCTCCTTCGACTTGCCTTTGCCCATGCCGATGCGGCCATCGCCGTCACCAACTACAGTCAGCGCTGCAAAACCCATGATCCGGCCACCTTTGACCACTTTGGTCACACGGTTGATGGCGATCATCTTCTCGCGCAAACCATCATCCGGCTTGTCACTCTGCATTTTCTGTTGCGTCTTTGCCATGATGATTCTTCCTTAAAACTTCAAGCCAGCTTCACGCGCGGCTTCAGCCAGCGCCTTTACCCGGCCGTGATAACGGAAACCGGAGCGGTCGAATGCAACTTCGGTAATACCTGCTTTCAAAGCCTTCTCCGCTACGAGCTTGCCCACCAAAGATGCAGCGCCAACATTGCCGCCCTTGCCGGATTTGCCTGCCAGCTCCTGGCGAACACCCGCTTCGAGCGTCGAGCAGGAAGCCAGAATCTGCGAGTCCGGCGCGATGATGTTCGCGTAGATATGCAGGTTCGTGCGATGCACACTCAGTCGATTCACTTTCAACTCGGCGATCTTCGCGCGGGTCCGACGACCTCGGCGCAGCCGTGATTGTTTCTTGTCCATCGTCAGCCCCTATTACTTCTTCTTGGTTTCTTTAAGCTTGACCACTTCATCCGTATAACGGACACCCTTGCCCTTGTAAGGCTCGGGTTTGCGGAAAGCGCGGACTTCTGCAGCGACCTGGCCAACCTTCTGCTTGTCGATGCCCTTGATCACAATTTCAGTCTGTGAGGGTGTTTCGCATTTCACACCTTCCGGCATGTCATAGACAACTGGATGCGAAAAACCAAGCGTCAGGTTCAATCTGTCACCCTGCGCCTGGGCACGATAACCCACGCCAACCAGATTGAGCCTCTTTTCAAAGCCCTTGGTGACACCATGAACCATGTTGTTGACCAGAGCACGCATCGTGCCGGACATGGCATTGGATTCGCGGCTCTCGTCGACCACGGACAATTTCAGGGTGCCCTCTTCGTTGACAATCTTCACCAAACCGCTGTTCGGCCGCGTCAATGAACCCAGCGGGCCATTTACGGTAACCTGCTCTGCGGTAATGGCCGCCTGGGCTCCATCCACATCGGACACGGCCACCGCGTCGGCGAGCGTA
>CAZAWA010000120.1:0-4666 GCA_964488675.1 uncultured Oxalobacter sp. | reverse complement strand
GCCCGTAACACCCCTAAAAACCCCGCCCGTTGCACTTCGTATCTGAACGCGGGTGTTCCGGGGCAGCATTTTGATGCGCAAACTGTCATTTTGCATAAAAAATTGGCAAAAAAGGCACCAAAAAAAGCAAAATAACCGGGAGTATATGCCTGAAAATGGCTAATCGCCAGCATTGGCGCGCCGGACAAAAAATACTCCCTTGGCGCACTGATTTTTGGGTTAGTTCAACCCGCTGTAGTGGATCGCCAGCCAGACGGTGATTTGTGCCGGGTCAGTCCAGTCAACGCGGTGGCGTCGCCGTGGGGCGATGTCGACGAAATCGCCCGCTTTCAGATGGTGCGCATCTGGCTCATCCTCAAAGCGCAGCAGCGCTTCGCCCTGCAACACGACCACCCACTCCGCTTGTTCCTGCCCGTACCAGAATCCTGGCGGGCTGGCCTGCCCTGAGGAAACAATGCGCTCAATGCGCACGCCCGGGCGCGCAAGCAGTTCGATAACTTGTTCATCGGCAGACGGCACGATGCCGGCATACAGATTGCTGTTCATTCTTCGGCTTTCCCGCTTTTCTTGCGAGGGTGCCTGCTTTTGATCTCTGAAACCGATTTTTCCATGGCGGCGAGTCGCTGTGCCGTGGCCGGATGCAATGCGGTATGCCCGTCTGATACACCTTCCGGAACCTGTTGCGCCAGACGCTGCCAGAAGGGGATGACCCCGTCGAGCCGGTAACCGCCGCGTGCCAGCATGTGGATTGCCAGCCGGTCAGCCAGGGCGTCCATTTCCTTGGGCATGGGCTTGATCGATGCGGTCGAATGCGTGCTGCCAAACTGCGGGGTGACCTGCATCAGCGAGCTGATGGCATTTCGCGCCGCTGCCGCTGTCCCCAGTTTCCGGGCGTGACCGAGGGCATTGTGCGCCATTTCCCTGGCTATCACGAAAGCCAGTTCCTCGTCCGAGCGGACGAACTTGAGCATGCCCCGTGTCACCATGATGCGGCGGCCATCGGCGTAGGAGTTGATGTTGTCGGCGTTGCCCAGTTCGACGCGGAATGCGCAGGCCTTGGTCAGCGGCACGCTGATGGTATTGCTTTTGCCATTGCGCAGCACGGTCAGCTTGATACTCGACTGGCCAATCAGCAAGGGCACGACCACGGCGGGGGCATCATATTCGGCGTTTGGCCCCTGCGGCATGGGCTGGTTGCCAGCGGACATGAGCACATCGCCGCGCTGCAGGCCGCTGCGCGCCGCGCCGCTGCCAGCCATGATGCCGGTCACCTGCAGCATTTCGCCCAGGTCGAGGGCTTCCTGCGCGGCTGCCGCCAGACCGGCAGAATAGGAATACTTGTTCTTTGCGGTGATGCCCAGCAAGGGACGCGCCAGGGTTTTGCACAGATTCTGGTTCTTGATCAGCAACGGTGCCGCCACGAAGTCCAGCCTCTCCTGCGAGGCGGCAATCGCTTTCAGCGCATCGCGGGTTGCGGCATCGTTGCGATGGACAAGGGGCAGGCCGAGATCAAGGGCATCACCGGATCGTTGCGGCAGTGTCTCAACGCAACCGCTCAACAGGATCGCGCCAAACAGTGCTAGTGACAGCAGGCGCGGACGAAAAGCCATGTCACTGCTTTCCGGTGCTGCCAAAACCATCGGCGCCGCGTTCGCTCGCGCCAAATTCGTCGACTACATTGAAACCGACCTGCAGTACTGGCACGATCACCAGTTGCGCCAGCCGTTCCATCGGGTTCAGCGTAAACGGGGTTTGTCCCCGGTTCCAGGTCGACACCATGAGTTGCCCCTGGTAGTCGGAATCGATCAGGCCGACAAGGTTGCCCAGCACGATGCCGTGTTTGTGGCCCAGGCCGCTGCGCGGCAGGATCATGGCAGCGTAGCCGGGATCGGCGATATGGATCGACAGGCCGGTCGGAATCAGGTGCGTTTCGCCCGGCGCGATTTCCAGCGGCGCCTCCAGGCAGGCGCGCAGGTCGAGTCCGGCGCTGCCGGGTGTGGCGTAAGCCGGAAGCTGTTCCTTCATGCGCGGGTCGAGAATTTTGACATCTATGGTCTTCATTTTTTTATTCATTTCTCCCCTTCCCCCTGTGCAGGGGGAAGGCCGGGATGGGGGTGAAAACATCAATCTTGGGCAAGTCGCTTCGCCAAATTTGAAATCAACTGCCGCGCCAGCGATTGCTTGTCAGCCTGCGGCAATTCGATGTGGCCTTTCTCGTCGAACAGCACCAGTCTGTTCTGGTCGAGGCCAAAAGTCTCATGTCCGATATTGCCGACTAGCAGCGGGATATTCTTGGCCTTGCGTTTCTTCTCGCTGTTCTGCAGCAGGTCTTGCGATTCCGCAGCGAAGCCGACGCAGTACGGGCGATTCTTCAGCGCAGCGACCGATGCCAGGATGTCCGGGTTATGCTCGAATTTCAGTTCGGGCGACTTGCCGCTGCCGTCCTTCTTCATTTTCTGGGGGCTGGCATTTGCAATGCGCCAGTCGGCAACCGCCGCGACGGCAATGAACACATCCTGACCAGCAACTTGCGACATCACTGCGTCATGCATCTGCTGCGCGGTCTGGACGCTGATGCGGTTGACGCCCAGCGGCGTTGCCAGCGCAGTCGGGCCGGACACCATCACGACCTCGGCACCCGCCTCGCGCGCGGCGCGAGCGACCGCGTAGCCCATTTTGCCGGATGACAGGTTGGTAATGCCGCGCACCGGGTCGATTGGCTCGAAGGTCGGGCCGGCTGTAATCAGCACGCGCTTGCCTGCCAGCACCTTCGGCTGGAGCGCGGCAACGATTTCTTGCAGCAGCTCCTCAGGCTCCAGCATGCGCCCCATGCCGATGTCGCCGCAAGCCTGACTGCCGGAGACCGGGCCGAGGAGGCCAACGCCGTCAGCGCGGAGTTGCGCAACATTGCGCTGGGTCGCCGGGTTTTGCCACATTTCGACATTCATCGCGGGGGCAAGCATGAACGGCAGGTGCGCCGGCCGTGCCAGACAAAGCGAGGACAGCAGATCGTCAGCCAGCCCGTGCGCCAGCTTGGCCATGAAATTGGCCGTGCAGGGCGCAACGACGAAAGCGTCGGCATCGCGCGTGAGATTGATGTGCGCCATGCTGTTCATCACGCGGGCGTCCCACTGGTCGGAGTAAACCGGGTTGCCCGACAGCCCCTGCATGGTGACGGGCGTGATGAATTGCATCGCATTCTGGGTCATGACGACATTGACGGAGGCGCCGGCACGAATCATCTCGCGCAAAAATTCGGCGCTCTTGTAGCAGGCGATGCCGCCGGTCAGGCCCAGGACAATCTTTTTGCCAGCGAGTTCCATAAGGTCTCCGTGGTGGGAATGGGATTCTCTAATTCTTGCCGACGCGCCGCAATTCGTCCAGCACGAACAGCAGGACGCCGACGCAAATTGCACTGTCGGCAATATTGAAAGCCGGCCAGTGCCAGGTGCCGATGTGAAAATCGAGGAAATCGACCACATGACCGTACATGACGCGGTCTATCAGGTTGCCGACCGCACCGCCGAGGATCAGCGAAACGCCCCAGCAAAACAATTTTTGTGCCGGGTGCTTCTTCAGCAGGTAGATCAGGAACAGCGACGCAGCCACGCTGATGCCGGTTAAGAGGTAGCGCTGCCAACCCGCTTCGGAAGCCAGGAAGCTGAAGGCAGCCCCCTTGTTGTAGGCCAGAACCAGATTGAAAAAAGAGGTGACGCGGATGAACCCCTCGACCGCCAGCAGTTTCGAGATGGCGATCTTGCTCAACTGGTCGAGCAGCACGATGATGGCCGCTACGCCAAGCCAGTTGATCATGCTGGTACTCCTGCTGGAAAATCGGATTCTTCTGGCCATCGTGATCTTTTCAGGTTCGTTCTGCAAAAAACAAATTAATGATGTCGGATTATCCCTTCTCCCTGCTAGAGGAGGGTGGGGGTCTTATGCAAACTTGCGTGGCTCACCCTCGCCAAACAAATTGCTCGCGCAACGCCCGCAAATTTGCGGGTGGGCGGCATCACTGCCGACATCCTCGCGGTAATGCCAGCAGCGGTCGCATTTGATGAATGAAGACGGTGTTACGGCGATGGCCTCTTCGTTGACTGCCGATACTTGTTCCAGCCTGACATTCGAAGTGATGAAGATGAATTTCAGATCATCGCCCAGGCTCGCGAGTGCGGCAAACTTGTCGCCGCTCGCCTTGATGGCGATTTCCGCCTGCAGGGACGAACCGATTTTCCCCTCGATGCGCACCGCCTCCAGTTGCTTGGTGACGATTGATCGGATGCTGCGCAACTGCTCGTACTTTTCGAGCAGCGCGGCGCCATCAGCGATTTCCGGCAACGGGTAAAACAGTTGCGTGAAGAGGGTTTCGTCGCTGGCGCCATATTCTTCTTTGCTGGCGAAGATGACCCAGGCTTCCTCGACCGTAAACGACAGGATTGGCGCCATCAGGCGCAGCAGCGCGTGCGTGATGTGCCACATCGCCGTTTGCGCGGAGCGGCGTGCTTTCGAAGTTGCGCCTGCGGTATACAACCGGTCTTTCAGGATGTCGAGGTGGAAGCTGCCCAAATCTTCCGAGCAGTAGGTCTGCAGCTTGGCGACCACCGGGTGGTATTCGTAGGATTCGTAATGCTTCAGGATTTCAGCTTGCAAGGCCGCCATGTTGGCA
>CAZAWA010000119.1:0-4725 GCA_964488675.1 uncultured Oxalobacter sp. | reverse complement strand
CACTCAACATGTCATAAGCCAACAAAGCGTTGTGTTCGTCAGCAGCAGAGAAACGGGATTATGAACCAACTTTTAAAAAGCGTCAACTGGTATTTCGAATATTTATTTCCGCCTTCGGCACGACATCACCCAATTTCTAAAATATCATTAGCAACTTGTTGATCTATTGACGCCCCTTGATTTGCGACACTATAGTTTCGTATGGCACCCGACTTCCAAAAAATTGCAGAAAAAATCACGCAACTGGCTGAACTGACACAGCAATTGCGGCGTGAAAACGCTGATCTTCGCCTTCACGCTGACGCACTCACAGCTGAAAATGCTGACCTGTCCAGCCGCATGCAAACCGCCAGACAGAAAGTGGCCAACCTGATGGAAAGATATCCCGACACTTCCGCCATCGAAGAGGATGCGCCATGATCCGCCTTGATGTCACCATCATGGGCCAAAGTTACGCCCTCACCTGCAACAAGGGGGAGGAAGGCACTCTCCAAGAAGCCGTGTCATATCTCGACAGCAAAATGTGCGCCATTCGGGATGCGGGCAAAATCAAAGGGAATGACCGCATCGCGGTGATGGCATCGATTGCCATCGCTGCCGAATTGTTATTGACGAAAGCACCACAAGGCCCGTTTTACGGCATGACTGTCGCAGAAGTGAAGCAACAGTTGACCAATATGAATGATGCACTGGATTCAGCGCTTGCCCCACAGGAAAACCTGTTTTGACGCATCTCAATGATCCCGGAAAAATCCGCTCGAATGCTTGTTGACACGATGCGCGATTAGCGTAAACTGAAAAATCCCTGCCGTGTTCGCGATTGTCCTATAATCCTTGAACCATTCATTCGCACCGGTTTCGGAATTTTGTTCGATGGGCGTGATCGTCGCTAGTCCGATGAACCCGAAATTGAACTTACCGTAACCACCTGAGCCGTTAGGTTCAGGATGACGACATAGCGGCACAGGCGGGGGCTCTTTTTAACGGTTGCGCAAATGTGCAGCCGTTTTTTTATGCGCAGTCATCAGCACCACGAAATTTTCTGCGCAACATGAGGCGCAGGCAAACTTTTTTCAACGCAATAATCTCGCATGTCCAATACGGATTCATCACCGATTTCCGGTCTTAGCCTAATTGCCCGCATTGGTCGCACGATGCAAAGGCAGCAGCGAGTCATTTCGATTATCCAGTGGACAGTCGTCGCGCTGTATCTTTTCTTTTTGCTTGCGCCCGCACTTTTACCCCTGCCTGACAGTAGCGCCCGCATCATGAATAACTTGCATCTGTTTGTGCAATTTCTGTTCTGGGGTGTTGGCTGGCCCCTGATCATGTTGAGCATGATGCTGCTTGGCAGAGTATGGTGCGGCATTTTCTGCCCGGACGGCACGCTGACGGAATTCATCAGTCGCCACGGCCGCAATGGATCGATCCCCCGCTGGATGCGGTGGCCCGGATGGCCGTGTACGATGCTGCTGTTGACAACGGTATATGGTCAGTTAGTCGGCGTATATGATTTTCACCTGGCAACCATGTTGCTGCTGGGATTGCCAATGCTCGCAGCAATATGGTGCGGCTTTCTATATGGCAACGGGAAGCGCATCTGGTGTATGTATCTGTGTCCTGCAAACGGCGTTTTTGGATTGCTGGCCAAAATATCGCCCTTGCATTTTCATGTCGACGAGGAAAATTGGAAAAAGCATCCCGCACCACTGCCCCGAATTGATTGCCCGCCGCTCATCGACATCCGGCGCATGAAAAGCGCCTCGGCCTGCCACGCCTGCGGCCGATGCAGCGGGTATCTCGACGCCGTTGAGCTTGCCGCCCGCAAGCCGGATGCCGAAATATTGCAAACGCCGAACAAAGGCGTCCATGCCGCCGAGGCCATCACTCTTATTTTTGGCATCATCGGGGTGGGCACGGCAGCGATGCAATGGTCGGGAAGTTACTGGTTCTTGTATTTCAAGTCAGCCCTCGCCAAATTGGGAATGGCTGCGCTCCAGCAATATTCCGCACCCTGGTGGTTGCTGACAAACCACCCTGCGGAAGGGCGCGTGTTCTCACTGCTCGACGGCCTCGCCCTCCTGCTCTACCTGCTGGGCGGGGGCGCTTTGCTGGGAATTGTGGTGCTGGCTGCGGTTTGGCTGGCTGCAAGCGTCGCGGCAAACCCAGAGTTGCGCTGGCAAAAACTTTCACTTGCGCTGACACCAATTGCCGGCATTGGCATTTTTCTTGGGCTTTCTTCATTCACGGTTTTACACCTCCAAGGCGAAGGCATGGGCATGCAATGGGTGCCTTACGCCCGGGCTGCGCTGCTTTTTCTTGGGGGCGCTTTCTCTCTTTGGCTTGGCGCGAGATTAATCTTCGTGCAAACCTCGTTGCGCTTACTGATGGCACTGATGGTTTTTGCGCTGCCGGTGGCATTGATGTGCGCTATCTGGACAGAGCACTATTTCAAATGAAAAAGCCCGAACCGGGTTCGGGCTTATATCGTGACGGGCGCAAACTACTCGATTTCAGCCACCTCAAGCGAGCTCTTCGGCGGTATGGAATCGATGGGTGCGAAGCTCAATTTGACTTGATCGTCCCCATCCAGATCGACCGTCACCGAGCCGCCGGACACCAGCTTGCCAAACAGCAGTTCGTCCGCCAGCGCCCTACGTATCATGTCCTGAATCAGACGAGACATGGGACGCGCGCCCATGACTGGATCGAAGCCTTTTTTCGCCAGAAACTTGCGCAGCTTCTCCGTAAAAATGGCGTCAACTTTTTTCTCATGCAGTTGCTCCTCAAGCTGCATCAGGAATTTGTCGGCAACCCGCATGACGATGTCTTCGCTTAGCGACTTGAAGCTGACAATCGCATCCAGGCGGTTGCGGAATTCCGGCGAGAACATCTTCCTGATGTCAGTCATTTCGTCACCGGCCTGCTTTTGATCGGTAAAACCGATTGAAGCCTTCTGCAGGCTTTCCGCTCCAGCATTGGTCGTCATGACGATAATCACATTACGGAAATCCGCCTTGCGCCCATTATTGTCAGTGAGCGTTCCATGATCCATCACTTGCAGCAATATGTTGAACACCTCCGGGTGCGCCTTTTCGATTTCATCGAGCAGCAATACCGAATGCGGCTTTTTGGTAATGGATTCGGTCAGCAGCCCCCCCTGATCGAAGCCGACATACCCCGGTGGCGCACCAATCAGGCGGCTGACGGAATGCCGCTCCATGTATTCGGACATATCAATGCGAACCAGCTCAATACCGAGCACAAAAGCCAGTTGCCGCGCCACCTCCGTCTTGCCAACACCGGTCGGCCCGGAAAACAGGAATGAGCCAATCGGCTTATCGGTCTTGCCCAGCCCCGCCCGCGCCATCTTGATCGCCGATGCCAGCACTTCGATGGCCGGATCCTGGCCAAAAACCACATTCTTGAGATCCCGATCCAGCGTCTGCAACTTGCTGCGATCATCCTGATTGACCGACTGGGGCGGGATGCGCGCAATTTTCGAGATGATTTCTTCGATCTCCGCTTTGCCGATGGTGCGCTTCTGTTTCGACTTGGGCAAAATCCTTTGGGCCGCACCCGCCTCGTCAATGACATCAATCGCCTTGTCCGGCAAATGACGGTCGTTAATAAATCGTGCAGAAAGTTCTGCAGCCGTCGTCAATGCCGATATGGAGTATCTGACATTGTGATGATCCTCAAAACGGGACTTCAGCCCCCGCAGAATCTGAACCGTCTGCTCAATCGTGGGCTCGTTGACATCGATTTTCTGGAATCGTCTGGCCAGCGCATGATCCTTCTCGAACACGCCACGGAATTCCGTGAATGTGGTGGCGCCGATGCACTTGATCTGACCGTTTGCCAATGCTGGCTTGAGCAGGTTCGATGCGTCCAGCGTACCCCCGGAAGCCGAGCCGGCACCGATGATGGTGTGAATTTCGTCGATGAAGAGAACCGAATTGGGGTTGTCCTTCAACTGTTTCAAAACCGCCTTGAGCCGCTGCTCGAAATCCCCGCGGTACTTGGTTCCCGCAAGCAAGGCTCCCAAGTCGAGCGAATACACAACCGCTTGCTGCAGAATTTCCGGAACATCGCCTTTGGTTACCCGCCATGCAAGCCCCTCCGCAATCGCGGTCTTCCCGACCCCGGTTTCTCCCACCAGCAACGGATTGTTCTTGCGGCGACGGCACAGAATCTGTATGACACGATCGACCTCAAGCTCGCGCCCGATAAGAGGATCAATGCGCCCCTCCATCGCCTGCTTGTTCAAATTCACCGTGTACTGGTCAAGCGGCGTTTCTTTCGACTGCCCTTCCGCCTGTGACTCTTCCACACCCTCGGAGGCTTTTTGCGGCTCGGGTTGCACATCCTTGCGCACACCGTGAGAAATGAAGTTCACTACATCAAGACGCGTAACGCCCTGCTGATGAAGATAATAGACGGCGTGAGAATCCTTTTCGCCAAAAATGGCGACCAGCACATTGGCACCGTTGACCTCCTTTTTTCCATTCGATGCCGACTGCACATGCATGATAGCGCGCTGAATTACGCGCTGAAAACCAAGGGTCGGCTGCGTATCGACCTCGGATGCACCCGGCACGACTGGCGTATTGTCTGAAACAAAATTGGAAAGCGTCTTGCGCAAGTCCGCGATATTGACGGAGCAGGCCGACAGCACTGACGCCGCCGATGGATTGTCCAGCAGCGCCAGCAGCCGATGCCCGG
>CAZAWA010000118.1:0-4727 GCA_964488675.1 uncultured Oxalobacter sp. | reverse complement strand
ATCGCGCCCATGTTGAAGTCGCCGACCGCGACAATCATGTAGCGATCCAGATCGAGTTCCAGCCCGAACCGTTCCTCATCCCATCGCACGCTGTGCTTGAGCGATTCCATCGCGTGTTCGGTCTTGTCGAGGTTGCCCTTTTCGACCCAGACCTGCAGCAGCGCCTCGCGGCCGGACTTGAGGCGGATTTTTTCTTCGCGGCATACCAGTTTGCCCGCAACCAGCGCGAACAGGTAGGACGGCTTGCTGAACGGATCCTCCCATTTCGCGTAGTGTCGTCCGTCGCCGAGATTGCCCTGATCGATCAGGTTGCCGTTGGACAGCAGCACCGGATATTTTTTCCTGTCGGCGCGCAGCATCACCGTGAATTTCGTCATCACATCCGGCCGGTCCGGGAAGAAGGCGATCTTGCGAAAGCCCTCGGCTTCGCACTGGGTGAAGAAATTGCCGCCAGAGACATACAGCCCCATCAGCGAGGAGTTTTTCGCCGGATGGATCACGGTCTCGATTTCCAGCGTCGCGATTTCCGGCGCGTCGAAGATGCGCAGATTGCCGGACTCCAGCGCGAAATCCTTCCGGCGCAGTTTGACGCCATTCATGCGCAGTTGCGCCAGTTTCAGCCCGTTGCCGTACAGCAGGATGTCGCGCGCCTCGCTGTCTGGCGCGCGCAGCAGCGTCATGCGGGTTGCGACGCGCGTTTCGTCCGGATCGAGATCGAAGGCGATGTCGACAAAGTCAACCTGGTAATCGGGCGCGGAATACGCGTGGCGGTGGATCGCTGTCGGGATGTCGGTATGCATGGCGGCGTGTGCGGGAGAATGAAAAGGGCAACGGACATTCTACCAATTCAGGCTGCTGCAAAGGCCAGAAAACATATACTCCTCATAAGTATTATTTATCCGGCTCGTCGGGTATGTATTCCAGGCATATTTGGCAGCATACTCCCGTTAAAAACGGCATTCTGCGAGCAAAAAATGCCTATATTTTGCGCAAAACGGATGTTTTGGGTGCTTCGGATTGCTCAAAATTGCGACTTATGGGCAAATAATAACGCGTCGCGTTATTAGTAGCTGTGGGGTCAGCAGTTGCTTAAGCGCAGCACAAATTACGCTGATCCCAAATTGTCTGGCGTGGGCGTGACCTTGGACAGACTAATGCAAACGCGCCACGCCCTGTGGCGCATCATCGGGCATTTCGGCGTGCATCAGATTGCCGTTGCTGTCGGCGAACAGCGGTGCGCCGCAGTCATCGCAGAATTCCATCGGAAAGCGCTCCTGATGATGCTTTTCGCAGGGGACGCCGGTTTCATGCAGCATGGCGAGGATTTCCTCGATCGGGGTTTTGCGCCGGTTGGAGTCGGTGCCGGGCAGGATGACAGGCGCGTCGTCATCGCCCTCTTCCTCACCGTACAGCGGCCAGACGATGCCATAGAGGATGTCCTTGTTTTGGTGGCCTGAAAAACCGATGCGGTATTCGCTCAGCGGGGCGCCGGAGGACTGGTCGCCGAATCCCGCCACTACCGCGCGCAACTCTGACGGATCGAGGCTGAGCGTGTGGGTCAGGTAGTGGACGGCTGAGCGAATCGATGCAGGACGGATTTGCATGTCGGCCTTGCGGCAGGCGGCGAAATAGGCCTCGGGCAACAGCAGGTCGATGTTGCAGCCAGTGAGCAGGTGCGCAATGTTCGGGCCGCCTTGCGCCTGCCATTGGGCCAGCGCTTCCGCCCTTTGCGTTGCGGCGCTGGCCGGCGTTTGCGCCGTTTGCCAGCGGAAAAGGGGGGTGCCGGAAGGCGCGGCCACGGCGGCCAGCAGATAGCGGGTATCAGCCAGAAAAGGTGCGGTTTCCGGCGGGTTGCTCGGCAGCTTGAAGGGAGCGCCCTTCAGGGCAAGCTGCGCCAGATTCTTGGTCAGGGCAAAGGTTTCGGAATGCGTGAACGGCAACTGGTCGATCGCGTACAGGGCCGGTGCCAGCCCCAGGCGCGCGCCGTCGGCCAGCACATGGGCGGACAATTGCGTTGCCAGCGTCATTTCGACATCGTGCGGAAACGGCCCGGCCGGGATCGCAAAACGCGTCCACGCCAGCACCGGCGCGGCGATCAGCAGCACGTCGTACTGCACGCCGTCGTGTTCGACCGTGCAGGATTCGCTCTCGGCTTCAATGGTTTGCAGCAGCATGTCGTAAGCGTTGATTTCGTTCTTGAACAGGTTGTCCAGCGCGGCGTCGATCGCTTCCTGCCGCTTGCCTTTCAGCAGGCGCTGAACAATCGCTGCCATGCTGTTTTCCCAGACGCGCCGCTCCAGGCGGCTGGTGGCTTTCGCTGTTTCTTGCGCGAGCGAAATCAGGCGCTGGCTGTCGGCGGACAGTTTGTTCGGGAAGAATTTGGAAGGACGGCGCATGATTTTTGGTGGGTGGGATGATGCCCGGGTCGTTATTGTAGGCGCATTCGGGTCAGGGGTTGGAAATTCGGGGCCAGAGTAATTTTTGGTTCGCGAAAAAACTGCTGCCCCCGGTTACGCTATGCCGCCAGCAATTGCCGCAACACAAACGGCAGGATACCGCCGTGCCGGTAGTAGTCAACTTCGATGGGCGTGTCGATGCGCAGCAGCAATTCGGCCTGCTGCGTCGTGCCATCCTGTCGTGTAATCACGAGGGTGACCTGTTGCTGGGGTTTGAGTTCGCCGTCCAGCCCCAGCAGGCTGAACAATTCTTTGCCCGTGATGCCGAGACTTTGCGCGCTGTCGCCACCGGCGAACTGCAGCGGCAGCACGCCCATGCCGACCAGATTGGCGCGGTGGATGCGTTCGTACGAACGGGCAATCCCGGCCTTGACACCCAGCAGTTCCGTGCCCTTGGCCCCCCATTCGCGCGATGATCCGGCGCCATATTCCTGGCCGCCAAACACGATGGTCGGTGTGCCATCGGCGATGTATTTCATCGCGGCGTCGTAAATGGGCATCGGCTCGCCGTCTGGCTGATGGAGCGTGACGCCGCCTTCGATGCGCGACCCGTCGGCTTTGGGCGGCAGCATCAGATTGCGGATGCGAACATTGGCGAAAGTGCCGCGCATCATGATTTCATGGTTGCCGCGCCGTGCACCGTAGGAGTTGAAATCCGCCTTCTGCACGCCGTTTGCCAGCAGCCATTTGCCTGCCGGACTGGACTCGCCGATTGAGCCGGCCGGGGAAATGTGGTCGGTCGTGATCATGTCGCCGAAAATCGCGAGCGCGCGCGCGCCGTAGATGCTGCCTTTGGCTGCTTTCGGCGCCATCGTGAAGTCGGCAAAGAAGGGCGGCTCGGCGATGTAGGTCGATGTCGGCCAGTTGTACACCTCGCCTTTGGCAACGCCCTTGATGTCTTCCCACAGCTTGCCGGGCGCGCCTTTCACATCGGCGTAGTTGTCCTTGAATACCTTGGCGTTCATCGCGAACTTCATCAGCCTGGCGATTTCTTCGTCGGTCGGCCAGATGTCGCCAATCCAGACATCCTTGCCGCCTTTGCCCTGACCGACCGGCTCTGTCATCAGGTCACGGCCAATGTTGCCCGCTATGGCGTAGGCGACCACGAGCGGGGGTGAGGCCAGATAATTTGCGCGGATGTTCGGATGAATGCGTGCTTCGAAGTTGCGGTTGCCGGACAGCACGGCCGCTGCGACGATGTCGTTTTTCGCGATGGCTTCGTTCATGCCGTTGGGCAGGTCACCTGAATTGCCGATGCAGGTGGTGCAGCCGTAGGCGGCGACACCGAAACCGAGTTTTTCCAGATCCGGCAGCAAGCCTGCCGCTTCGAGGTAATGGGTCACTACACGCGAACCCGGCGCGAGCGAAGTCTTGATGTGCGGTGCGACCGTCAGCCCGGCTTCCACGGCTTTCTTCGCCAGCAGACCGGCGGCCAGCAGCACGCTCGGATTCGAGGTGTTGGTGCAGGAAGTGATGGCGGCAATCAGAATGTCGCCATTCTTCACCTTCACGCCCGCATCGGTTTCATACACGGCATCGAGGTCTTCCGCTTGCTTGTTGAAGCCGTCCTGCGATGACGGTCTGGAGAACAGTTCGGCAAAATTTGCTTTCACCTTGCCGATTTCGATGCGGTCCTGCGGCCTGCGCGGGCCGGACAGGGAGGGCGCGACCGTGGCGAGATCGAGCGCCAGCATTTGCGAATAGTCGATATCGCCGGCCTTGGGCATCCCGAACAGTTTCTGCGCCTTGAAATAGGCCTCGAATGCGTCGATCTCGGCTTTGGTGCGTCCCGTTCCCTTGAAGTAGTCAATGGTCTTGTCATCTACCGGGAAAAAGCCCAGGGTCGCGCCGTATTCGGGCGCCATATTGGCGATGGTTGCGCGGTCGGTCACGGACAGCGAGGCGGCACCTTCTCCGAAGAACTCGACGAACTTGCCCACGACATTGGTCTTGCGCAGCATTTCCGTGATGGTCAGAACCAGGTCGGTGGCGGTGCAGCCGCCACGCAAGCGGCCGGTCAGGTTTACGCCGACCACATCCGGTGTCAGGAAGTACACCGGTTGCCCCAGCATGCCAGCCTCGGCCTCGATGCCGCCGACACCCCAGCCGACCACGCCAATGCCGTTGATCATGGTGGTGTGCGAGTCGGTGCCGACCAGCGTATCCGGATAGTAGACATCGCCCTTGGCGGTTTTTTGTTTGTGTACGCCCCGTGCAAGGTATTCCAGATTGACCTGATGCACGATGCCGAAACCCGGTGGCACCACGCCA
>CAZAWA010000117.1:0-4739 GCA_964488675.1 uncultured Oxalobacter sp. | reverse complement strand
CGCTGGCACAGGCACAAGAAGGCCGCGTCCACATTCTAGGCAAGATGCAGGAAGCCATGCCCAGCTTCAAGACCGAGCTGTCTGACTTCGCACCGCGCCTGATCACCATCCGCATCAACCCGGAGAAAATTCATGATGTCATCGGCAAAGGTGGCGCAGTCATTCGTGCGCTGACCGAAGAAACCGGGACGCAAATTGACATTACCGACGAAGGCATCGTCACCATCGCATCGGTAGACGGCGCAGCAGGTCAGGAAGCAAAACGCCGCATCGAAGAACTGACCGCCATGGTCGAAATCGGCAAAATCTACGACGGTGTCGTGATCAAGCTGCTGGATTTCGGTGCCATCGTGCAGGTATTGCCGGGCAAGGATGGCCTGCTGCACATCAGCCAGATCGCCAACGAGCGCGTCGCTACCGTCGCCGACTATCTGAAAGAAGGCCAGAATGTTCGTGTGAAGGTACTGGAAACAGACGATCGTGGTCGCATGAAGCTGTCGATGAAAGCTGCCACGGCCGAAGATGCTGCCGAGCCAGTGGCTCAGTAATCGCCTAACCTGCGCCGTACCAGATTAAGCCTCCCGTGTATCCCACGGGAGGCTTTTTTGTTTTCGGAACACGGCTGTGCAGATGTCCGCTTATGACGATAGCAGTCATCCGCAAAAAAACTAAAACATTTATTCAGGCCGCTTCGCCAGAACCGGCCTGACGGAAAACATGGCTGTCATTCCAGGCCGGACGGCGATGTCGAACGAATGTCTGCCGACTCCCACCATGCCAAGATTGTCACGCCATGTGACATTGCCAGAGGATGGATGCCCGTGAACGAGCAACACCTTGCCTGAGAATTTTGCCGCAAGCGAACCAAGTTGCTTGCGCATCTCGACAAAACCGTCGCGCCGGGCGGATCGGTTCGAACGCGTTGGCAGCACCATCGGATTGCCGTCCGCAAACAGCACGATGCCTTTCATCTTGCGGTTTTTGGCTTGAGCGAATAGCCTTTGCAACCAGTAACGGTTGGCAGTCAAGCGATCCTCGAACTCATTGTTCCGACCGGCTGCTGCAAGATAATGGTTGTTGTTAGACGGCATATTCAAAGTGGCAAAAAGCACGCCGTTCATCTCCCAGCGCAGATTTTCCGCGTGATTACGAAACTTTGCGGTCGATGAAAGACGCACCATCGACAGTTTGGTTGCGTGCTGAGGTTGAACACTTTCAAACAGCAAGCCGCGCAAAAAACTCAGGCGCTCCTGCGCTGCCGACTGTCCATTCTCGTTGCGGCACTCTGCCCAGTCCCATGAGGAAAGGGAGACGACAAGCGGCTTTTCGGATTCATCCAGAAGCTTCTTGCGACGCTGATAGATAGCATCAGTGCAGGCCTCCTGCGGCGGCCTGATGCCGTTGACGACGATAAATGAAGCATTCGATGCATCTGCATGTCGAATTGCTGCGCTTAATGTTGCATCCTCGATGGGGCGTTTGCCAATCACTGAAAAACTGAAATTCGCTGAACCCGGCGCAGCATGGAGCGCTGAAACCGACAGCAGCGCCAGAACAAAAAACAGGAATGGTCGTATCCAGCGTTTCATCATTCGATCAGTTTTCTGAGTTGATAGAGCGCCTCCAGCGCTTCTCGTGGCGACAGTGTATCCGGATCAATCTGCCTGAACGCATCCAGCAATTCCATGGCCGTTGTATCCGGCGCAGGTTCTTCTACCGCATGATCCTGCTGCGCCGCCGACGCAAACAAATCAAATTGCGGCGTTGGTTGCATCGAATGCGACTCCAGCATGGCCAGATGCTTGCGCGCGGCACGAATGACCGGTTGCGGCACGCCCGCCAGTTGTGCCACCTGCAAGCCATAACTCTGCGAGGCCGGGCCGGGCTGCACCGCATGGAGGAACACAATACTGTCCTTGTGCTCGACCGCAGACAGGTGTACATTCGCTGCGCTCGCGTGCGCTTCCGGCAGTTGCGTCAGTTCAAAGTAGTGCGTTGCAAACAGTGTAAAGCTTTTCGTGGTTTCGATCAGGTGGCGCGCAATCGCCCAGGCTAGCGCCAGGCCGTCGAATGTCGATGTGCCGCGCCCGACCTCGTCCATCAGCACCAGCGAATGTTCGCTGGCGCCATTCAGGATCGCCGCCGATTCCGTCATCTCCACCATGAAGGTCGAACGACCGCCTGCCAGGTCGTCTGCCGCGCCGATGCGCGTAAAAATGCGGTCAATCGGGCCGATACCGGCACTCGTCGCCGGCACGAAACTGCCGACATACGCCAGCAGGACGATGAGCGCCGTCTGGCGCATGTAGGTCGATTTGCCGCCCATGTTCGGGCCAGTCACCAGCAAGAACTTGCGTTCGTCAGACAGTTCGCAGTCGTTGGCAATGAAGCGTTCGATCTGCCCTTCGACCACCGGATGCCTGCCCTGATCGATGCGAATCGACGGATCGGCAAGCAGTTGCGGTGCGCACCAGTTGTTTCGTGTCGCCTGTTCGGCCAGCGCCACGAGAACATCGAGTTGCGCCAGCGCCTGTGCGATGGTCTGCAGCGTCGAAATATACGGTGCCAGTTCCTGCAGCAGCATGTCGTAGAGTATTTTTTCGCGCACCAGCGCGCGTTCCTGCGCGGACAATGCCTTATCCTCGAAGGCTTTCAGCTCGGGCGTAATGTATCGTTCTGCATTCTTGAGCGTCTGGCGACGGCGGTAGTAATCCGGCACCTTGCTGGTCTGCCCATGCGTCACCTCGATGTAAAAGCCGTGCACCTTGTTGTACTCGACGCGCAGGTTGGCGATGCCAGTATGCTCTCGCTCCCGCGCTTCCAGATCAATCAGGAACTGCCCGGCGTTTTCCGACAATCCGCGCAGTTCGTCCAGCTCCGCATCGAAGCCACGCGCCATCACGCCGCCATCGCGCACCATTGCCGCCGGCTCCAGCGCGATCGCCCGCTCCAGCAGATCGAGACATTCTGCAGGCGTGACAATCGCCTCATGCAGCGCCTTTAGCAGCGGCGCGTCCGCATCGCACATGGCGACATAACTGCGCAGCGACGGCAATTGCTGCAAACCGCTGCGCAAACCGGCAAGGTCGCGCGGGCGGGCGCTCAACAATGCTATGCGGGTCGTGATGCGCTCGATGTCCGAAACATTCGCCAGTGCGTTCGCCATTCCGTCAGTCGCATCCGCGCTTGTCAGGGCGCCAATAGCAACATGGCGGGCATGCGCTACTGACTGATCGCGCAGCGGATGATGCAACCAGTGGCGCAGCAGACGCGAACCCATCGCAGTACGGCAATGGTCAAGCAGGGAAAACAGCGTCGGTGAAGATGGGCTTGCGTCCTGCCCGCGCAAAGTCTCGGTCAGCTCGAGATTGCGGCGCGTGGCGGCATCCAGCCCGATATAGTCGTTCTCGGATTCAACCGAAATCGTGCGCACATGCTGCAAGCCGCTGCCCTGGGTCGAATGGGCGTAGCGCAGCAGTGCGCCTGCTGCGCCGATAGCCGCGTGCGCGCCGTCCACGCCGAAACCGGCAAGCGTCGCAACCTTCAGCTGGTTCAGCAAGGCCTTCTCACCTGCGGCGACACCGAAATGCCAATCCGGCACAGTGACAACCCTGCCGTTCAAGAAATCGGCCAGCGCCGTGTTCATGCCATCCGCGATCAGAATTTCGGCCGGGGCGATGCGCTCCAGCTCCTGAGTCAACCGTGCTGCGAGCGATTTATCATCGACCGCGAATTCCATCAGGCGCAACGCGCCGCTCGCCATCGACAGCCAAGCCAGACCGATGCTCGCCGTCCTGCGTTGCGTCATGCGGCCAATCGCCAGCAACGGGCGCTCGGCTTTTTCTGGCAGCAAATTCGCATCGGACAGCGTGCCGGGCGTAATGACGCGCATCACCTTGCGCTCGACCGGCCCCTTGCTGGTTGCGGGGTTGCCGATCTGTTCGCAAACCGCGACCGACTCGCCTTGCCTGATCAGTTTGGCCAGATACTGCTCGGCTGCATGGAAGGGAACGCCCGCCATCTTGATTGGCGTGCCGTTGGATGCACCGCGTTGCGTGAGCGTAATGCCAAGCAACCGGGACGCCTTGACTGCGTCCTCGAAAAACAGTTCGTAAAAATCACCCATGCGATAGAACACCAGCGTGTCCGGGTGCTCGGCCTTGATGGACAGGTACTGCTGCATCATTGGCGTATGTTTAGCGAGATGCATTTCTTCCGACAGTGTGGGCATAGGTCAAGATTGCAGGGAATATCGAAAGCTGCTTACGACGCGAATTAGTTTAATTGCAAAACAGCCCATTGTAGAGTAGAGCAGAAAAAATTGCAGGCAACTGCAATAAACTCACTGCTCCAGACCAGCCATCTTAAATTTCACTGGTTACAATAAAAACAGGCGACCATTTGGCCGCCTGTTTTTGTTACAAAATTACGGAAAGCAAATCAGTTTTTGCTCTGATCGACCATCTTGTTCTTCGCAATCCACGGCATCATCGCGCGCAATTGGGCACCGACGACTTCGATCTGGTGCTCGGCGTTCAGGCGACGACGCGAGGTCAGCACCGGTGCACCAGCCTTGTTTTCCAGAATAAAGCTCTTGGCATATTCGCCGGTCTGAATGTCAAGCAGGCACTGGCGCATTGCAGCCTTGGAGCTTTCGTTGATGACTTTCGGGCCGGTCACATACTCGCCGTACTCGGCATTGTTGGATACCGAATAGTTCATGTTAGCGATGCCGCCTT
>CAZAWA010000116.1:0-4875 GCA_964488675.1 uncultured Oxalobacter sp. | reverse complement strand
CTCGTGAGGCAGAATCAATCCTCGCTTGATCAGGTGTTTAACTGCATCTGCCGGACATCCGCACAACACGCGCAGATTGGCATCAGGAATCTCAACCCACTTAATCCCGTGCGCAACATCGACCTTCCGGATTCCCATTTGCCGCCTCAGTAATTGTGACTATTTCGCGCCCGACCTTTTGCAAGCCTTCTGAATCACCTCGTAAACCTTTTGCTGTTGAAAGGGTTTCAACACATACCCCTTGGCGCCTGCCTTCAGCGCATCGAGCACCATTTTTTCCTGTCCATGCGAGGTCACCATGATGATCTTCGCATCCTGAAATTCGCTCATAATGGCTCGCGTAGCTTCAATTCCATCCATATCCGGCATCGTGATATCCATCGTCACCAAATCAGGCCTACAGGCCTTATAAGCAGCTATGGCCTCTTTTCCGTTCGAGGCTGTCTGTACAACCCTGAATCCCATCTCTTCCAGAAGCATACTCAGTTTTCTGACGATGATTGGTGAATCGTCGACCACCAAAATATCCAAGACATCCATCACGCCCTCCTTATTTCACGTACTCAAGATTTGTATTAAACAACTCTCTTGGCCCCACCAGACTGATCGTCATGCACCCCAATGCCGTATCCAGGCGCTGGATGTAAATCATCGCGCCTTTCATGCGTCGAATAGTGTTTACCCGGTCAAGAATAACTGGCGGCGTCATGACAATGCCCCGTCGATCCAACTTCTGCAAATCCAGCGTACAGTGCCCCAGAATGGTGTTGACGACTTCCCCTGCGGCCGCTTCGCGATACATGTCGACATCGTCCGGCAGGATATCAAGACCTTCGGTCATCCGTTCATACATTGCGTTGATCAGCCCCTGCTGAAAACTGAAGGCGACCAGCAAATTGATCGCTCCGCCCATGCCGACAATCGCGGTCATATCGAGCAGAATAAGCTCATCCCAGTGCCCTCCGCTGCCGTTGGTTTCAGCCACGCTGATGGCGAATTCGCCCTCAAAGTAGGCCCGCGTCCTGGTTATTATGGACTGCATGATCTGCGCGACTTCAACCACAAGCTTTTCATCGGACATGATTACACCGTCTGGTTCGGAACTGTCTGTTGAAACGGCAGCGTAAACAAGAACTCCGTACCTTGTCCGGCAACTGACTTGACCACGACGCGCCCCCCCATATTTCTTGTTTCGTTTAGCACCGCCGCCAGACCCACGCCACGCCCCGCCAATTCGTTCACTTCTTTTTGCGTGCTGATCGCGTCCATAAAAATCATCTGGGCAATTTCATCATCAGAAATGTTCGACACCTGGTCGGAGGTATACACGCCCGCGGCCACAGCACGTTCGCGAAGTGCATCCAGATTGATGCCGGAACCGTCATCCGCTATTGTCAATTCAATGGCGTTATCAACCAATGCAACGCTGCAAAAAATCCTTCCTGCCTCATCCTTGCCCGCCTCCCATCTGCTCTCTGGAGTCTCGATGCCATGCACCACGGCGTTACGAAAAACATGAGTGAGCGTGTGCAAGAACGCGCGGAACGCATCTGAATCGAGCCAAATGTCCGAGCCTCCTGTAACTTCGATGGGAGCGACCTCTTTGTCCATGCGTTTTGCAACCTGCCTGATCATTCCGTCAAAACTCATCAGAGCATTTCTGAACGAAACCTTGCGCAAGTTACATATCTCCTTGAGCAAGGAATGTATCTGGGCAACCGACGTATCCACAATCTCTCCACGAAGAAGCTGTGTCGCAATCTTCTCCAACAGGCGTTCCTGGCCCTCAGACAAAATGATGCATTCCCCACGCGCCAGAAATTCTTCACCAAGCGCATCGGTCAGAACGGCAAGATCTTCATCAAAAGAACGTTGAAGCGCTTCGATTGAAGCAATCTCGGCAATTTTCTGTCTTGTCAGTGCGTCGCCGAGCGCGATCAAGCCGGTCAAGCTGGTTTCAATATCATGCAGTACTTTGGGCGCGCTGGAAAAACTGAATTGGTTCAACAAGCCCTTGCAAGTATGTACTTCCCGGTAAAGCGCCTTGGTTATCGCTAGCGGACCTTCCTGGCCATTCAGAATGCCAGGAAGGTCATCTGCAAGAAATTTGCGAAAGGCATCGATCGCATCAAAAAAGTTATGGCTGTCGGATACTGCCTTCACAATCAACTCGAGGTGACATCGCTCATCATCTAGCAGAGTAGTCACGCGCCGCTCCTCGGTAATGTCCGTCAGTACGACCATGAACTTTCCGTTATCAAGGAGTTTGTATTGGGTTTTAAGCAATGTATCGTCGCGCTGAATTTCTGATGGCAACAAAGACAACATGCTTTCCCGCGTGTATGGATCGGACTCAGCCAACACCGAGGGGATGGTTGTGCAAAACAGATCGGCACGGGCTTCATCCTCGTGAAAAAACACCTTAGCGGCATTGAGTCCTGCCGGAGACTGCCCAAGCATCGTTTCACAAGCACGACTGAACTCGGCATCGATGGTAAGGTCAGGTCCAAATGACAAAAAACCTTGCCCCGAGTTGTCCAACAGGCTGGCTACCTGTTCGGTTTTTCTTCTGGCACGTAGCCTCGCCTTCCACCAGCCTCCAAACAGCATAATAAAGGCGAAGGTAATCGCGCCAACTGAAATGCGTTCCGGATTGCCAAAGCTTTTCAACGGGTCAACAAAGCCAACCAGACGCCATGAGCCATGTGGATCCCTCCAGTCGATGCCGGCTTGAGCCATCTTCAACAAATGTCCTTCCTTCAAAAGCCGGCCACGGTCATCCACATCCAACAGACGCGGCGGCTCCTTCTCGAAGGCCTCATTGACGCGTTGTTCATTTTTGATCGAGTCGAGGTCTTTCTGGCTGCCCAATACCCTGAACTGCCATGCGGGGACGTTGGAAGCGAATATGACTCCTTCAGGTGATACGACCGCCAAAGAATCGGACTCCTGTTTAAGAAAATAATCCACTTCTTCGAAGCCAAGTTTAGCCACCACTGCCCCGATAATTTTCGGTGCCGCAGCAGCTTCAGGCGAGAGCTTGCTCGCGAATCCCAGCGACGACACGTTTATGGCTGCATCTTTTTCAAAGATCGGCGCAGCAATATAAAACCCCCGTGCGCCTGAGGTGTGGCCCAGTGCCGGATACATGCTGGGATTACCCGCCATCGAAGCGATGAAATAGGGGCGTGAGTTTCTGACTTCACCAGTTCCGGATTTGCCCGATTTGGTGAAATATGCCACCATTTTTCCTGTTGCATCTACGACGCGAATATTGCCAAGATCAAAAGATTCATGAAGGCGCATCAGCAGGTCCATAACCTGAGGATTACCAGGAGGCAGCGAACCCTGCGCGGTCTCCCTGATGATAGGGTTAACACCGCCCATCATGATCATGGAGCCGAGGACCACCGCCTTCTTCCTGCCATCTGCCAAGTGAGCCGCTTGACGATTGAGATTTTCCTGAAACCTCTGAAAATCACGCGCCACGACGATCTGCTCCACCCCCCAAACCATCAGGCTCGACAGCACAAAGGCTGCCGTAAAAAACGGCAAGAAATGACGAAATTTCGAGATGACTACAGATTTGCCAACCAAAACCCTACTCCTTTTGAACAACGCTGATGTCCGAAAAACCGGAACCAAGCGAAATCGTAAGTCAGTTTGTAAAACGCCACAGTCTCGAGGTCCATCTCTAGGCCGGCTTGACGATTTTCTCCAGCGTCTGGCGTATCAATGTCAGAGTGGTCTGCTGCGTCAAGGTGGTGGGGCGCAGCGAACTGGTGGCCAGTGAAACCTTGGTGCGCAGCACCGGTTCATGGATGGCGCGGATCGAATACGAAGAAGGACGAACCGAGTTGGCGACCGCGTTGCGCGACAGAATGGCACTGCCGGCGCCGTCCGCAACCAGGTCCAGAATGGCCGATACGCCATCGATTTCCAGCGCAATTTTCAGACGGCAACCAATGTTGGCCATCTCCGACTCCACGTGCATGCGAATGGCGTTGGGCCGGCTCGGAATCACCAGCGGCAATTGCGCAACGGCCTTCAATGAAACAGGCCCCGGCGCCGGGTCTTCCTGCAAGCCCGGTGGGCGGGCCTGCACCAGCAATAGCTCTTCTTCCGGTAGTGGGGAAATTTCTATGTCGGTGCTGGGCTGGACGTTGTACAGCACCGCAATGTCCAGCCGCCCATTCACCAGCGACTCCTGCATCGCCACCGACAGGCCTTCGCTGATGGAGATCGTGGCATCCGGCATTTGGCTGCGAAAAGCCCTTGTCAGCGGCACCGTCAACACGCGCGCCAAGCTGGAAGGCAAGCCGACCGCGACGCGCCCTGCCAGCGAGCCGCGGACCCGCCCCATTTCCTCGCGAGCCCGCTCAACCTGATGCAGAATGCCGTGGCCATGTGCCAGCAGCAATTTGCCGGCTTCCGTCGGCACTGCGCCGCGGCCGTTGCGCGTCAACAGGTTTTGGTGCAGTTCCACTTCCAGCAGCCGTACCTGCCGGCTGAGTGCGGGTTGTGCCACATCCAGCGCAATGGCAGCCCGGGTAAAGCTGCCCAACTCGGCGACGCGCACAAAGTACTCCAGTTGTTTCAGGTCCATGCTTCTCGGGGTATATCTTCCATCCCATTATGCCGAATTGCGATACCTGATAGAAACCGCTCCACCTTGGCGCAGAACCTGGTCACGGCCAGAATCGCTGCCATGTTCATTCATGCTTGCTGTCTGCCATGACGACCGAGATCAATAGCATTTCGTCCATGGCCACGCGTCTGGTCCTGGCCGAACTGGTGGCTGCGTTCCAGCAGCACTCGGGCCTGCGCGTCGCCATCGAGTCGGTGGGCGGTGTCGATGCCGCCAGGCGCGTGCAG
>CAZAWA010000115.1:0-5326 GCA_964488675.1 uncultured Oxalobacter sp. | reverse complement strand
CCGGCACTGACGGCGTCGGCACCAAGTTGCGGCTGGCCTTCCACCTGAACCGGCACGATACGGTCGGCATTGATCTGGTCGCCATGAGTGTCAACGACATTCTGGTGCAGGGAGCGGAACCTTTGTTTTTCCTCGATTACTTCGCCTGTGGCAAGCTCGATGTCGCCACGGCGACCGATGTCATCAAGGGCATTGCGTTCGGCTGCGAGCAGGCGGGTTGCGCGCTGATCGGGGGCGAAACAGCGGAAATGCCGAGCATGTACCCGGACGGCGAATATGACCTCGCTGGTTTTGCGGTCGGCGCGGTCGAAAAGTCAAAGATCATCGACGGCAGCAAGATCGTTCCGGGCGATGTCGTGCTGGGGCTGGCATCAAGCGGTGCGCATTCCAATGGCTACTCGCTGGTGCGCAAGATCATCGAGGTTGCCAAGCCAGATCTGAATGCCGATTTCCACGGCCGCAAGCTGGCCGACGCACTGATGGCGCCGACACGGATTTATGTCAAGCCTTTGCTGGCCTTGATGGAGGCGATGGAAGTCAAGGGCATGGCGCACATCACCGGCGGCGGGTTGGTAGACAATGTGCCGCGCGTGCTGCGGGAAAATCTCACGGCCGTATTGCAGCGTAATGCCTGGACGATGCCGCCATTGTTCCAGTGGCTGCAAAAGCATGGCGGCGTGGCGGATGCCGAAATGCACCGCGTGTTCAACTGCGGCATCGGCATGGTGGTGATTGTGGCGGAGGAAAATGCAGACGCCGCTGTTGCACAACTGTCCGCAGCGGGAGAGACGGTCTCGCGCATTGGCGAGATTCGTGAGCGCAAGGGCAATGAAGCGCAGACAACAGTTGTGTAGCCGTTCCTGTTTTTTCTGCGCGCTTACGCAAAGATCGCGCAAAAAATTAAAACCCCTGGGCCCATTTTTTTGTACTTGCGGCTGTCTTTTTCGCTTCTGCCCCCCTCGCGCAGCCAAATCAAAATTCGTTATGCAGCTTCTTGTACCCCTGCACCAGACCATGATTCGTACGCACCACGCTTTCTGAAAAATCGGATTGTTTGGGTGTGACTTTGCGCATGGCTTCGAGATCGGTTGTCGGACCGATGCGTTCCGTGGAGGGGACATAAAATCCTGGGGGGAGATCAGTGCCGTCAACGACGGCGTTGTGCCGGACGACGCAACCATGTCCCACGGTGCAGTTGTACAGGACACTGTTGAAACCGATAAAGACGCCATCGCCCACAATACAGGGGCCATGCACGATGGCGCGGTGTGCGATGGAGGTGTGTTTGCCGATGATGACGGCAGCGCCTGCCCGCGAGTGGATGACAACACCGTCCTGGATATTGGTGTCTGCGCCGATGCAGATCGGTTCAATGTTGCCGTTCTCGTCCAGTTCGTCCGCACGGATGACGGCATAGGGCCCGACAAAAACATTTTCCTCGATGATGACCTTGCCGCATATGATGGCGGTGAAGTCGATGTAAGCGCTTTCGTCGATGATGGGTAGATCACCGTTCGGGTTCTTGCGTATCATTGGGCTGCTCCTCGTAAGAAGAAATGCAGCGCGTATTTAATCACAGCCGATACATTCTCACAAGGTTCTTATTGCATGTGAGTCTTGTTGCATTCTGCCCTGATAATTTTGGTCAAAAATGGGGGTTCAAAAATAATCGGCAGACCCCATTTTTTGCCCAATAATTATTTACCGATACTTCACCTGCATCGCGTCACCCGTCGTCACGCGTGCGCATGCGCCAGCATAGTCATGTCGTCTATACTCCTCCAGCCAGATTGAAGTGAGGGGTATTGGTGAGATGCCGTAGAATCAAGTGTCATCACCCTCATGAAAAAACACATGCCATCCCGTGAACTGATAGCACGACTAGAGCTGCATCCACACCCGGAAGGCGGCTGGTATCGCGAGATATATCGCTCTGCCGATGCCGTGCAGACGCCACGCGGTGAGCGCTCCGCACTCACGAAAATTTACTATCTGTTGCAACAGTCGCAGTTCAGCCGCTGGCATGTGATCGACTCCGACGAGGTATGGCATTTTTATGCGGGCACGGCGCTCGAATTGCTGTCCTACGACCCGCAGGCCAGACAATTGCAGCGGCATATTCTTGGTAACCCGCTAGAAGGCCGCGAATGCATAGCCGTGATCCCTGCGGGGCACTGGCAGGCCGCCCGAGCAGTTGATGGCTTCGCACTCACCGGCTGCACTGTCGCGCCGGGGTTCGAGTTCAGCGAATTCCGTTTTGTCTCAGGTCTGCCAGAACACCGGGCTCATTTCACCGACACATTGGCTGCCTTTGCAGAGTTGCTCTGATCGGCAGACCGTTTCAGCAGCACTCGCTTCGCAAATTAATTTTCCGGGCGAAAGGAACGATCCTGAATTTTTCCTGAGACCGTCGGCAACCCATATGCGACGAAACCACGGAGGTCATCGCGATTACGGCATGTCCATGGTTTGTATGGGTCTCTCGAACACGATTACCCAAACCCATGGATTTTCTGACCACGAGCCTGCGCCGTGCTCGGCTTCCCACGTGGTTCTATACCAGAGAAGGGCGTTCGATGGTTCTTGCTCACCACGGTCTGGCATCATCGGCTGGTATCCTTCGGCAAAGCACTCCGTCGCGGTGATGCTTTGCAGGCGTTCCACCCTGATGCCTGTAATGGCGAGCATGAAGTTGAGTGGTTTGCGGAGATCCATTTCTTCGTTCGTGTCGATGTCGGGCGCATGATCCAGGGGCGTCGCCCGGTAACATATCTCGATGCCTGCCAGGCCCAGTGTCGTGAATGCCTCGCGCACCAGTAGCCGGCTACCGGTCTTGCCGTGGGGGCAAGCGTTCACGCCGACTACCTGCGGGGTGTTGTGGCGTGTGCGCCAATACGGCTTGCCGGCTTTGTTGATGGCTGGTTGCGGGGTGATTCCCAGTCTTGCTTGCGTTTTGCGCCCTTCCAGGATGGCGCGGACCATCGGTGTATTGAATAGCAACTGGCTTTCGCTCACAAAACCTGCTCCTTAAAATTAGTGTTCAGAGATGATGGAAAGCGGTTGCTGTCCGCTAAATTCCGGTCATCAATCTGTCATGGACACAACATAAAATTCGGACACCGATTATTTTACGGTCGTTCATGACTGGAAAAAATTCTGCTGTTGAGCGTGCCTGCCGGTGCTGGGCATGTACGCGCTGCGGATCCCATTCTATCTTGCGCAAGCACCAAAAAGTGCGGGGTGATAGGCGTTCATATGGATGCGATGTATTTTGTGACATGCACAATCTCCGCCGCTGGGCGGAGAGATTAAAAAGCAAACCATTTGCAATTTGCCAAAAATACGATGACTGCCTGCCGTGACTAAAAAGCAGGATTTCGAGGTGTTTTAAGAAGGAGATTTTGAAAAACCCTTGAGAGACAAGGAGTTGGCGCGCTCGGCGGGGATCGAACCCACAACCCCCCTTCGGAGGGAACGAACACACCACGGCGTTAAGTGTTGTAAATAGGAAATTGTAGGCTTTATCAGAGGGAGAAATAGATTTTTCGTAGCCAATCACATGTCTTTTAAAGACCAATTAAAAACAAAAAGAGTAAATTTTCACCGAATAATTTGCGCATCTTGAAAATACATTTTCCGATAATTTTTGACCCCTGCCCTTGCATCCCCAAAAGCAAATTATACATAAATGTTAGCTTTACAAAATGTAGGTAGATATTGACAAATACCTAGATTATGTAATCATGGTGGCATGAACACGCCGGACACCACCATCCTCGAACTGGCTCGCCATCAAGGTCTTCTTCGTGCTCGCGATGTTGCGGCGCACGGACTGACGCGCGTCGCACTTGCGAAACTGGTGCGAGAAGGTCGGCTGACGAGGCTGTCTCGCGGGCTGTACGCGCTGCCGGATCGCCAAGTATCCGAACACGCCACGCTGGCCGAGGTTGCCAGCAAGCATCAGAATGTGGTGGTCTGTCTGCTGTCAGCGCTTCGATTTCATGGGCTGACCACCCAGGCACCATTCGAGGTCTGGCTGGCGATTCCCAACAAGGCACATGCGCCCAAGATGGAATACCCGCCGCTGCACATTGTTCGTTTTTCCGGGGATGCCTGGACGCAAGGAGTTGAGCAACATGTCGTGGACGGGGTGCATGTAAAGGTTACCAGCGTCGCCAAGACGGTTGCTGACTGTTTCAAGTACCGCAACAAGATCGGTCTGGATGTCGCGCTCGAAGCACTGCGTGAGGCATGGAAGGCCAAGCGCGTAAACATGGATGACCTGTGGCACCACGCGAAGATTTGCCGAGTTGCCGTCGTCATGCGCCCTTATCTGGAAAGCCTGACATGAGCGGCCGCAACATCGCGGCATCGGTGCGCGCCAGACTACTGAACAAGGCACGCGAGGAGCAGCGCGATTTCTCGCTGGTTCTCACTCGTTATGCTCTTGAAAGGTTGCTCTATCGGATTGGGATTTCAGAATATGCCGATAATTTCCTGTTGAAGGGGGCGCTGCTGTTTGATCTGTGGTTCGACGTTCCCCTGCGACCAACGCGCGACATTGATTTGCTTGGTTTCGGCCTAGCCGAATTGCCGCACCTGATCGCTACCTTTGAGGATATCTGCTCGCTGGATGTAGAAGACGGCATCCGCTTTGACCCGAAAACCATACAGGCCGAAGAAATCCGCAAGGATGCCAACTATGCGGGTATCCGGGTCACCCTGATTGGGTTGATTGACGGTGCACGCTGCTCGGTACAAATCGATGTTGGTTATGGTGATGCAGTGACCCCAGCGCCCGAGTTGGCGGAGTATCCGGTGATGCTGCCTGAGTTTCCGGCTCCCAAACTTCGAGTCTACCCCCGTTACACCGTCGTGGCAGAGAAACTCGAGGCGATGATTTCACTGGGCATCGCCAACAGTCGCATGAAGGATTATTTCGACCTGTGGGTGCTGGCTAGCCGTAGTGACTATGAGGGTGATGTGCTGCGAGCAGCCATAGCCGCAACTCTGGAACGGCGAGGCACGCCAGTTCCTGCAGATATTCCCTTCGGTTTGACCGACGATTTTGCCAATGATCCACAAAAGCGGGTGCAATGGCAGGCGTTCCTTGGTAAAAATAGGCTTGATTCAAGATCGCTGCATGAAGTGATCGAATCGTTGCGCAAATTTGTCATGCCGCCGTTAATGAATGTGGATCAAAACACGGCATTTCGAATGAGGTGGGTACAGGATAAAGGCTGGTGTTGACGCGCGCCGAAAATTGACCAGTTGGGGGTGCGGATAAAATCTTGGACTGTTTTATGTCGTTAACCCCAAGCTTTCC
>CAZAWA010000114.1:0-5341 GCA_964488675.1 uncultured Oxalobacter sp. | reverse complement strand
ATTCATTACTCAACTTCTGCGATGCGCAGCAGGTTGGTCGATCCGGGCTTGCCGAAGGGCATGCCGGCGGCGATGACGATCAGGTTGCCTTTCTCGGCAAAACCTTCCTCGACGGAAGCCTTGCAGGCGGCTGCGACCATTTCGTCAACATCGGCAACATCGTGATCCATGACGGCGGAATGCACGCCCCAGGTGAGCGCCATGCGGCGCGCGGTTGCCAGGTTCGGCGTGATGCTGAGGATGTGTGAGGACGGCCGTTCACGGGCAGCGCGCAGGCTGGTGTGACCGGACGCGGTATAGGTGACGCTGGCGGCGGCACTGATGTTTTGCGACACATGGCGCAGCGCAGCGCAGATGGCATCGCCCTGAGTCATCTGCGTCTGTTCTTGTTGCGCGCTGAGCATCTTGTGGTAGATCGGGTCGCGCTCGACTTCCTTGACGATGCGATCCATGATCGATACCGCCTGCACCGGGTACGAGCCGCTGGCAGATTCTGCCGATAGCATGACTGCATCGGCGCCGTCGTAAATCGCGCTGGCGACATCGGAGGCTTCGGCGCGGGTCGGGGTTGGCGAATGAATCATCGACTCCAGCATCTGGGTGGCGATGATGCTGGGCTTGCCATAGTGACGGCAGGCGCGCAGGATGCGTTTCTGGATACCGGGAACGCGCTCCGGCGGCAGTTCGACGCCGAGATCGCCGCGCGCCACCATCACTGCGTCGGAGAGCTGCACGATTTCATCCAGGTGATCAAGAGCCGACGGCTTTTCCAGTTTGGTCATCAGGCCGGCGCGCCCGGCGATGATCTGGCGCGCCTCGTGCAGGTCTTCCGGCTGCTGCACGAAAGAGAGTGCGACCCAGTCGACGCCCAGCGACAGCGCAAAATCCAGGTCGCGGCGGTCTTTCTCGGTCAGGATGGGGATCGGCAGGATGGCATCCGGGACATTCACGCCCTTGCGATCCGACAAGGCGCCGCCGGTGACGACTTCCGTGCGGATGCTGAAACCATCGCTGTCGATCACCTTCAGGCGCAGCTTGCCATCATCCAGCAACAAATTTTGACCGGCCGTGATGGCTTCAAACAGTTCGGGATGCGGCAGGCAGACGCGCTTGTCATTGCCTTCGGTCGTGTCGCGGTCCAAGGTGAACTTCGCGCCGGTTGTCAGCATGATCTTGCTGTTGGCAAACTTGCCGACGCGCAGTTTCGGACCTTGCATGTCGGCCAGAATGGCGATCGGGCGGCCTACTTCGCGCTCGATGTCTCGTACGACCTCATAGCGAATGCGATGATCCTCGTGCGAACCGTGGCTGAAATTGAAGCGGAATACATCGACACCCGCGTCGAACAGGGCGAGAATGATTTCACGGTCGGAACTGGCCGGACCGAGCGTAGCTACAATTTTTGCTTTTCTTAAGCGTCGCATGCTGTGCCTTGCTGAAAATTAAAGTATCAAAATGGCGCGGAAATCGTTGACATTGGTGCGGGTCGGGCCCGTGACCACCAGGTCATCCAGCGCACTGAAAAAGCCGTAGCCGTCATTGTTGTCGAGCAGCGCGACCGCGCGCATGCCCTTTTCCGCAGCACGGGCGACTGAATCCGGCGCATACACGGCACCGGCATTATCTTCCGATCCGTCGATGCCGTCGGTGTCGCAGGCAATCGCGTAGACATTCGGGTATCCGTCCATGGCGACCGCGAAGCTTAGCAGGAATTCCGCATTTCGGCCGCCGCGCCCCTTGCCACGCACGGTGACGGTGGTCTCGCCGCCGGAAATCAGCACGCACGGCGATCCAAACGGTTGATTGCGCGCCACAACCTGGCGTGCCAGCGCGGCGTGCATCAGGCCGATGTCGCGCGCCTCGCCCTCGATACCGTCAGAAAGGATGTAAGGCATGATGCCAGCGTCGCGGGCTACATCGGCCGCTGCTTCGAGCGCATCCTGCGCAGTGGCGATCACATGATGGCTGTGACCCTCGAAACGCGGATCACCCGGCTTGGGCGTTTCGCCTGCGCCGGATTCGAGATGCTGGCGAATATTGTCCGGAATATCGATGCCGTACTTGGCGAGGATGGCAAGCGAATCGGCGCAGGTGGTTGGATCAGGCAGTGTCGGGCCGCTGGCAATGATGCCCGGATCGTCGCCCGGCACATCGGAGATCAGCAGCGTGACCACACGCGCCGGCGAACAGGCCAGACCGAGGCGGCCACCTTTGATGGCGGACAGGTGTTTGCGCACGCAGTTCATTTCGGAGATGGTGGCGCCGCTGCGCAAGAGTGCGCGGTTGATCGCCTGCTTCTGCTCCAGCGAAATGCCGGGCGCAGGCAGGGCGAGCAGCGCAGAGCCGCCACCTGAAATCAGGCACAGCACCAGATCCTTGTCGGTCAATTCCTGCACCATCCGCAGGATGCGGCCGGCGGCAGCCCTTCCGGCTTCGTCCGGCACCGGATGCGCGGCTTCGACCACTTCGATCGTTTTACAGTCTGCGCCGTGACCGTAGCGAGTCACGACCAAACCGGAAATTTCTCCCTGCCAGTGATCTTCGACTGCTTTCGCCATGGCAGCAGCGCCTTTGCCAGCACCGACCACCAGTGTGCGCCCGCCGACAGGGGGCATGGGCAGGAAAGGCGGCTCGCACTTGGCGGCGCTGACGGCAGCGACGGCCGTGGAGTACAGGTCGATCAGGAATTGTCTGGGATTCTTAATCGAAGGCATCTTGAATTGCTTTCGTGATGGATACGGCCATCAACTTGGCGTGGCCGCCCTTGAGGGCAAGCGCCAGGCCGTCTGATGGTCGACTGATGTATTGAAGGATGACGCAATTCCCGCAACCGGGAATTGCGTCAAGTCAAACAGGTTATGCCTGTGCAATCTGGTGATTGGACATGATTTCAATCGCACGGCACAGGGCGGAATGGTCCATGCCGGACAGACCATTGCCAGCGCAGGTGTTCATCAATTCCTGCGCCATCGCGGTGTTGGGCAGAGAAATGTTCATCGCCCGCGCACCTTGCAGCGCCAGGTTCAGGTCTTTCTGGTGCAGTTCGATGCGGAAGCCTGGGTTGAATGTGCGTTTGACCATGCGCTCGCCGTGCACTTCCAGAATGCGCGAGTTGGCGAAACCGCCCATCAGTGCCTGACGGACTTTGGCCGGATCGGCGCCCGCCTTGGAGGCAAACAACAGGGCTTCAGCAACAGCCTGAATGTTCAGCGCGACGATGATCTGGTTTGCCACCTTGGTGGTCTGGCCGTCGCCATTGCCGCCAACCAGCGTAATGTTTTTGCCCATCAGTTCGAATAGCGGCTTGACCGTGTTGAACGCGGCTTCGGAACCGCCGACCATGATGGTCAGGGTTGCGGCTTTCGCGCCGACTTCGCCGCCGGACACCGGCGCGTCGAGGTACTCGCAGCCGAGGTCGTTGATCTTTTTGGCAAAGGCCTTGGTGTTGATCGGGCAGATTGAGCTCATGTCGACGACGATCTTGCCTTTGGCAATGCCTTTGGCAATGCCGTTTTCGCCGAACAGGACGGCGTCAACATGTGGGGTGTCCGGCACCATGATGACGATGATGTCGGCCTGTTTCGCCACATCCGCAGCGGTTGCGCACGCGACCGCGCCGCCGTCGGTCAATGCCGCCGGGGGTGCCTTGATGTCGTTGACGAACAGTTGATGACCGCCCGCCTGCAGATGACCTGCCATCGGCGCACCCATGATGCCCAGACCAATGAAGCCTACTTTTGCCATGTCTATATCTCCGGTATTTGTTAGTCCCAATCCCCATCAACGAGAACTGGGGTGGTTATATGAATTAGTTATGCGCCGTGCGCCTTGATCCAGCCCAGCCCCTCGGCCGTCGTCGTCTTCGGACGGTATTCGCAGCCGATCCAGCCATCATAGCCCAGTTCGTCGATAAACTTGAACAGGAACTGGTAATTGATTTCGCCCGTACCTGGTTCGTTGCGCCCAGGATTGTCGGCCAGCTGCATGTGCTTGATCAGCGGCAGATTGGCTTTGATGGTGTTGGCCAGTTCGCCTTCCATGCGCTGCATGTGATAGATGTCATGCTGGATGAACAGATTGTCGGAGCCGACATCCTTGACGATGTCCACCGCCTGTTGCGTGCGGTTCAGGAAGAAGCCGGGAATATCGAAGGTGTTGATGGGCTCGGTGATCAGACGGATGCCTTCGGCTTTCAGTTTGTCAGAGGCAAATTTCAGGTTGGATACGAAGGTCGCGCGCACCGTGTCGGCGGAAGCGCCCGGCGGCGCGATTCCTGCCAGCGCATTCAACTGGGTTACGCCCAGTTTCTTTGCCGCCTCGATGCCCTTGCCAACGCCGTCCTGGAATTCGCCCACGCGATCAGGATGGCAGGTGATGCCGCGTTCGCCGCCGCCCCAGTTACCGGCCGGCAGGTTGTGCAGCACGAGTTGCAGATTGTTGGCCTTGAGCTTGTCGGCGATCTGGTTCAGGTCGAACTCGTACGGGAACAGGAACTCGACGCCCTTGAAGCCGGCTTGCGCGGCAGCGTCGAAGCGATCCATGAACGGCACCTCGTTGAACATCATGCTCAGGTTTGCAGCCAGTTTTGGCATGGTATTTCCCCCTAGTTGTTGTGGTTATTCATAGGCAAATCGCCTGTGACGCATCACAGGCGATCTGGAGTGGAATTACTCAGTAATGTCGATGGCGCCGCCGAACTCGTTGATCTTGTCGATGTCGCCGCCCATTGGGATGTTGGTGACGCGCTCGAGGATGATTTCAACCATGACGGGCACTTGGTACTGTGCCATCAGTTCGCGGGCCTTTTCGAAGGCCGGGATGATGTCTTCCGGCTTGAATACGCGGATGCCCTTGCAGCCCAGACCTTCGACCACGGTGACGAAGTCGATGCCGTAACCGTTGACTTCCGGCGCGTTGATGTTGTCGAATGCCAGCTGCACACAATAGTCAAGATCGTTAAAGCCAAGCTGACCCTGACGGATCAGACCGAGGTAGGAGTTGTTTACCACGATGTGCATGTAAGGCATCTTGAATTGCGCACCAACTGCGAATTCCTCGATCATGAACTGGAAGTCGAAGTCGCCGGAAATTGCAACGATATCGCCAACCGGATCGGCGGCGCGCACGCCGAGTGCCGCAGAAATGGTCCAGCCCAGCGGACCGGCCTGACCGCAGTTGATCCAGCTGCGCGGTTGATAGACATGCAGGTGCTGTGCGGCAGCAATTTGCGACAGGCCGATGGAAGTCACATAGCGAACATCCTTGCCGAAATACTGGTTCATTTCCTGATAGACGCGCTGCGGCTTGATCGGCACATTGTCGTAGTCGGTCTTGCGCAGCA
>CAZAWA010000113.1:0-5406 GCA_964488675.1 uncultured Oxalobacter sp. | reverse complement strand
CGCAACCAGATCGCCCTGACCACCGTGGCAGTCAATTTCATGCTCCCGCATTCGGGTTCCATTGTACCCTGCATTGCCGCCGTCGAAGTCGACGGCAAGACCGGCATCGAGATGGAAGCGCTCACGGCAGTGCAGGTTGCCCTGTTGACCATTTACGATATGTGCAAGGCGATCGACCGCGGCATGGTCATCACCGATGTGAAGCTGGTCGAAAAGCGCGGCGGCAAGTCGGGCGACTGGGTTGCCCGTTAGCGACATGCTGCGCTAGCGAGGTGCGGGGGCAGGCTTTCGCGCGTCGTGTGTGAATCCAGGGCGCAAAAAACACATACTGCCCACCAGTGTTTTTTCTCCGGCGCGTCCAATATGGCTAATAGCTATATTTGACTACATACTCCCGGAAAAAACCATTTTACGGCTTAAAAATTGCCTAAAATTTGTGCAAAATGGTCGTGTTTAGGCTTCCGGCGTGCCGCAAACGGCAATTTTGGGCAAAATAATAACGCGTCGCGTTATTAGTTGCTTGCGCCCATCAGCGCAAGCGCCCTCCCGCGCGGATATACACTTCGCCGCGTTCGCGCTTGCCGATGGCGATGACCGTCACGGTAACCACTTCGTCAGCAACCTGATACACCAGCCGGTAGCCCAAGGCTCGCAGCTTGATCTTGTAACAATCCGGCATGCCGTGAAGTTGCGCCTGGGGTAAGCGCGGTTCAGTCAGGCGGCGGGCAAGAATTTTCTTGAACTGGCTTTGTATCGAGCCGTCCAGCGCTCGCCATTCTTTCAGGGCAGACTCCTTGAACTGCAAGCGATAGATTTTTTCAGAGCTCATCGAGCGAGATTTCGACAGCCTGTTCATGCTGGCGCGCACGAACCAGATCCGCCAGATCAAGATCGTCCAGGCGCTCCATCATGGCGGCGAATGTCGCGGCGGGAACAAGATAAGCCGCAGGACGGTTGTGATTAAGCACGGCGACCGGTTCGCCATTGGCTGCCGCGATGACCGTGCTGGGACTTTGTTTTAGCTCGGTGACGCTGACAGAGGTGCGAGCAAGCAGAATTTCCATAAAAAACCTTTATTTAGTACATTATTTGGTTCCATTATAGTGCAGTGGCAAGCAAAGGCAAGCCAGGTTGCGCACCCCCATCCTAGCTTTCCCCCTGCGAGGGGGAAGGGATGGCCTGCGCTGATGCCACACTCCCAATCCCGATTGTTGCCTCGCCCTCCGCCAGTCGCAGGTGTAGGCTGTCCTGCGGGTGCAGTTGTGCGGGCGAACGCACCAGCGCGCCATCGGCGGTGGAGACGATGGCGTAGCCGCGTTCCAGCGTGCGCTGCGGGTTCAGTAGTTCCAGTTGTGCTGACAGCGAGGCCAGCGCGTGCCGCGCCGCGCTCACGGGTGCGCGACCGGCGTGCGTAACGCGGGTTGCCTGCGCCTGCAGGGCGAGGCGTTCACGAGTGATGCGTGCGGATGGGCTGAGCAGCCGGCGCGACAGGGCATCCATCGCCTGTGCCGCATTGCCGGTTCGTCGCTGCAGGGCGCGTGTCAAATCGGTGGCGTACGCACGCACTTCTGCCAGCCAGTCCGCCTGCGGGCGGGTCGCCAGTTCTGCGGCGGCGGTCGGGGTCGGGGCGCGCAGGTCAGCGGCAAAGTCTGCGATCGTCACATCGGTCTCATGCCCGACACCGGCAATCACCGGCACACGGCAGGCGACGATGGCGCGGGCGACCGCTTCGTCGTTGAACGACCACAGATCTTCCAGGCTACCGCCACCGCGGCAAACCAGCAGTACATCGCATTCTGCGCGGGCGGAGGCGGTGGCAATCGCCTGCGCGATTTTTTGCGCCGCGCCCTCACCCTGTACCGGCGTCGGGTACAGAATGGCGGCGACATGCGGGGCGCGACGGCGCAAGGTGGTGAGGATGTCACGCAGGGCCGCCGCCTGCGGGCTGGTGACGATGCCGATAGTGCGTGGGAAAGCGGCCAACGGCCGCTTTCGCTCCGGCGCGAACAGCCCTTCGGCGGCCAGTTTGTCCTTCAGCTTCAGGAAAGCTTCATACAGGTTGCCGACGCCGGCATGGCGGATGGCTTCGACGCTCAACTGGAACTCGCCGCGTGGCGCGTACAGGGTGACCAGTGCGCGCACCTCGACCTTGTCGCCGTTTTGCGGGGTAAAGCCCGCCAGTTGCGCGCGCGAGCGGAACATTACCGCCCGCGCCTGCGCCGCATCGTCCTTCAGGGTGAAGTACCAGTGGCCGGACGCGGCACGCGTGAAGTTGGACACCTCGCCAGCAATCCAGGCCAGCGGAAAGCTGCGTTCCAGCACCCGCGCCACCGCCTGATTCAGCGCGGAAACAGCGATGACGGGCGGTGCCGGACTGGCGTTTTGAGATGGATCTTTCATGCAGCTTTCTGGGGTAGAGCCGACGGGTTTTCGAATACTAGCGGTGCCATTTTACGATGGACAAGAATATTTTATGTGGTGCTGTACACAATCATCAGGCAATAAAAAACCCCACCGAAGTGGGGTTTGGACAAATCGGCTAAGCTTATTTGCAAGCGGTAGGGCGATATTTTGGATCAACACTACCAGCGCAGACCCACAATGCACCGCCATCCGCAGTCGTGAGCGTGATGGTGCCACCAGCAGCCCTGTTGCCTGCGTTCATGGTGTAGGTGAGAACGCCGGCCGGATAAGCGCCTGCCATGCTCGTAAAGGTTGAATATTTGCCGGTGATGGTGCCGGTGATATCAGTTGCAGCTGCAACCGCAGTTGGGCCAACGACACCAGGCCAAGCGCTATTGTGCGCGCCGTACTCTGCCAGCGGGGCTTTCAGACCACCGGCCAATTCGACGGCTTCAGCTACCTGTGAGCGGGTGACATAGTCGTTATATGCCGGAATGGCCAATGCAGCCAGAATGCCGATGATCGCCACGACGATCATCAGTTCGATCAGCGTAAAGCCGCGCTGGACGGCCTGTTTCATTTTCAGTGCTTTCATCTTGACTCTCCTTTTGGGTTGAGAAGCAGGGGATCTGCCATGCACTCCTTGCAGCACGATCCGTGCCAGTGCAAATAAGGCGGTATTTAGGGTCGCTGAGCCTGAAATCCCGCGATTTAGGGCAGGGCCAGGCCGAAATTTGGCTGTAACTGACAATATTTGTCAGTCGGCGCAGAAAAGCGCCACAAGCTGTGCGGGCATCAGATCAGGGAAAACTCGATTTGCGTGCCAGAGAGGTCAATCACATCGCCGTCGAACAGCGGGTGCGGCGTGGCGCCGACCGGATCGCCGTTGACCAGCGGCGCCGGACCTTCGACATGCGCGATGGCATGGCATATCGGGCTGCGGGTGATCACTGCAACCTGCAGGCCGGGGCGGCCGAGCGTGGTGACATCCTTGTCGATGGGCAGGGATTTGCCGGCATTGCTGCCGCGGAGCACGCGCAGGATCGCCGGCCCCGCCGACTTGCGCGCCGGACGGCCTGCCTGCTGTTCGGCATGGTTGGCGTCGATGTACTGGATGCGGTACTTGACGATGTCAATCATGTCGTTGTTTTGCAGGAAATGCTTGCGGACCGGCTGGCCGTTGACATAGGTGCCGTTGGTGCTGTTGAGATCTTCCAGGATGCTTTCGCCCAGCACGGTGGCGATAACGGCATGCTCGCCGCTGATGGCGGCATTATCAAGGACGATATCGTTATAGGGGCGGCGGCCGATGGTGACGCGGTCGCGGGTCAGATCCAGCTCCCGCACGAATTCGCCATCCAGTGTCACGATTAACTTTGCCGTTCCCATGGTCTCTTTCTCCGGTGATCTCTTTGTGGCGCGGGTTCACGCCTGCCAAATGCGCACGCCGGTTTATGACCGGCGACAATCGCGACAATATAGCAGAGCGTCGTTTGGGCTGCTATGGTCTTTTGTCCGCTTGTGTCTTTTGCAACACAGCTTGTCATCCCGATGGACTTAACCCGGCTTTCCGACAAACCAGCGCGGGTAGTAGCGGGCCACCGTCGGGCCGTCGGTGCGCAGCGCGTGGCAGTTGTCCAGCTCGAACGGCTTCTTGTCCGGCTGGCCGCCGGCAAGGTCGGAGCGTTTTTCCATGTCGCCATAAGCAAAGGTCTGGATGGCGGCGGTCGGCAGGATCGCTGCCAGTTCATGGATATGGGCGCAGCCTTCGATGCCGGGCAGGCGCTCGCGCAGGCACTTGCGGAATCCGTCGAGCAGGTTCAGGCCAATCAGTTTTTTGTAGGCCTGATTATTGGTGTCGCAATAGCCGGGGTAGGGCACGGCATCGGACACCGATTCGGCATCGACGATGTTGGACTGGGCATCGACCGTGACGCGCAGCCACATGTCGTGGATCGGCTTGTTGGCGGGCAGCGAGCCAAAGGTCAGGGCGATATCGTAGGTCTTGGTGTCGGTCAGGCGCGCATCGATTTCCCATAGACCGTCCTCGCGGCGGAAGACTTCGATGGCGACGGTGCGGGTGTGTTTGAGGGTGCGTTGGTGCGTGGCGGGAGGCAGGGGCATGTTGATTGTGCAGACAAGGCGGCTGATGCTTAAAACGAAAAATTCTAGCATGCCAGCCGGAAACAGGGTCGAAAGGCTGGGGAAACCAGTTTCGGCGGTCAAACCTCGGTCGAGATGGGTCGGCCTTGAACCCAGGTTATATTTAATATGGCCGCCGTCGCCGTTGCAAAATTGCAAACCATAAAAATACGCTTGCATCAAACACTGTTTTTATATACAGTACCGCAAACAGCTCCACTTTAATAGCCCACTACCCGTTGAGAGAACATCATGGACGACAGGAAAACCGCAAGCAACGCCGACAAAAGCAAGGCGCGCGCCGCCGCCCTGGCGCAGAGAGAGAAGCAGTACGGCAACGGAACCGTGATGCGAATGGATTCCGGCGCCGTGGCCGAGGAGCTTCCAGTCCTGACCAGCGGCCAGCTGGGGGAGGACATCGCGCTCGGGGTCGGCGGCTTGCCACGCGGGCGCGTGGTCGAGGTGTACGGTCCGGAGTCAAGCGGCAAGACGACTTTGACCTTGCAGGTGATCGCCGAGATGCAAAAGCTGGGCGGCACCTGCGCCTTCATCGACGCGGAACATGCGCTGGATGTCGGTTATGCGCAAAAGCTGGGCGTGAACCTGCATGAATTGCTGATTTCGCAACCGGATACCGGCGAGCAGGCGCTGGAAATCACCGATGCGCTGGTGCGCTCCGGCGGTGTGGATTTGATCGTCATCGATTCGGTCGCAGCACTGACGCCGCGCGCGGAAATCGAGGGCGACATGGGCGATTCGCTGCCGGGATTGCAGGCGCGACTGATGTCGCAGGCCCTGCGCAAGCTGACTGCGAGCATCAATCGCACCAATACAATGGTGATCTTCATCAATCAGATCCGC
>CAZAWA010000112.1:0-5445 GCA_964488675.1 uncultured Oxalobacter sp. | reverse complement strand
GCCTGATCCGCCAGTTCAACATCGGTACGGTGATAATCGGAGAGTCCGTGAACTTCAGGGGAGGGTCTGACTGGTTGCGGGAAAACGGCGTGGTCGTGATCGATCTCGCCGACCCGGATTGCATTGCGATGATGCGTGACTTCATCGCGACGCATCCGGAACTCTGGAACGAAGATATCGGGGTGGACTAAGCGTCTCCCTTCCCTTGTGAGGGGGGGATGACTACTTCTGGCGCGGATTCGCCACCACAGTTTGCTTCTGTTCACCCAGACCGGCAATCCCCACGGTTACGACATCCCCCGGCTTCAGGAAAATTTGCGGGTCGCGTGCCATGCCGACGCCCGGCGGCGTGCCTGTGCAGATCACATCGCCCGGCAACAGCGTCATGAATTCGCTCAGGTAGCTCACAATCTTCGCGGCCGAGAAAATCATTTTGTCGGTGTTGCCGCTCTGCATGCGAACGCCATTCACATCGAGGTACAGTTCCAGCTTTTGCGGATCTGGCACTTCGTCGCGCGTTACCAGCCATGGTCCGACTGGGCCGAAGGTGTCGCAGCCTTTGCCCTTGTCCCATTGCGTGCCGCGCTCGATCTGGTATTCCCGCTCGGACAGGTCGTTGGTCACGCAATAGCCTGCGACATAGTTCAAGGCGTCTTCCTCGCTGACATACTGCGCCTTTTTGCCCATGATGATGCCCAGCTCGACTTCCCAGTCCGTCTTTTTCGAGTCCAGCGGCAGGACGATGTCGTCGGTCGGGCCGCACAATGAGGAAACGGCTTTCATGAACACGATGGGCTCCTTCGGGGGGCGCATCTTTGCTTCTTCCGCGTGGTCGGTGTAGTTGATGCCGATGGCGATGTATTTGCTGACAAACGCAACGGGCACGCCCAGTCGCGGGGCGCCCGGCACCAGCGGCAACGATGCCGGGTCGATTCTTGCGAGCTTGTCCAGCGACTCGTCCGAGAGTTGATCTGCGGTGAAGTCGGCGATCACGCCGGACAAATCGCGCAGTTTGCCGTCCTTGTCGATCAGGCCGGGGTTTTCTGCGCCGAGTTGGCCGTAGCGAACCAGTTTCATGTTTTCTCCTTGTAATGGTCAGTTCGTTTTAGCAATCCCGGAATTGTAGCCGAGAAGCGGCGAAATGTTGCCATTTTCGCTGCGTTTCGCTTCCTGTCGTGGCCCGTGCCCGGTGGCGTTACAATGGGAAACCAATACTTTTGTCAGATGCCCGATTCAAGCCAGATGAAAAAGCCCATTGTAATTAGCAAAGTCTCTTTGACCTATTCCCCGGTCGAGGACAGAATGCGCATGACCGGCCGGGTCAGCGAGTCTGAGGTGATGGTGTTCTGGCTGACGCTACGGCTCAGTCAGAAGCTGGTCAGGGCGGTTGGCGACTTTATCGAAAAGGCGTCGACGATACCGCAGGGTTCAGATCCGGAACTGGTCCTATCTTTCCAGCAGAGCGCCGCCATGGTCAGAAAGGAACCGGCCGATCCGGTTGTTGCAGGCGGAGACGCCAAAATGTTGCTGGTGGAAAGAATCGACATTACACAGCGCAAGGATGTGGTGCTGCTCGATTTCTTCATTCCTGACGGCGGCTCGGCGCAGTTGTCGCTGTCTGTCCAGAATGCCCGGCAATGGCTGGGAGTTTTGCGGATGCAATATCAGGCTGCAGGCTGGCCAATGGATCTCTGGCCCGCGTGGATTGCAGGCGCTGCGGACAAGCGTGAACCTTCTGGCACAAGCCGCAGCGTGCACTGACAGTGGCGAATTGACTAATAACGCGACGCGTTATTATTTTGTCCAAAACTGCCTTCCGAGGTGATTTTTGACGCTCACCCAGTTATTTTGCATAAAAAATAGGCAAAAATGGACGCAGAAAATGCAAAAACTCATGGAGTATATCAATAAAAATGCTTTATAGCTATACTGGACGCGCCAGAGAAAAAATGCTCCCCCTGAGTACCTGTTTTTGAGTCCGTGGCGCTGTTTATATGACGACCGAAATGCCAGCGTCCGTCTCGTGACCTTCGTTGACATGGGCGGAGTGTCAGGCTACATTGCGCGAATTGCCAAAGTATAAATTTTTTGTTCGGAGTATCGATGAGCCACTCAGGAGATTTTGCCCCAACCCTGATTCTGGGTGTGCCCCCTCCGCAGTCGCCCCAACAGGCTTTCCAGCCATTACCTGATAAAAAGCCGCCAGAGCCAGAGCCGCTATCATTTACCGGCACGGGCGGCGAGTACTTCCGCATCTGGATCGTCAACCTGTTGCTGACCATCGTAACCTGCGGCATCTATTCCGCATGGGCCAAGGTGCGCAAGTTGCGCTATTTCTATGGCAGCACGCATCTGGCCGGATCAAACTTCGAATATCACGGCAACCCGATCGCCATCCTGAAAGGGCGTGCGATTGCGGTAGGTATCCTGATCGCTTACTACTGGGCGCCGAAAATTTCAGTGTTTGCTGGTTTGGCGGTGATGGGCTTGCTTGGTCTGGTAATGCCATGGCTGATCTGGAAGAGCCTGCAATTCAAACTGTACAACTCCAGTTATCGTGGCATCCGCTTTGGCTTCGGCGGAACGGCCTGGCAGGCATACCTTACCTATCTGGTGTTGCCGGTCCTGTCTGCGTTCACCGGCAACCTGCTTGCGCCTTTCGTGCACCAGCGCATCAAGAAATTCCAGCATGAAGAAAGTCGCTTCGGTCGCGACAACTTCGCCTTCCACGCCTCAGTCGGCAGTTTTTACAAGGTCTACCTGATCGCATTCGGGGTGTTCATCGTCGGTACGATTGTGGTCGTGATGCTGTTCGGTGGCATGCTTGGCGGTTTGAAGTCGGTGGCCGGCCTCAAGCGCGGCGGCGCATCGGTGATGATGCGCATCTTCCTGTTCATCGCGATCATCTACCTCTGGGCCTTCACGGTCTACAGCATCTTCATGACCATGCTGCAAAACCTGATCTGGAGCAACACCTCGCTCGATCGCCACCAGTTCGTCAGCGACATGAGGTGGAGCACGGTCGTTTTCATCACGCTGACCAACGCCATTGGCATTGTGCTGACGCTCGGCTTGTTCACGCCGTTCGCGACCATCCGCATGCTGAAGTACCGTGTCGAATCTGTCACGATGATCCCGGGAGACAGCCTCGACGAATTCGTTGCTTACGGCGGCGAGCAGGTGACGGCAACGGGTGAAGGCGTCACCGATTTGCTGGATTTTGATTTTGCGTTGTAATACATGATCATCCGCGCCCATTACTACGACGGCCAGACATCCCGTCGCCACGCGGTTGAACTGCTGCACCACAACGGCCTGATTGTGATTGATGGTGACATTCGGCGCACTTGCCGCATCGCCGACCTGCAGGTGGCCGAACGCATGCATGGCACCTCTCGCAAACTGACTCTGCCGGATGGCGCCTATCTTGAGGTTGCCGATGCCGTTTCATTCGACGCATTCCTGAAGAAAATCGGTTACCGCGACCCGATTGCGATCCGCATGCATCGCAGCTGGCGGGGGGTGCTGATCGCTTGTATCCTGCTGGTGGCAGTGCTGGTGCCGGGATACTTGTACGGTTTGCCTGCGGCCTCATCCTTCGTTGCGAAACGCATGCCGGAGCGGGCGCAGCATGCAATCGGGCGCGAGACCCTGTCTTTTCTCGACCAGCGTATGCTTGCGCCATCAGAACTTTCATCAGAGCGCCAGCGAGTCATCATCGATCGATTCAAATCGCTGTCGCTGCCGAAGAATGGCATGCCGACCCACGAAATCCTGTTCCGCAAGAGTCGCATCGGCCCCAACGCGTTCGCGCTGCCGTCCGGTCAAATCATCATGACTGACGAGATGGTGGCCATGCTTGGTGACGACGACGCGGTGATGGGGGTGCTGGCGCATGAACTTGGGCATCTGCATGAGCGCCACCTGCTGCGCCGCATTATCCAGGGATCGGTCGTCGGCCTTGTGACGATGGTGCTGTTTGGCGATGTGTCGTCGGTAGTGGTGGCGATACCGACCACCATGCTCGACCTGAAATACTCGCGCGATGCCGAGCGCGAGGCGGACGATTATGCGGTTGCGATGATGAAGGCCAACGGCATCAGCCTGTCCGGGCTGGTGCTGACCTTCGAGAAGCTCGGCAAGAAATCGCTCACGCTGAATACCTATCTTTCCAGCCATCCGCCGGCGGCCGAACGGATTGACCGCATCAGGAAGGCCGAGTGACGCAAGCGGGTTTCATCCCAGTCTGGAAATGATGCAGGCAACATGGTAGCCTAGCGGACTGAACTGCTTGGTGCATCATGAAAAAGATCTATCTGGAAGTCCGCCCTTCATTCATCGAGGGCATGGGAGCTTTTGCCGCGCGGCGCATCCTTCGCCGGACGCGCATCATCGAATACACCGGCGAGCGCATCACACATGCGCTGGCCAATGACCGTTATGGCCGGGACGAACGGTGCGGCGACGATTTTGAAGAAGAGCCACATTTCTACCTGTTCACCGTGGACAGCCGCACGATTATCGATGGCTCGGTGAACGGCAGCGATGCGCGCTTCATCAACCATTCCTGCAATCCAAATTGCGAAGCGATCGTCGAGGATGGGGAGGTATACATTGATGCCATACGGACGATTAAGGTGGGCGAGGAACTGACATACGATTACCATCTGGATATCGGGAGCGAAATTACCGAAGAGGACAGGCAGCGTTATGCCTGCCTGTGCGGCGCAGCCAACTGTCGCGGCACGATGCTGGCACAACTGAAGGCGAGGCGGTTGCGAGGCGGGCGGGGCAAGGTCAGGAAAGTTAGGTTGGGCTGATGTTGGTAGTTGGCGATTTCGATCCGCAAGGTAACCAGAGACTATTTGAATCAGGGTGAAACCGATGCCAAAAGCTGACGCATACGAAAACGAAGTGCTGCATGCCTACGAAAAAGGCAAGCTCAAATCCGTCGCGACCAAGTCCGAACTTGCAAAGTTCAAGGCCGCCGCACGCGCTACTGGAATCAAGGACAAACGAGTCAACATCCGCCTGTCATCCGGCGACCTGAATGGCATACAGGTTCGGGCGCTTGAAGAAGGCGTTTCTTAGCAGACGCCGATTGCCAGTGTGCTGCACAAGTATGTGACGGGACGCCTGACCAAACAGCCGGAAGCGGCGGCCAAGCAGGTGCGGGGTAAATATCGGAGCTGAGCCTTTTAATCCCAAATCCCTGTTCGGTGTGGCATGAAAACGACCGCTATTAATAAACTTGTTGATAAGATATCCGGGTGCAAGCCGCAGGAGTCTGGCCAAGGGTGTATCAGAAAAAGAGTAGCGAAAAATGTAAAAAACTTGACACCAAAAAGGCGAGGATAAAATGATGAAAGCAAGCAAGCAAGCAAGCAAGCAAGCAAGCAAGCAAGCAAGCAAGCAAGCAAGCAAGCAAGCAAGCAAGCAAGCAAG
>CAZAWA010000111.1:0-5528 GCA_964488675.1 uncultured Oxalobacter sp. | reverse complement strand
TTCGGAAATGTATGTGGTGACTGGGGTGAAACTCTCTCAGCGCGAGTATCGCCAACCCGCGTCCCACCCTAAAGACTTGATAGCTTTTTCGCTTGAGGTTGTTCCATCCGTTTCTGTGACATTGTAGATACCGCGTTGCCCCATTGTGACCGCGAGTTCGGCAGCTTTGGCGGCGGCGTCGACATGCACTGCCCCAGGGGCAATGGCGCCTTCAAAGCCCGTCCCCGGCCCATAAAACAATCCATAGCGCAGTATGATTCCCTCGAGCGGCGCTTCAAGTACTTGTCGCTCCAGGCTCATAACACCTTGCACCGTCTCCCCATAGACTGGATGCGTCACTGGCAGGAGCGGGTCAGACTCCGTGTGTGGCTTGGGGCCGTCCGCATAAATGAATGAAATGCTCTGGGCAATCAAGCGTTTAACACCCGCTTGCACGGCAGCCTCAACGAGATTTCGAGTGCCCTCGTTTCGAAGGCGCGCATTGCGTGCCAGGGCGGCAGTCATCAGACTCTCTTCGAGCGCGTAAGGCAGGTCAGTGAGTTGGTGGATTACGACCTCAGGGCGGATCTCGGCCAAAAGATGTCGTAGCGAAGCGGCGTCAAATACATCGACCACAGCCGGTTCGACCCCCATCTCTCTCAGTTGAGGAGCTTTATCCTTTGAGCGCGTAGAGCCGACCACATGCCATCCTCGCTCAACAAGCAATGGGGCGAGCCGTCGACCGATTGCACCAGATGCGCCCGCGAGGAAGATGCGTTTAGCCATGTTGTTTTTCCTTTTTCCTGGATTGATGCTTGCCTGAAAAACAGAGTTCCGGAAAAGTGGTTCCGCCAGAAGTCATACTCGAATGCTGAATACGATAGCAGCTATTTGCACATCAGCAAAATTTCAGATTCCGATGTTCGGTCCTAGTTCAGCGAAAATTTTCGGTAACTCATTGAAATGAGTTGAATTTTTGTGCAACCGATTGAGTGCCGAGCATAGAGTGAGGGCCGAACCCGTATAGTTGGACAGTATTTGGTAATTCTTTTATGTGGGTGCCCTACTCATTGCCTTGCTGAGTTCGACATCTTTCAACTCGGTCCTGGAAAGATCGACATTTGCCAGATTGGTGCCGGTGAAGTCTCCACGGGTAACTGTTGCGCCGGAGAGATTCGCGCCATTGAGGTTGGCATTAGAAAAATCGACATGGTAAACCATGGCGCCGGAGAAATCGGCGCGCTCGAGGTTGGCGTCTTTCAGATAGGCGCCTCTGCAAACGGACTCTGTCAGGTTGGCGCCGGCCAGGTTTGCGCCGATGAATCGGGTTTCCATGATGTCGGCACGGGCTAGATTGGCACCGAGCAAATTGGCGCCGGCAAAGAAGGTGTTTCTGAGCCTGGCGCAGACAAGATTGGCGCCGGTCAGATTGGCTTCGACGACATTGGTCAAGTCAAACTTGATTTCCTCAAGGTTGGCGCCAACCAGCCTGGCTTCTTTGAATATGGCGCGAAAACAATGGGCGCGTCGCAGGTCGGCGCCGCTCAGGTCGGCACTGCTGAAGTCTGCACGGGTCAGGCCGGCATCCGAGAGGTTGGCGCCGGTCAAATTGGCTCCAGTAAAATTGACTCGGAGCAGGTAGCCCCCGGCAAAACTGGCACCGGCCAAGTTGGCGCCGGCTAGGTTGACCCCGGTGATGTTGGCTTCTGCAAGATCGGCTTTCTCCAATGGAACCCCCGATGCAAATGCTTTTTCCAATGTCTTGCGAATTGAGTTACCGTCTTCCTCATGGGCGAAAAGCGTCTTGCCTGATGTGTCTCTGATCTCGATTTTCATTCTTGTTTTCCTGTTCATGAAGCAGTTTCTTTAGTGCGATGCGCACTCCAAAGCAAAACGCCGATGATGCCTCAGATCATTGAAAAAAGCAGCCATCATGTTTCCTGATAATGCCAGATGCGTGTCTTCTGAAGTCTGCAGGGTTAGGAGAGGGTGGCCAATAAAGCAATTGTTTCTCAGAGGAAAGGTTGAGATTGGGCCATTGAATATGGCATTTATCGAAACAAAACTGCGGGATTGCAGGATGTTTGCGGTATAGTCATTGTCCGAAGCAGCCATTCCAAAAGGGGGACGATATGACAACGAAGTGCCCGAAGTGTGAGGAAGTTGTTGCTGGTTTAAATGTAAAAGAGGTGAGGGGGTGTGCTTTAGGTGGAAGAGTGTGGCAGTGTGTTTCGCTAAACTGCTCGAGTTGCCATACATCTCTCGGTGTTCAAATAGATCCCCTCGCAATCAAGGCAGCGCTTATTGAAGAAATAAGGGCCAGAGTATAGTTGGCAGCGATACAGAAATGTCCCAATACTGTCGCTAACTACCAAGTTCCTGAAAGCCCCCTTGCGAAAGCCGGGGGTTTTCGTTTATGTCAACAGCGTTTCGCAGCAGAACGAACTGCGCATTAATTTGTTATTTGAAAATATAGGGTGCAACACATGGCATTCCCCCAAACCTTTTATCGTTGGCGCCCCCACCCTTGGCATGGACTGGAGGCTGGCGATGACCTTCCGCGGATTGTCAATGCCTACATTGAAATAACACCTTTTGATGCAGTGAAATATGAGGTCGACAAAGCGACAGGTTACTTGCGTGTTGACCGCCCGCAGTTGACATCTTCAATGCCGCCAACGCTTTATGGATTTATCCCGAAGACTTACTGCTCAGCGCGCGTGAACGAATTGTCCCCAAAGGCGGAAAGAGGTGATGAGGATCCGCTGGATATATGCGTGATAACCGAGCGCCCCATCAACCGTAGTGAGGTCATTTTGCGGGTGCGAGTGGTCGGTGGGTTGCAGATGGTGGATGATGGCGAAGCGGACGACAAGATCATCGCCGTCCTTGATAACGATCCGTTCTGGCATGGCGCAAACGACATTAGCGACATTCCCCCGGCGTTGCTTGAGCGCATGCGGCACTATTTTGAGACTTACAAACTCTTTTCCGGTCAGCCATCCGCGGCGACGATTGAGAAAATTTATGGTCACGAGCACGCGTATAGAGTGGTTGCTGCAGCCTTGGAAGATTACACGGAACAATACGGTTAAGGATTTAATTTCGCAAAAATGCACTCCCGAACATTGCCTGCTGATCTTGCAGTGGTTCAAGCAGGCTGTTGTAGCGTGTTAGCCATTTTTTCACTTCCGGCATCTGTCTGGCTTGAGAAGAAAGTGGGCTGACGATGGCGTCAGCCATTTCCTTGGCAGGCCAGATTAGCGATTTGGACCCGGCATAACTGAGCCAGACAGGAAGTTCGCCATCCTGAATAAACATGTCAATAGTTGCCGATACCACTGGAGTGTCGAATACGGAAGGATCGGTTATCGCCATGCAGACGATATAGGCATTCTCGAAAATATGTCTTGGTTCAAAACTGATTTTCAGGGAGAATAATGCGTTGGACTTGTCGGGCCGCATTTCTTCTGGCATCGCCCTAGTGCGACGCCACAGGCAATGCCAGATTCGACATGTATTAGGACGGGTCTCGTAAATGCCGCACCCGCGGCCAGTGATGCAATTGCTGCATAGCATGTCAGCGGGTTTTTTCAGGCCTGGTGTATTAATGTACAGATACTTGCAACAAACCATGCATTCGCCGCAATCGCGCTCTTCAACGAGCGAAAAATACTTGTCTGCACCTGAAAAAGATGGCATCTCCGGCATCTCCTTAGAAAGGAAAGACATCAAGGAAGTAGGGAAGTATCAGCGCCAATTTCTTGCGAGCCGGACAACACTTGCCGATGAGCGGGATATGGCTGATGGAACGGGCAATTTTTGAATTGCTGCGCTCAATGTAACACCTGATTCGCACGATGTCACAACATTTATGAACGGTTTGTCCCTGTTCGCCTTGTTTTGGGCGATATTGAGCGAGGTTAATTGAGCAGCATTTTTTCCAGCTGTGTTCTGGTTTCTCTTCACACACATTTTGCGGGGGGGGCGGATGGCTAAAATGGCACTGATTTTTTTGACCGGATTCATGTGGGTCACCCTTGCCTCGGCACAGGGCGTCTACAAATGGACTGATGACAAAGGTAAAGTGCACTATGGCGACATACCAACCACGAACAAGGTCAAGAAAGTGGATACCCGGCCGCCCATGAAGGGGACGGTCAAGCCAGCGCCAAAGTGCCCGAATGCTAAAGACTAATCACCAACCTACTCACTGACGGGCGCATGCAGCGCCCTTTTCAATTTGAGTATCAAGATTCCCGTAAAAAATCAATAAGCATTGAAATGACTGTCACTACGCTTTTCTATTTTCTGTGCGCTTCAGCCGCGTTGACAATTGCCCCCGGACCTGACAATATTTTCGTCATGACACAGGGCATAACTCGCGGCAGAAAGTCGGCGATTGTTGCTGCGCTCGGCATGTGCAGTGGTGTCAGCGTACATACGATCATGGCGGCGTTCGGCATCTCTGCGCTGTTTCATTCATCCCTGCTGGCTTTTAACATCGTCAAATATGCCGGTGCTGCCTACCTGCTATACCTTGCGTACAAGACACTACGGGAGCGCTCACCGATCCACCTGTCACAGGTGGAAGAGTTGCCCATGGGAGCCATGTTCAAGCGCGGTTTCACCATGAATGTGCTCAATCCGAAGGTCGCCATGTTTTTCCTTGCGTTCCTCCCGCAGTTTGTGACGCCCGGCACAGATTATCTTCCTCTGCAAATGTTGCTGCTCGGGTTCGTTTTCATGTTGCAGGCAGTTGTCATCTTCTGCCTGATCGGCTATTTTGCCGGCAGCATCGGGCAGTTTATTTTGGCTCGCCCAAAAATGGCCAAGTATTTTGACTGGCTGACAGCGGGCATCTTCGCATCACTTGGCATCAGGCTCGCGCTGGCGGAGCGTTGACAGCCATCTTCGTATTGCGTTCTAATGCAGCAGGTCGTCGTGTTTCTGTCCGCATGATTTGCTGTTCAACCTGAGCAAGGAGGTTCCAAGATGAAGACACAATTTCGTAAGTGGCGTTTGTTTGGCAGTTTGCTGATATCGCTGGCTTTGCCGCTGTTTGTTCAAGCGCAAAACATTCCCCCGGTACCGCCACCCACACCTGTCGACGGCTCAAAACAACCTGCTTATCAGGCACCGCCGCCCAAACAGCGCGTCTGCACAACCAGAACGATACGCGCAGTTTGTGGCACAGAGCAGGTGTGTCGGGAGTTGAAGGGCCGCGGTATGCAATGCTGGACGCAGGAAAAATACTGCGACAGATCCATTCAAAGCTGCAACTAGAGCAAATAAATAATAATTCTTATGCACTGGAGGAGGTTGTATGAAAATGCGTTCGCTGCTATCTGTTATCGTACTGGCATTTGTATCCACTGCTGTCAATGCCGCCGATCCCGTCGATCTAAGGGGAAAGAAGGGTGTAGTCGACCCGAATGATCTGAAAAACCCGAAACCGGCATCAAGTCCGAAGGTCGATCCCAAAGATTTGAAAAAGCACGATCCCAAGCCGCCCTCGGCGAAACCCAGTTCAGTGCCCAAACCCTGAT
>CAZAWA010000110.1:0-5671 GCA_964488675.1 uncultured Oxalobacter sp. | reverse complement strand
ACTCTGACCCCGATTTTTCGCACCCCCGATTTCACGCAAGAATGAATTCTCGATAGACAGGAACACAGCATGTCGCGTAAATATTTTGGAACGGACGGCGTAAGAGGCAGAGTTGGAACGGCACCCATCACGCCCGATTTCGTGATGAAACTCGGTTACGCTGCGGGGCGGGTGCTGGCGCAATCCAGGCCATCACAGGGCAGGCCGACCGTGCTGATCGGCAAGGACACGCGCATCTCCGGCTACATGCTCGAAGCGGCGCTGCAGGCCGGTTTTTCCGCCGCCGGGGTGGATGTGATGCTCGCCGGCCCGATGCCCACGCCCGCGATTGCCTACCTGACCCGCGCCTTGCGCCTTTCGGCCGGCGTGGTGATCTCCGCCTCGCACAACCCGTATCCGGACAACGGCATCAAGTTTTTTTCCCACACCGGCAACAAATTGCCGGACGAACTGGAACTGGCGATTGAAGAAGCCATCGACCAGCCGATGACCTGCGCTGCCTACGACCATGTCGGGCGTGCGCGGCGGCTGGATGACGCGCATGGCCGCTACATTGAATTCTGCAAGAGCACCTTCCCGACGGAACTTGATTTGCGCGGCATGAAAATCGTGGTTGACTGCGCTCATGGAGGCGCCTACGACATCGCGCCCTGCGTCCTGCATGAGCTGGGCGCCGATGTCGTTTCCATCGGCGTGCAGCCCAACGGCACCAACATCAACGATGATTGCGGCGCGACCTCGCCCGAAGCCCTGTCCGCTGCCGTCTGCGACAACGAGGCCGACATCGGGATTGCGCTGGACGGCGACGCCGACCGCGTGGTCATGGCCGACTCCGATGGCCGTCTTTACAACGGCGATGAGCTGCTTTTCGTGCTGGCCAGGGATCGCAAAGCCAATGGCCCGCTGCAAGGCGTGGTTGGTACGCTGATGACCAACATGGCGCTTGAAGTCGCGTTCAAAAAAATGGGCGTCGGTTTTGCGCGCGCCAATGTGGGTGACCGCTATGTGCTGGAAGAATTGGTCGAGCGCGACTGGCAGCTTGGCGGCGAAGGCTCCGGCCATCTGCTGTGCCTGGACAAGCACACCACTGGCGATGGCATCATCTCCGCCCTGCAGGTGCTGTCCGTGCTGCGGCGCAATCGCGTGACCCTGCAGCAATGCATCAGGGAACTGGTGCTTTATCCGCAAACCCTGGTCAATGTGAAGGTCAAGCGCGGGTTCGACTGGACAGAAAACGCCGCGATGGTCGCGGAAAAGGACAAGGTCGAGCGCGAACTCGGCGACAGCGGCCGCGTGCTGATCCGCGCTTCCGGCACGGAACCGCTGATCCGCGTCATGGTTGAAGCCATGGACGAAAAGCAGGCCGAAAAGATGGCGCAGCGCATTGCGGACCAGTGCAAAGCCGGTAGTGGTCTAGTTTGAATCCTACTCTGTTACATATCGCTGCACTTGTGTACATTGGTATGCTAACCTTTGGGTATGCCTAAATCTAAATCTCATGGTCGCAAAGACCAAAATCAAACAGCATTCTCAGTCGTGCAGCAAGCGACAGGCGAGGTTGCACCGGTTCAGGAAGAACCGAAGAAGAACCCATCAGCAGTTGCGCTTGGGCGGCTTGGCGGCCTTAAAGGGGGTAAGGCCAGATCAGATACTTTAAGTTCCACAAAACGGTCAGAAATTGCTAAAATTGCCGCTATGGCAAGATGGAAAAAACCACTCGTTATAGAGGAAAACAATATGGCACTGACATGGAGCAAATCTTTAACAGACAGTGATGCACAGCAAGATACAAGTGGCGCAAAAATGCCGTTCTTGAGGTTCACCAAAGAAAAGAGCCCGAATGATCATAGAACTTGGTTCCGTAGAGTCTTTTTTGCCAATGCAGCGTGGACGAATTCCACATCAAGACAAGGGCGACCTACCGAAATTACAGACATTGATATCCATGTTGTAATCCTTGGGAAAGACCTTGGGTTTAGAAAGATGCGAGTGGATCACGACCCGTCGCGATCTGACAATCACGGCGCACCGACAACACATCTCCATTACGATAGCGTCACTAGGCAGGAACTGGAATCATCAAATTTGACGGGCAATACTGTTGTTGTGACGTCTGACGCAGGGAATTATTCCCTTGTTGTCCAATGATAATGGCCTGAGGAATCGTGGCGGTATCGGATAAGAGTGCGTTAACTCGATTTGTGATTGTCTTTTTGTTTGATGAGCGACAGGTATCGACAGTTGCAATGCCTTTGAGACGCTTTTGAGCAACGCTAACCAGGCTTAGACATTCTTTTTTGAACTCAACGATGTTCGAGTTCAATTCAATGCCTATCGCGTTACGATTTTCGAGCGCCGCAGCCACCAGAAAACTGGCCGACCCAAAACAATTATCCAGCACGACATCCCCTGGGGATGTGTATGTACGAATTAAATACCTACCAAGTTCGATAGGCTTTTGTGTTGGATGCCACACCCTTCCTTCGGCTTCTGCTGTTTTGAAATAGACAACATCTGTTGGGTATCTTTCTCCATCAGACTTGATGTGCGCTGGTCGAAATTCACCATATGATCCTGTGAGTTGGTCTTTGCGCACCCCTTTGTCATATGGCTCTCCTTGAGACATTTGCGGAGTGTAGTTGGGTTGTTGAGCATAAAATATGCAAATGTCTTCATGCTTGCGCAGGGGTTGTTTCTTTGCATTTAAAAAATTCGTTGGCTTTGATTTAACCCACGTGATTTTGTACTTAAAAATAGACTCTTGACTAAGAATAACCCGCGCCGTGAATGACCCTTGACTCATAAGCGCCACAACCCCCTTTGGCGCAAGTATCCGGCGATAGTGCGACCAAAGTTGGTCTAATGGAATAACGCTATCCCATGAGTTTTGTGTTGTTCCATAGGGTAAATCGCACAACACCAAATTTACCGAGGCATCAGGAATCGCGTGCATTGCATTCAGGCAATCGTCTTCGATCAAAAGAACTCCCGGATTAACTATTGTCATAAAGAAATATCCTGATAGGTTTGTTGGTGTTACCAAAATTAGCTTTTGATTGTCTCAGTTACCTATAAAAAATCATAGGACTCAGAAACACAAACGGATATTTCACGCTATTTATTTATATCTATTTGATTTTTATCACATATTTCAATTGAAATTGATCGTTGACTTTGCTTAACCGCTCAAGCATAATGTTCATTATGAGGTGAATGCTATGGGGTAGCGAGATGAATAAACTGGACACCCAGAAACGGGCGCAAATACTGGCAATGCTAGTCGAGGGCAACAGCATCAACTCAGCATGCCGTATGAGTGGCGCAGCCAAAAACACCGTTCTCAAGCTGCTAGCCGATGTAGGCCATGCCTGCGCCTTGTATCAGGATCGCGTCATGCGCGACCTGAAATGCCAGAAAGTTCAATGTGATGAAATATGGTCGTTTGTCGGCATGAAAGAAAAGAATGTGCCGGACGAAGCACAGGGCATATTCGGTTATGGTGACATGTACACATGGACTGCGATTGATGCAGATACCAAATTGATCCCGTGCTGGCATGTCGGTAATCGCGGCGCGGTTTCGGCCAATATCTTTATCAGCGATTTAGCATCACGCCTTGCAAACCGCATCCAGCTAACGACTGATGGTCACAAAATCTACATACAAGCCGTTGAGAGCGCATTTGGCGGCGATATTGACTACGCCATGCTGATTAAACAGTACGGCAATGCGGGTGAGCCTGTTGAGTCCGCACGGCGATATAGTCCAGCAGAATGCACGGGCACACAGATTAGGAAGATCAACGGGGAGCCTGATTTAGCATTCGCATCAACAAGCTATGTTGAACGCGCAAACCTGACCATGCGTATGAACATGCGCCGGTTTACTCGGCTAACTAACGGATTCAGCAAGAAGCTGGAGAACCATATGCATGCAATTAGCTTGCACTTCATGCACTACAATTTTTGTCGAATTCACAAGTCGCTACGAGTTACGCCAGCAATGGAGGCTGGAATCTCAAGCTATGTTTGGGATTTGGAAGATGTTGTTATGATGGCTGATACGAATGTGTAACAGAACTAATTCAAACTGAACCACTACCGCAAAGCCGTCTGATTTGACGGCGACCCCCTCGGCAGGGTATGATCTCGCTCTTCGGGGCGTAGCGCAGCCTGGTAGCGCATCTGCTTTGGGAGCAGAGGGTCGTGAGTTCGAATCCCACCGCCCCGACCAAAACGCAAACAGGCTGTCACTGACAGCCTGTTTTCATTCTGGCATACACTATATTCATCTGCCCATAGCTCAGTTGGATAGAGCAACGGCCTTCTAAGCCGTAGGTCACAGGTTCGACTCCTGTTGGGCAGGCCAAGAAAATCCGTCACCTGAAAAAGCGTTGCGGCTGTGTTTTTGGCTTCGCTCAGGCGATGCGCTGCTCAAATGCCGAAGTAAAAAGTTTTATTGGCATTCGCATCATTCAGTTGACGCGGCATGGAAGTGAGGACGACCTCACCGCTCCGTTTCGTATTGGGGACGACCCCGACTTGCAGGGGGGGCGTTTTCCATGAACTGGGTAATCCTGGTTGTCGCAGGGCTGTTTGAAATTGTCTGGGCAGTCGGTCTTAAGTACACGCAAGGGTTCACGCAATTCTGGCCTTCCGTCGGTACGATCCTGTCCATGCTCGTCAGCTTCGGGTTGCTCGGCACCGCCATGAAAACACTGCCTGTCGGCACGGCCTATGCGGTCTGGGTGGGCATCGGCGTCATCGGCACGGCCATTATTGGCATGATCCTGTTTGAAGAGCCGGCCAATGCAGCGCGGATAGCCAGTCTTGTACTGATCCTTGCCGGCATTGTCGGACTCAAGTTGAGCATGTAAAATCAAAACACCAACCCAAATAACAGGAAATTTACAGACCCAATGAGCAAGTCACTCAAAATGCGCGTCGTCTTGTGCTCTTCAGTGAGCAGGGGATCGTTGCGCCATGAGACTTCTCCGGTTTTTCCTGTCACCACGCATCTGCTTTCCAGATACTTCGCCCGGCTTTCTTGTGCTCGGTGAGGGCGCAGGAAAACCACATCCCTGTTCTGCTTTCATCGAGCGCATTTTCCCCAAATGAAATTCAATGATGCCTGGCGCCTGTTGCGCCGGATGCGTCATTGCCATCACATCCAGTCAACGGGACATGGATGTGCCTTGTCATGAAAATTTAACGCGGAAGCATCAACATGAAACCAAAAATTATCGTGTCATCCCAGGAGCTGGAACAACTGGAAAGGCTGATTGATTCCCTGCCTTCGTCTGAAGGTGCCGCCAAAGCCGTACTGCTTGATGAACTCTCACGCGCTGACATTGTGGCGCCGCATGCGGTTCCGGCGTCGGTCGTCACCATGAATTCGACCGTCCGATTCAAGCTGGAAACTTCACGAGAAGGGTTCTGCCTGACGCTGGTCTATCCGAAGGACATGGGAGATGGCAAGGACAAAATCTCGATCCTTACCCCTGTAGGAAGTGCCTTGTTGGGATTGTCCGTCGGCAGCCATGTTACCTGGCCTCGACCCGATGGAAAATTGATGAAAATAATGGTGCTGGATGTGCGCCAGCCTGATCGCAAGATGACGGCTGATGCCTGATTGACTGGCGCCAAAGTGCCAGTGGCGCATCGTCACGGCG
>CAZAWA010000109.1:0-5689 GCA_964488675.1 uncultured Oxalobacter sp. | reverse complement strand
CGACCCGCTTCAAGTCCGGCTCGCCCATTACGATTCACGAACTGCTGTACCCGTTGATGCAAGGCTACGACTCGGTCGCGCTGGAATCCGACATCGAACTGGGCGGCACCGACCAGCGCTTCAACCTGCTGGTCGGGCGCGAACTGCAGCGCCACTACGGCCAGGAACCGCAGTGCATCCTGACGATGCCGCTGCTCGAAGGGCTGGACGGCGTCGAGAAGATGTCGAAGTCCAAGGGCAACTACATCGGCATCACCGAACCGGCCAACAGCATCTTCGGCAAGATGATGAGCATTTCCGACGACATGATGTGGCGCTACTACGATCTGCTTTCGTTCCGTTCGATCGATGACATCGCCAAACTCAAGCAGGCCGTGGCAACCGGGCGCAACCCGCGCGATGTCAAGGTGGAACTCGGCAAGGAAATCGTTGCGCGTTTCCATTCGAAGCGGGCTGCAGATGCGGCGCTCGACGACTTCATGCTCCGTTCTCGCGGCGGCATTCCGGACGATATCCCGTCGGTTGCGCTCACTGGCGCGCCGCTGGGTATCGGCCAGTTGCTCAAGGCGGCCAGTCTGGTGCCCTCCACCTCCGAGGGCTTGCGCATGGTCGAACAGGGCGGCGTGCGCATCGATGGCGCGGCCGTCAGCGACAAGGCGCTCAAGGTCGAGGCTGGCTCGTTCGTGGTGCAAGTCGGCAAGCGCAAATTTGCGCGGGTGACGCTTGCTGATTGAGTCGGCCAGAAAATAGTTGAACCGGCTGACAAGTTCCGGGCATTCTGGAAAACCGGCGTCGGCAGTCGAATGCGAAAACCGGAGTCGGCAGTCGAATATCGCTTGCGATATTTCGACTCTGACCCCGAATTTTCGCTCAGAGTAAATTTCGCGGCGCGAAATAAAACTGCCGACCTCCAGCATTGATTAGTGGGGGTCAGAGTAAATTTCGCGGCGCGAAATAAAACTGCTGACCCCCAGCATATATTATTTGTTTATGATCGCTCTCCTCCAACGCGTCAGCGAAGCCAGCGTCAGGGTTGACGGCCAGACCGTCGGCAGCATCGGGCAGGGCCTGATGGTGCTGGTATGCGCCGAGCGCGGCGACAGCGAAAAACAGGCCGACGCGTTGCTGAACCGCCTGCTCGGCTACCGCGTGTTTTACGATGCCCATGGCAAGATGAACCTTTCCGTGACGGCCGTGAACGGCGGCCTGCTGCTGGTGCCGCAATTTACACTGGCGGCCGATACCCAATCCGGCACGCGCCCTTCGTTTTCCCCGGCCGCATCACCCGAAGAGGGCAGAAGGCTGTTCGACTATTTCGTTGCGCAAGCCAAAGCCAGACTTGCGCAAGTGGAAGCCGGCGTATTCGGCGCCGACATGAAGGTGGCGCTGGTCAACGACGGCCCGGTGACTTTCTGGCTGCAGGTGGCGCCCTGACGGATATTTTGTTGCCCATCTGTTGAACCCGCATGAATGATTTCGTGCTGCTGCATCATTTCGTTCCCGACACTCTTTTGCCCCAGAAATGCCAAACTGGAATACCATGAAGCATTAAGCTCATTCCGCCCGCACCTCATGAACCTGCTCGACTTCCCACCCGGCTTCATCGACGAACTGCAAGCCATTCGTCGCGATATCCACGCCCACCCCGAACTCGGCTATGAAGAGCACCGCACCGCGGATCTGGTCGCATCCAGGCTGACCGAATGGGGCATCCCGATCACGCGCGGGCTGGGCGGCACCGGCGTGGTCGGCGTGATTGCAGGCATCGGCGGCGACGGGCGCACCATCGGCTTGCGCGCCGACATGGATGCGCTGCCGATGCAGGAAACGAATTCCTTCGCCCACGCGTCGAAGCACGAAGGCAAAATGCACGCCTGCGGCCATGACGGTCACACCGCCATGCTGCTGGGCGCGGCGCACTGGCTGTCGCGCCATCGCAATTTCCCCGGCAAGGTGGTGCTGATATTCCAGCCGGCGGAGGAAAGCGCGGGCGGCGCCAAGCGCATGATCGACGACGGTTTGCTCGAGCAGTTCCCGCTGGATGCCGTATTTGCCATGCACAACTGGCCAGCACACGATGTTGGCGCGTTTGGCCTGCGGGCCGGGCCGATGATGGCGTCGAGCAATTCCTTTCGAGTGACCGTGAAAGGAAAAGGCGGCCACGCGGCGCAACCGCAGCGCGGCGTCGATCCGGTGTTGACGGCGGTGCAGATTGCGCAAAGCTGGCAGACCATCATCTCGCGCAACAAGAACCCGAACAAGGCGGCAGTGCTGTCGATCACGCAAATCCACGCCGGCAGCGCCTTCAATGTGATTCCGGACGAAGCCAGCCTGATCGGTACGGTGCGCAATTTTGACCTCGAGGTGCTGGACATGATCGAGCGGCGCATGCGCGAAGTGGCCGAGCATACCGCCGCCGCCTTTGGCGCGACAGTGGATTTTCATTTCCGGCGCAGCTATCCGGCGCTCGTCAACCATGCCGCAGAAACTGCTTTCGCCGCCGAAGTGCTGCAATCCCTCGTCGGCAAGGACTTGGTCAACACCAGCATGGAAGCGACCATGGGTGCCGAAGATTTTGCGTTCTTCCTGGAGCGCGTGCCAGGCTGCTATGTCTTCATCGGCAATGGCCATGACGAACACCGCGAGGATCTCGACGGCCTCGGGCCATGCAACCTGCACAACACGAATTACGATTTCAACGATGCGCTGCTGCCGCTGGGCGTGTCGTACTTCGTGCGACTGGCGGAGGCATTTTTGCGGCGCGGGTAAACGCTTTCCCGCACGCCAGCCATCGCAAGACCATTAGGGCGTGTTCAACCTAAACGGGTGAGTGCGCTTTAGGGTGAACACGCCCTAATAACGCGACGCGTTATTATTTGACCCAAAGCAGCAGTCCAAAGCGGGATTTTGGTGAGCAAAGCGCCATTTTGCACAAAAAACAGGCAGAAAACGGCGGCAAAAATGCAATAATTTGGGGAGTATGCGCCTGAAAACGGCTGATCGCGAGCGTGGGCGCGCCGGAGTTAAAATACCCCCTTGTCACTGGGTTTTGAGAGCCAACCCGCCCTGCCACCAGCCGCGCTGCGTTCGTATCAGAAGCCTTCACCGCATCTGCGGCAATGGCACGCCCCGGAACCGCCGCCATAATCGCGTCAGTCGCCGGATATCCTGCCGGTTACGGGCCAGCAGATACCCCCTGACAAACGCGACACCCTGCGACAGGTCCGGTCTGGTTGCAAGCCTTTTCATCAGCAAGTCGTCGGCCACTGCCGCGTCATTCAACTGGCCGAGCACCTCCTGCAATCGGGCGAGCCCGCCGACATAAGCGCGCAGCCTGCCCGCCGGATACAGCGCGCGAAAAAATTCGGCCGCGTAGCGCAGTTTCTTGGCAGACAGCCGCATCTGATGGCGCGCTTCTTCGTCTGCCCCCTTCAGTTGCCTGCCCCGGCGGCGCAGTTGCGCAACGCGCCGCGCCATTACCCGCCCGGCAAATTCATCGACCCTGGCGAGCGGTGCCGAACCATCCGCAACCACCAGCGGCGACGCCAGTATTTCCTGCGCCCACGCCCCCAGCGACAGCAGGGCGTGCGTGTAGCGATCCGATTGCACGGCCGCCGCCGCCCGCCTGCGGTTTCTGGCTGCGCGCCGCAGCACCATCTGCTTGAGCCTAGGCAAATCATCTTCGGCATGCCCTGCTTCGATCAGGCTGTCCAGCGTGTCCATCGCCAGCACCTCCCAGTCCCGCGCCGCGCCCAGTTCGCCCCTGATCCAGTCCAGCTCCTCCCGCAACGCTGGCGGATACGGAAGCACGCGGCGGAACAGCCCGAACGCCGAATTCAGCCGACGCAAGCCGACCCGCATCTGATGAACGAATTCCGGATCATTGCCTGTGACCACGCCGCTTTCGTTGGCCTGAACCTGTGCGATGCAATTGCCGACGATTTCGTGGAACGCCTGTTGCACGCTCATGTCGGGCGCCAGTTCAATGTTGGCAGCCTTTGCCGCCACCATCGCCTGCGATGCGCAGAGTGCATGGCCGCGTTCGGCCGCCCACGGACTGCCGATGCGCATCGGCGCAATGGCCAGCATCTCCCGCGCGAGCAGATGCAGGCCCTTCGGGTCGCCAGCGAGCAGGCGCAGCGCCACCTCGCACCAAACCTCGCTTTGTCCGCCGCACAACACCTCCCGGTGAACCAGCGCCACCTCGACCTGACCGCCGCCCGTCAGCCAGACCGAGCGCGTCAGCCGGCGGCTCCGGATCGTGAACACCCATGCCAGCGGTTTTTCCTGCAAGCTCTCCGCCAGCGATTTCCCAATGACATTCAGATTGAGCAGCGCGCACACATCGGGCAACCCCGCTTTCGTCGGCATTTGCCATACGGCGTACTGGCGCAGCCCGGCCAGCACGCGGCCCCGATGCTCCAGAATCTGCACCCAGCGACGGTTGTTGCGCTGCACGCGCAAGGAAAAGCCGCTCCGCCAGAGATCAAAGTCCGGTGTATCGAAATAGCGGATGCCGGTGTCACGGTGGCGTACCGGCGGACTACTGCCACGGTCGGCCCAGGTCGGATGGCGCGCCAGAACAGTCAGACGATCTGGCTCAATTGACAATATCAGCTCGTGCTCCACTTTCCCTCCGGAAAAAGCTGTGCGACCAACTGTGGCATTCAGCAGACAGTTAAGGAAGCGCTGATTAATCCATGCTGTCCCAAGCCTATCGCAAAGCAGCCGCCTGTCCAAGCAGCTTTTTCTTTGTGCTGGCAAACGCGGCAAACGCATTCAATTTGACCCAACCGGCAATTGCCAATTAGGCAATATGACGAAAAAAACACATGCAATTGACAGGGTTGATTGACATGCCTATATCTAGTGCCTTAGGATTTGCCGACCACTACATGTTGTGTCAAAAGGAGGAATGAATGACTGCGACGCCAATTTCCCTGATGAGCCGCATTGTCAAACGCGACGGGACCATCAAGCCTTTTGACACAAGCAAAATCCAGGCAGCCATAGCCAAGGCCGGTCGCGCCACCGGGGAATTCGACGAGCAGGAAGCCACGCGCCTCACCGTCAACGAGGTAATGAAAAAGCTGATCTACCTCGGCAACCCGACCCCGCATATCGAACAAATTCAGGACGCCGTGGAATGCGGGCTGTATGAAGCCGGCCACAAGAAAACCCTGCGCGCCTACATCGTTTACCGTGAACAGCATCAGAAACTCCGTACCGACAAGCAGACGCTGGTCGATGTCGAATCATCGATGAACGAATACCTGCAGCAGCTCGACTGGCGCGTCAACGCCAATGCCAACCAGGGTTATTCGCTCGGTGGACTGATCCTCAATGTATCCGGCAAGGTGATCGCCAACTACTGGCTGAACCATGTCTACCCGCCGGAAGTCGGCGAAGCGCATCGCACCGCCGCCATCCATGTGCACGATCTGGACATGCTGGCCGGCTATTGCGCCGGCTGGTCGCTGCGCACCCTGCTGCATGAGGGCCTGAACGGCGTTCCCGGCAAGGTCGAGTCCGGCCCGCCCAAGCGCATGTCCAGCGCCATCGGCCAGATCGTCAACTTTCTCGGCACGCTGCAAAACGAGTGGGCGGGCGCGCAGGCCTTCAGTTCCTTCGACACCTACATGGCGCCGTTCGTGAGAAACGACGGGCTCGACTACAGGGCAGTGCGCCA
>CAZAWA010000108.1:0-5730 GCA_964488675.1 uncultured Oxalobacter sp. | reverse complement strand
GTGGACTCCTTTTTCCATAAGAATCAAGTGTCCACGAAAAGGTGTCAACTCCAGGACGATACAAAAAACCGATCTTACGAGATTTGGCTTGGAAGTTTTGGATAAGGGCGCTGAAGCGGCACTGCCGAAGAATTTGCCTGACAGGTGGCTTAAGCGTCTTGGTAGAGATATTGTGAATGCTCAGAAGGCAGCACTGGATGGACGCAGTGGAGATATTAAAGCGTTTGTTCCGTGGATAGTATTTGCCGTTGTTGCTCTGTTGTCTCATAAAAAGGGTTGCGATGCGCAAGAACACTCTGAAGAAGAAGTCAGGTTCGAAATGGAAAGATACAAAGATGCACTTATTTCCGAGCTTATTGCGCGACAGGTAGGTGTCCGACTTATCAAATATGATCTCAGCAACGTTGGATCCAGGTCAATTTAGCACAGGCATGCTAAGGCGCGTAGACTGATCCAGTTTACGCAGCTGGGATCTGTACTACAAATCGCACAATTCCATTTGAAGATTCAGCGCGTATTTTTCCGTGATGTGCTTCGATAATGGATTTTGTGATGGCCAGCCCCAATCCCGTGTTTTCCCCTTCTCGATGCCTTGATGGATCGACGCGATAAAAACGCTCAAACAGTCTCGGAAGGTGTTCGCTGGGTATATCACCAGGATTGCTGATTTCAACACTTATTGCTGACGAGTCTGACTGAATAATTGCGACACCGACCCTCGCGCCGACATGTGTATGACGGATGGCGTTCGATAAAAGATTGCTGAATGCCCTTCTCAGCATTAACTTGTCGCCTCGAATGATTGCGTCGCCGGTAATTTCCAGGTCGATGGTGTTTTCTTCAAGGAGCGCATCGTAAAACTCATGGAGTTCTTGAAATTCCTTCGCCAACGTCAGATTCTCTATCTTCAATAACATCAAGTTGTTGTCGGCCTTGGCCAGGAACAACATATCGGTGATCATGCGCGCCATTCGATCCAGTTCTTCGGCGTTCGATGCCAGGATTTCCCGGTATTCGTCCGCTGTCCTTGCACGCGACAGCGCGACCTGCGTCTGAGTCATCAAATTGCTTACCGGCGTGCGCAATTCATGCGCGATATCCGAAGAAAACCCCGAAAGTCGTTCGAATGCTTCCTCCAGCCGGGAAAGCATGCCGTTGAGCGTCGATCCTAGGTCGGCAAGTTCGGCCGGAAGTTGATCCACTGCCAGCCTTTGCCCAAGACTGTTTGCCGACACCCTGCCCATGCTGCTTTTCATCCAGTTGAGCGGTGCCAGCCCGCGTCTCGCCGAAAACCACCCCAGCAAACCCATCAATAAAGAAGCTGCTGCGACGAATCCCCAAAGGGTCAGGCGAAAATGCGCCATAAAATGTTCGTGATGCGAGATATCCATCGCAACTGCGACCTGAACGGGAGACCACTCCGGTGATGCAGTCGAGATTTGCGTGACAATGCCGCGCAGCGTTCTTTCGCCTTGCATCCATGTGACCGACATGCCTGGCTTGTCGCGCGATGGCTTGCTCCTGTCTGTCAGAGACGGAGGGAAAGTGACCGTCGAATCACCTGTAAAAAGCGATTCATCGCTCCCTCCAACGACTCTGATAGCCAATCCCTGATGTCCAGCGGTGGATGCGTCGATTTGCTGCGCGAGTTTTGATATGTCGTCGCTTGTCTGGATCGTGGATAGCATCGGCCTGACAGCTGCAATCTTGCTTGCAAGAGTCTCTACATCTTGTTCCTCGAAATGTTTTTCTACGGCATGACCGATCAAATACCCCAAAGCCAGCAACACAGCAGTGGATGCTGTTGCAAACAGCAAGGTTAGCCGGAGTGTCAGTGAATGGCGCTGCTTCAGTCGCATTCGGCGACCTCCAGCACATACCCCATGCCGCGTGCGGTGCGAATCAGTTTGGGTTCGAAGCCGTCGTCCACCTTTGCACGCAAACGGCGCACAGCGACTTCGATCACGTTGGTGTCGCTGTCGAAGTTCATGTCCCAAACTTGGGAGGCAATCAGCGAGCGCGGCAGCACCTCGCCCTGACGCCGCAGCAGCAATTCCAGCAGCGCAAATTCTTTGGCAGTCAAATCAATCCGTTTCCCAGATCGACTGGCACGACGGCGCACCAGATCCAGCTCCAAATCGGCGGCCTTCAGGACATCGGCTTCCTTAATCTTGTGGCCGCGCCGCAGCAGCGTACGCACTCGAGCAAGGAGTTCAGAGAATGCAAACGGTTTGACCAGGTAGTCGTCTGCTCCGAGTTCCAGACCCTTGACCCGGTCATCGACCTGGTCGCGCGCCGTCAGGAACAGCACAGGCAAATCCTTGCCTGCCTTGCGAACCTCCTGAAGCACACGCCAACCGTCCATGCCCGGCAACATGACATCGAGTACCATCAGGTCGTGGCTGTCGTTCAAAGCATGGTGCAGCCCATCTACGCCATTGCGCACCAAATCGACAACAAAGCCTGCCTCGACCAGCCCTTGCTTCAGGTAGTCGCCCGTTTTTTGTTCATCTTCTACAACAAGAATTTTCATGGCAATGCCTACTTTAAAGATTTTATGTATTCATTTTGCACTATATCAACAACACATTTTCAAAAATTACAAGAATGTAATCTTTGAGTCAGCCGCCTGTAAGGGGGCAAGCATCAAACTGATGGTCATGCTGTCAATTGGCTTATACAATGGGTGCTGTAGTTGCCATACGGAATCTTCTCAACCATAACCGAGCAAAAAAAAATGAAATTCCGAATAAAACATGTCTTGAGTGTTGGCTTGATCGGGCCTGCGCTGATTTTTGGCGCGATAAGTGCGGTAAAGGCCCAAACTCCACATGAAAACGCGTTGGGACGGGACGTAAAGGGTTTGCTGGATTATGCCAAGCAAAAAAACCCTGAATACGCGACCATGCGTCTTGAGGCTGACGCTGCGAGTGAACGGATACTGCCAGCAGGTGCGCTACCCGATCCCAAGTTACGCGTCGAATTGATGGATATTACCAAGATGGGGGATCAAAACCCCACGCTTTCCCCGAGCCGAGTCGGAAGCACACGTTACCGGATCATGCAGGATGTCCCCTGGTTCGGCAAGCGCGACCTCAAGCGCGAAATTGCCGAGCTGGAAGCAGAAGGTGCCAAAGGCCGCGCTATTGGTACCTGGGCTGAGTTGTCGATGCGCATCAAAACGGGCTACGCCCAGCTGTATTACCTTCACCGCAGCGATCGTCTTGGTAAAGAAATTCTCGACCTGATGGTTCGACTGGAAAAAGTTGCCCAGGTTCGTTACGCCAGCGGGCTGGTTCCACAGCAGGATGTGATTCGCGCTCAGGTGGAACAGACCACCATGAGAAATGAACTCGTGATGATCGAGAATGAAGTCCGGCAAAACCAGGCAAGAATGAACGCATTGCTGGCACGTCCAGCACATTCCACTTTGGCGGAACCAGCGTTTCTGAGGCCTCTGCCAGCGGCGATAAAACTTGAGTACGCTACGCTGGCGGATCGGATCCGCGTCCGCAACCCGCAAATTTTTACTGAAGATGCACGCCTCAAGGCAGCCGAAAAGAATCGCGACCTGACTTACAAAAATCGGTATCCTGATTTCAGTTTCGGTATTGAGCCTACCCAGGCTGGTCGTTCCGTGAAGGAGTGGGGCGTAATGGTGGAGATGAACATCCCGCTCCAGCAGTCCTCTCGCCGTTCGCAAGAACGTGAATCGGAGGCCATGCTGTCTGCCGCGCGGGCACGCAAGGAATCCACGGCCAATCTGGTGCTAGCCGAGCTGTCTGGTAGCCTTTCCGCGCTGGATGCGGCCCGGCAAACGGAGATGCTGACACAAAACAGTTTGCTGCCGCAGGCCGAACTCACATTCCAGTCGGCCCTGGCTGGCTACCAAAATGGCAAGGTCGATTTTGCGACGCTGCTCGATGCGCAAAAACAAATCAAACAAGCCAGGCAGAACCTGATCAAGGCGCAGGCAGAAATGCAGATGCGTCTGGCAGAAATCGAACGTTTACTGGGGGATGAATTATGAAACATGGTGCAAAGATTGCGATTGGCCTCGTGGCTGTAACAGTAATGGCCGCTGGTGGAGGTTACTGGATAGGTCATCGCAATGCGGGACCTGCCGCTTCAACCGCAGCGGCACCATCGGGCGATGGCACCAAGAAGGAACGCAAACTCCTGTATTACCGCAACCCGATGGGTCTGCCGGACACTTCGCAGACCCCAAAGAAAGATCAGATGGGCATGGATTACATCCCGGTCTATGAGGGTGAAGATGATGCCGAACCGTCTTCGGCCAACCAGATCAAAATCAGCATTGAAAAGGTACAGAAGCTGGGTGTTAGAGCCGAAGCGGCAACCCTGCGCAAGCTGGACAAAGTCGTCCGCGCAGCTGGGCGAATCGAGCCGGACGAGCGGCGCACCTTCACAATTGCGCCCAAGTTCGAAGGTTTTGTGGAGCGCCTGCATGTCAGCGTCACTGGCCAGCCGGTCGGCAAAGGGCAACCGTTGTTTGAAGTCTATAGCCCGGAACTGGTGTCCGCGCAACGCGAGTATGCGATTGCCGCGCAGGGCATGGATGCTCTCAAGGGAGGTAGCCCGGAAGCGCAAGCTGGCATGAGGCAACTGGCGGAATCCAGCCTGCTGCGACTAAGGAACTGGGACATTTCTGAAGGACAGGTCAAGTCGCTGGCGAAATCCGGCAACGCTCGACGTACGATGACCTTCCTGTCGCCGGTCAACGGCATCGTGACCGAAAAGAAAGCCGTTCAGGGCATGCGCTTCATGCCTGGCGAAATGCTGTATCAGGTGGCGGATCTGTCATCGGTATGGGTAATCGCCGATGTGTTTGAACAGGACATCGGCCTGGTCAAACCAGGCGTGAAAGCCAGAGTGAAGATCAACGCCTACCCGGATAAGGTATTCGAAGGCAAGATTGCCTATGTCTATCCGACCCTCAAGGCGGACACGCGCACGGTTCAGGTTCGCATAGAACTGCCTAATCCTGGCCTGCTGCTGAAACCAGCCATGTTTGCGCAAGTCGAATTGCCGGTCGATACGAAGAAAGAAGTGTTGGCCATTCCGGATTCCGCGGTGATCGACAGCGGCACACGTCGTATTGTGCTGGTGCAATTGAAAGAAGGACGTTTCGAACCGCGTGAAATCAAGACAGGGGCGCGTAGCGACAACTACATCGAAGTTCTGGAAGGCTTGAAAGAAGGAGAACCGGTCGTAGTGACCGCCAATTTCCTGATCGATGCCGAAAGCAATCTGAAGTCGGTCATTGGTGGAATGGGCGGACATGCTGGACATGGCGGGGCAGCAAAACCGGAAGGTGGCGCCCAGACGGACAAGAAATCGTCTGCCGTTGGACATAAGGCCGATGGCGTGATCGACGGAATCGATGCCAAGGCAGGTACCTTGAGCATCAAACACGAACCCGTTGCATCACTCAAGTGGCCTGCCATGACGATGGAATTCAGGGCAGCAAACGAATCCCTGCTCAAAGGGCTCAAGTCGGGCACACCGATCGCTTTTGAATTCGTCGAGCGACAGCAAGGCGAATGGGTGGTTACCAGCATCACACCCAAGAATGGTGGAGCTTCCTCTGCGCCCAAAGCATCTCACGCCGGCCATTGATGGAGATGAATAATGCTATCTAAAATCATCGACTGGTCGGCCAGGAACAAGTTTCTCGTCCTGCTGGCAACCCTGTTCATCACCATCGGC
>CAZAWA010000107.1:0-5740 GCA_964488675.1 uncultured Oxalobacter sp. | reverse complement strand
GTGGAAGCGCAGTAATGCGTTAAGCTAACCAGTACTAATTGCCCGTGCGGCTTGACCCTATAACTTTGACCGTTATAACGACAAGAATTTGAAGCGTAATGCCAGTTTGATGCATCACGCCCGCCAAATAAGTAACAAAATCAATACTTCTTCCAGATTGCGTTGTTTGCCTTAACCGCAAACAACTCTACAAGTTATGCCTGATGACCATAGCGAGTTGGTACCACCCCTTCCCATCCCGAACAGGACCGTGAAACGACTTCGCGCCGATGATAGTGCTGGAACCAGTGTGAAACTAGGTTATCGTCAGGCTAGTACAACAAAAACCCCCAGGATTTAGGTCTTGGGGGTTTTTCATTTGCGCCGCACCATCCGGCAAGCTCATTTTGTCGGTACGGTTGCCTTGCCGACGAATTCCTCGATGGATTCCAGCAGCTGGTTTTCCTGAAACGGTTTGCCGTAGTATTCATTAGCCCCAAGCTCCATCGCGTAATTGCGATGTTTGCTCGCAGTGCGCGAAGTGATCATGATGATCGGCGTTTTGGCGATTCGGGAATCGCTACGGACATTTCGAATCAGATCGAAGCCGTCCATGCGCGGCATTTCTATATCCACCAGCATGACATCGGGCTTCACCTCCTGAAGCTTCTCGAGCGCATCCACACCATCTTTCGCAAGGATGACCTGATAACCTTCACGCTGCAGAAAGCGTTGCGTTACGCGACGAACTGTAAGCGAATCGTCGACCACCATAACGATATTCTTTTTGCGCAAGCCCTGCACCGGCTCCTCGCTGGAACCCTGCCCCTGTTTTGTATCCGCAGGGGATCCAGAAGCGGAGATGGGGGTATCAATGCTGGAAGAATCCGCCTGTTCCGCCAAGGCGGCTGCATGCATGCGCGCCGCGTGCGCATCTTCGTGCAGCAGCCGTTGTGCCAGTGGCACCGGATCCATGATCAGGACGATGTTTCCAGAACCCAGCACCGTCGCGCCGACGATACCAATCATGCGAGCCAACTGTGGGCCGATGTTTTTAACTACGACCTCTCGGTTGCCAATGATTTCGTCGACATGAAGGGCAACACGATCGCTGCCGCTTCGCAAAATGAGTACGGGCGTATATTGCTGCACGACAGGTGTGGACTTGGTGTCGCCGAGCACCGAAGAAAGAAAAAAGATGGGCACGCGTGAGCCCTGCCACATGACCGCACCCTCGCCGTATGCTGATTTGAGAAGGCTGTTGTTCAGCTGCTGTACCTGTTCGACCAAGACGGAAGGAACCGCGTAAGTGCTGCCGCCGCTTTGTAGCAATACGACTGAAGTCACAGCCAGCGTAAGTGGAAGATTGATGGTGAAGCGGGTGCCCATTCCTGGCGTCGAATTGACATTGACACGCCCGCCGAGCGAGGCAGCCTCTGCGCGCACGACATCGAGACCAATGCCGCGCCCGGCAAGGGCGGTCACTTCGCCTGCTGTTGAAAAACCTGTCTGGAAAACCAGGTTTTCAAGTTCGGCGTCCGAAAGTTCGCGCTCTGGTGTGATGAGTCCTGCTGCGATCCCTCTCTCCCGAATCCGGGTCAGATCCAGTCCGCGTCCGTCATCGGACAATAGAATAACGACCTCGTTGCCTTCCTGTCGAATCTCGACGAGCAATTCTCCGGTTTCATTCTTCCCGGAACCCTTTCGATCTGTGCGACTTTCGATGCCATGCACAATCGCGTTGCGCAGCAAATGCTCCAGCGGACCAATCATTCGCTCGAGAACACTGCGGTCGACCTCAACAGAAGTACCCTTGATGTCAAGATTAACGGACTTTCCGACTTCCTTTGATGTCTGGCGCGCGATTTGATACAGACGCTCAGAAATGCTGGCAAATGGAACCATGCGCACTTGCATCAGATCCTGTTGCAGCGAACGAGTGAGTTGCGCCTGATTTTCAAGATCGGAGGTGGCTCCCGTTACTGTGCGAACAAGGCTGTCCTGAATCGAGGCAACATCGTCGACACTCTCCGTCATCATTCGCGTCAACTCCTGAAGGCGAGAAAAGCGGTCAAATTCAAGCGGGTCGAACTCCCGATCTGCCGCTTGTGCGCGCGAAGCGATCTGCGATTCGGCCTGAATTTCGACCTCACGCAATTGTGAGCGCAAGCGGGAAAGATTTTCAGTTAGATCGCCAAGCGAGTGACGCAAAGTATCGACCTCGTTCTCGATCTTGGAACGAGCGATCGACACTTCACCAGCCTGATTGACCAGGCGATCCAGAATGTCAGCGCGGACTCGAACCCTGGCGACCGGTGTGGCAGCAGAGGGGAGGGACGGGCTGGCTGTGGGTTTTGGCGTCGTAGAAAAAGCGCGCTCTGCCAGTGATGATGTTGCGTCCTGAGCGGGTAGCGGTGTGGTTGGCGCAAAAGGAGCGGGCTTTTTCTGGAGGGGATTTTGGAGATGATCGAACAACTGCGTATTGTAATCATGCAGCGCCAGAAGATCCTCCAGCATGCGCGCATTGACGGAACCTGAACTGAGAATGCCCTCAATCTGGGTTTCCATCCGATGCAAATGTTCGCCCAATGACATGGCGCCAGCCATGCGAGCGCTACCCTTTGCCGTATGCAACTGACGCAAAATGTCAGGAACAGGGGCGGTATCTTCAGGCGTACTCAGCCAGGTTCTCAGGCCAAGGCCAATTTGCGGCAAAAGATCGCGGCCTTCATCGAGAAAAACCGGTAGCAGATCCTGGTCAAGGCGGTCTTTTAATTCAGTGACGGCCTCATCTTCGTCGTCTTCAATGGCATCCGTGTCGCTCAACCGCACCGCGAGTCTTGCGGAATGGCCGATGGCCGCATTGGTTGGCGAGTCATCCGGTTCCATGAGCGTTGGTGCGGAAGCCGCAGGCATTGCAGCGGTCTGGCGCATACGATCCAGCAGCTGCAACAGGTCTGGCTGTTCGGAAGGAAGTTCGCTAACCGCAACTTGCTGCAGCATTTTCCGAATGCGGTCTTCACAAAGCTGCAGTGAATCGAATTCGGCTGGAGAAAGGGCCATTGGTTGATACTCAAGCGTTTGCAGGTATTTCTCAAGGGCATGCGCAACATCCTGGAGCGAGCTAAGGCCAACCGTTGCCGAGCTTCCTGAAAGCGAGTGGGCAGCATGAATTGCCTTGGCATTGACCGGGCGGTTTGGCTCATGTCGCCATTCAGAAAAATCCTGCGACAAATAGCGCAAAAGATCGTCTGCTTCGGCCACGAATATGTTGAACAGGGGTACGCCAATCTCAAGGTGACCGATTCGTTTGATATTGTCGTCCTGCTCGTGCGGGGGATCTGCGGAAAGCGGAAATTCAATCACCGTCGCGACGGCATGTGAAGTCTGCGGTTTGCTGAGTGGCAGTGAAGGGTTGGCTTCTCTAACAGGGGCATCCTTTGCCTGCGAAGTGGCGGATTGCTCCTGATCCGCATCGCCAAAAGAAAATGCTTGTCCGGCTTTAACCCTTTCGGCAGCTTTTGAAAGTGCGGCTGGCGTGCGGCCGGATTTTCCTGCCGTACGCAAATCGGCAACCCACTGGCCAAGCTCGTCAACGGACTTGTCAAGTAGTGCGAAAAGATCGGGTGTGGCGGTTCGCGCTTCGGCGAGCCAGAGATTCATGACTTGCTCTACGCTGTAGGCGGCATCGGCAAAGGAGGTCAATCCCACCATGCGACCACTTCCCTTAAGCGTATGGAAAGAGCGCCGCAGTGTCGAGAGGCGATCCAGATCGGAGGCATTTGCCCGCGCATCCGGTACAGCATGTTTTACGAATGAAAGGACATCCTCCGCCTCTGACATGAATATGTCGAGCAACTCCGCATCGATTTCCTCATCGGTTTCCGGGAGCGGCGCCGAAGGCTCCGATTTGATTGCGTATGGCATGACCGGTGCCGTAAGAAGCCTTGTCTGGTTTTGTGTGCCATCCTCGACATCCAGCAATGGGTCGAAGGAGGGATCGGCGCTCGTGAGTGCCGCCGGTCGCGGCACGCCCCGTTCGAGCAGGTTGGCGTGAAGGATTCCCCGTGCGCGATCGAATGTAAATCGCGTTCTGGCAGACTCCGGGTGCTGCGGGAGAACTTCTACGAAAAAGCCCAGCGCAGTAATGTTCTGCGTCACGGTAGAGGGGAATTCCAGGCCTGGCCTGGATTCGCTTGAAGCCGCGTCTGCGGTTTCCCTGAAGGTACGGATGGCAGCCTGAGTATGCTGCACGGCCAGCATGGCATCGTCCTGTCCCAGGATCGAGAGTACGCCGGCGATTTGGTGCAGTATAGGGTCGATGTCCGAAAGGATGGCTTGCTTTGCGGAGTCCTTGAAATAATCGTCCAGCATTGCCTCGACCTGACGCAGGCCGCCCTCCATTTCGGCAGCCAGTACGGCGATAGTCTGTCGTTGTTGCGACTGTTGCGTCAGGTCATCCAGCCATTGCGAAGATGCTGGCGGTGTTTCGCCAGCTGCGATGGATTCAAGTCGCGAGACCAGCGCATCGACACGCTTGGCGAAGTCCTCTGGCATCCGGTTGAGATGATCCAGCGCGTTTTCGATAAAAAGCAGATCGGTTGCAATTTCAAGTCCGAGCGCATTGCTGTCAGAAGAATTATTAGGATTTTCAGAATTCGTGCTGACGGCCTTGATCAAAGTGACAAGCGGCGCAGAATTGAGCTTGTTGGCAGCATTGCTCAATTGGCGGATCAGCAAAGAGAAAGCTTCTGCTGCGCCAGCCTCTCCCTTGGTGACGCGGTGCCAGGTATTTTTGGCTTGCGTCAGCGCGGCTTTGGCCAGACCGAGGGCCACCGTGTCGATTTGGCCGTATCGTTTGGTTTCGAAGTCGGTCGGTATCGCGTCATGCAGATGGTAGGCCTTGCGAATTTCTTCCGAAAGCGCCGAGGGTGTTTCCTGCCGTGCGATGCAATACAGGGCATCAAGCAAGAGCCGGTCTGAAATGCTGGAAGAGCCCTGTGCCAGAAGCCTGATCTGGCGGTTCATGCGGCAGCAGACCAGTTTGACGAAGAGATCCAGGGAATGCTTGCTGGAAACGACCATGTCGATGAAACCATGCATCACCCACCAGAAATCACGCGTTTTGCTGCTGTGTTGAGCATGCTTGATGTCAATGACAACATTAAGCAAGTCGGTTACCTCTGCATGATCGCAAGGCGCAACTGACGATGTCAGTAGCGCCAGTAGCGCTCTCTCGAATCGTGGGCGCAAACTGTGGATATCAAGGCTGACATGAATCGCCTCTTCGAGAGATGGAGTAAGCGGTGCGTGCAGGGTCTGAGAATCAAGATGGGGGAAAAAGAGGTCGGCCGGATGTATCCTTTCTGCCCCCCTTATTTCCTGCAGGTCTTTGTAATACGGGAAAAGGCGGATGGGTTGCGGTGGGTCTCCCGCAAGAAGCTCATCCAGATATTCAACCAGCGCCTGATACGATTGTTCGATGATCCTCTGATTGGCGCGGGTTAGCCGGATATCACCTGCGGCGATACGGCGCAGGATATCTTCTACCGCTTCGGTAATAATGGTGGCTCCGTCAACATCGACGATCTGAAGCGCGCCGTGCGCCTGGTGCAGGTAGGCGCCGGCATGATTCAGCAAGGTTGCGCTGGAATCGCTGTCCTTTACCATGGCGTTCTGCAGGGCTGTGCGTGACTGGTTGAGCGCTTCGCGGATTTCATCCATCACCCAGGACAGGGGGCCACTGTCGAAGTTGGGGCGG
>CAZAWA010000106.1:0-5765 GCA_964488675.1 uncultured Oxalobacter sp. | reverse complement strand
TGCCTAGGATTGGGTAGCACTGTTCTCGCCGGACGGCTGATACCGCTTGTTGCTCGCGCATGGCAGACGGCTTGCCACATGTCGTCCTTGATCTGGTATCTGGTAGCCGTTTTTGCCTTCATAGTCGACCAGTTCGCAAAGCTCGCCGTCGTTCGCACATATGCCTATGGCGAACAGGTCTATGTCACGCCATTCTTCAATTTCGTCCATGTACTGAATCCGGGGGCTGCATTCAGCTTTCTGGCAGGCGCGGGCGGTTGGCAACGCTTCTTCTTCATCACCCTTGGCTTGGCAGTCTCGGTTTGGCTGATACGCATGCTGAAACAGCGGTTGCCAAGCCTTGAAGCACTGGGATATAGCCTGATCCTCGGCGGTGCGCTTGGAAATGTCGCTGATCGCCTGTTGCGCGGTCAGGTCGTGGACTTTCTCGACTTCCATTGGCACGGAACGCACTGGCCTGCATTCAACTTAGCGGACGCGGCCATTTTCGCAGGTGCGGTCTGCCTTATTGTCGCCAGCATGTATCAGGTCAGGCTAATAAAGGCCGATGTAGAGTCAGGCTGAGTTTGGGTTATGAAGCGATCTTTTGAGAGAGGTCAATACCAACGACAAATCATGCCTCATATTGAGTAATGCACTATATGTGTTAGCGGAATTCTTTCAGGGAGATATGAAATGAATAAAATTACTTTGGCAGTTGTATTCACACTGGCGTTATTCTCTATCGCGCCTGTGAGCGCCCAGCAATACGGCTCAACCGAAAAGGGTGCGCAAGCGCAACAGAAAGCGCCAAACGTTGCCGAATTTGATAAGCAAGCAGCGCAGGTGCAGGAAAATATCAGAGTGATGCAAGAGCAGATGGATAAAATCCGCCAAACTCAAGATCCCCAAGCACGGCAAAAGTTACTTCAGGAGCACTGGGCAACGATGCAGAGCGGAATGGGAATGATGCACGGCATGTGGGGTTCCGGCATGATGGGATGTTGTGCAGGTGGTCCCATGATGGGCGGACACATGATGGGCGGACACATGATGGGGTGGCAAGGTATGGGTGGCTACTACTCCAAACTCACCCCTGAGCAAATAAAACAGCGCCAGTACATGATGGATCGGTACATGGGCATGCAGCAAATGATGATGGATCACATGATGCAGCATCAAAACTATATGGGAATGGGGATGCAGCCTCCACGGTAAAAAATGCTAATGGGAGCCAGCCTGCCGCTTATTCAATGACCCAGCAATAACTATGTTTTTTGTGGGTTGACACCTACTGCTGGGTAGAGGCTGTGCAAAGCACCTCATTGACATGCGCCAATGATCCTTGTTGGCGGACTTGCATCCCTGCACGAAGAGCAACTTCGTGGGGACTGGGGGGGCTGTCGTCCGCAGGCGATTAAGCGCATGGAATGGAGGGCTTATATGAAGACGCTACCAATCGTGTGGCAGCGACTTGTTATCGCCGGGGGCAAGACATGCCCTCGCTGCGAAGCCACTCATGGGGAAATACTGCGGGCCGTCGGCCAACTCACGGAGGTCCTTCGCCCCTTGGGTATCGAGCCAACACTGGAAATTAAAGAAATTGACGAAGACACCTTTATGACCAGTCCGTCAGAATCTAACCGCATTTGGATCGCCGACAGACCCATGGAAGAATGGCTTGACGCGAAAGTTGGTAGCAGTCGTTGCAGCTCAGTCTGTGGCGAATATGAGTGCCGAACAGTAGAGGTGGGAACCATGAGGTTTGAAACCATCCCCCATAAATTGCTTCTCAAAGCTGCGTTGATTGCTGCTTCTAGCATATTGGATTTTTCATGACGATATTTTAATATGTATCGCCACAAACAATTACGCTAATGAGAATCGTTTGCATTTAAATGAGGTTCATGTCACAATCCGACCGAATTAAGGGGGCGCCTCGCCCTCATAAAATGTTGCCTTGGCAACAAATGGAACTGGAATAAATATGAACTTTCGAAAATTTGCATGCATTGCCGTGCTGCTTGCGTTCATTGCGCCAGCCATGGCGGAAACTGTGACCGTCTATTCGGCACGAAACGAGCAGTTAATCAAACCGTTATTCGATGTCTACACGAAGGAAACGGGCGTGGAAGTTCGCTTCGTGACGGGCACCGAGGGCGCCTTGCTGGAACGTCTGAAGGCGGAGGGCAATAACACGCCAGCAGATATGTTGTTGACAGTGGATGCTGGAAACCTCTGGCAGGCGGCCAGTCAGGGTTTGCTCAAGCCAGTGAAATCGAAAACATTGAAATCAAACATACCATCGCATTTGCGCGATCCGGCTGACCAGTGGTTCGGGTTGTCGGTACGCGCACGCACCTTGTTCTACAACACATCGAGAGTTAAACCGGAGATGTTGAAGGGGTATGAGGATTTGGCAGATCCAAAATGGCGTGGCAAATTATGCTTGCGCACTTCCAAGAAAGTGTACAACCAGTCTCTGGTGGCGATGATGATCGCGAATTATGGCGAAGCAAAAACAGAACAGATCGTGCGTGGCTGGGTGGCGAATCTGGCGACCAGCGTTTTTTCAGACGATACAGCAATGCTGAAAGCCATCGCGGCAGGTCAGTGTGATGTCGGGATCGCCAACACTTACTACTACGGTCGGATCGTTGAGAAGGAGCCCAATTTCCCAGTTGCGTTGTTCTGGGCAGATCAAAAAACCGGTGGCGTGCATGTGAACATTTCTGGCGCAGGTGTGACGCGTCACACAAAAAACGAGAAGGGTGCAATCAGGCTGATTGAATGGCTGTCTTCTGCCAAGGCTCAAAATCTTTACGCAGACAAAAATATGGAATTCCCGGCCAACCCTGTTATCCAACCTGCGCCAACAGTGGCTGCGTGGGGTACATTCAAATCCAGCTTGATCAACGTGGCACAAGCAGGAAAATTGCAGGCGCAGGCAACGAAGTTGATGGATCGCGCGGGTTACAAGTGAACCGCCTACAAGTGAATCAATGTCGCTGACACAAGCGCCAACCACGAAGGACACGCGCGCCACAAACAAGGATATTGTGGCGCGCGTGCGCGCAAAAATTTCACGCGGCACGCTTTATGTTTTTCTGCTCTCGCTGATCACGATTGTGCCGCTTGCGGTGGTGCTTGTCTCCTTCCTGCAACCTCAACCTGAAACCTGGTCGCATCTGGCAACGTACGTGTTGCCAGATGTTTTGCGCAACACCATGTTGCTGGTGATAGGCGTGGGTTGTGGTGTGCTGTTACTCGGCGTGCCCTTGGCCTGGCTAACAGCGGTGTGTGATTTTCCCGGACATCGTTTTTTCGCCTGGACCTTGATGCTTCCGATGGCGATACCAGCATACGTGCTGGCCTTTGTGTTTGTTGGCATGTTTGATTTTTCAGGGCCGCTGCAAACCTGGTTGAGAGTGGATTTTGGTTATGCAGGACGAATGCCCGAAATACGATCGGCATGGGGCGTCGTGCTGACGCTGTCCCTCGCACTCTATCCTTATGTGTACCTATTGGCGCGTGAAGCGTTTTTGTCGCAGGGAAGGCGCTCGATGGAGACGGCACAAACCCTGGGCCTCACGCGCAGACAAGCTTTCTGGCGTCTGGCTTTGCCGATGGCGCGTCCCTGGTTGGCCGGTGGCCTCATACTGGCCTTGATGGAATGTCTGGCGGACTTCGGCACAGTCGCGATTTTCAATTTCGATACTTTTACCACCGCTATTTATAAAGCGTGGTTCGCACTCTTCAACCTTCCCGCCGCTGCACAACTGGCTTCGTTGCTGGTGCTGTTTGTGTTGTTGCTGGCATGGGGGGAAGCGCGCAGTCGACGTGCGCAACGTTTTCACGCCAAGGGTGGACAAGGTTCACCCATCGTGTTGCGCGGCTGGTGTCGATGGGCTGCGACGTGTGCGTGCTTGCTGGTGTTGACGATTGCTTTCGTGTTACCCGTGTTGCAGTTGCTGCATTGGACAATCAAAATTTGGGCAGAGGATGCCGATGCGCGTTATTGGGGTTTTGTATTGCGCTCGTTGTTGCTGGCTGCAATGACAGCAGTCATCGTGGCGGGGATGGCGCTCTTGCTGTCGCATCTTGGGCGTCGCTTTCCTGATCCCGGCACGCGATGGCTCAAACGCGTGGCCATACTCGGTTATGCGATTCCGGGCACCGTGCTCGCGGTGGGCGTGTTCATCCCCATAGCATGGCTGGATAATTATTTCGTTGCTGCGGCAAATGCCTTGGGCAGTCCGGCGCAGCAAATTCTCAAAGGTTCCCTGGCGGTCATGTTGTTGGCGCTGTCCGCACGTTTTCTCGCGGTGGGGCATCAGCCAATAGACGCCGCAATGCAGCGCATCACGCGCAATCAGGATGACGCTGCGCGTTCGCTCGGTGTGAAGGGGCGCGCCTTGCTCTGGCGTTTGCATTTGCCGATGTTGCGTGGTGGCATGCTTTCCGCAGCGCTCTTGATCTTCGTCGATACGCTCAAGGAAATGCCCATCACACTGATGACACGACCCTTCGGTTGGGATACGCTGGCCGTGCGCGTATTTGAAATGACATCCGAAGGGATGTGGGAACATGCCGCTTTGCCCAGTCTTTTCATTGTGCTTGCGGGGATGTTGCCGGTGCTGTTTTTGATACGCCAGACGGAGAAGTGAAATGGCTTTGCTGGAAATTGAACAACTCGCGATTGGTTACGACGATGATGTGATCGTCGATGGTCTTGCGATCAGTCTGGAGAAGGGAGAGATCGGTTGCCTGCTTGGTGCTTCGGGCTGCGGCAAGACCACGGTGTTGCGCGCGGTGGCGGGTTTTGAACACGCCATTTCAGGCTCGATTAAACTGAACGGCACAGTTGTCAGTCAGCCAGAACATCATGTCTCGCCAGAAAAGCGTTACATTGGCATGGTCTTTCAGGACTTTGCGCTGTTTCAACATCTGGACATTGCGGCCAACATTGGTTTTGGTTTGCATGGAATGAGCAAGACTGCAAAAAATAAACGCGTTGCCGAACTGCTCGCGATTGTCGGCCTTGAAGGCATGGAACATCGCTACCCGCATGAGCTATCTGGTGGGCAGCAGCAGCGCGCAGCACTGGCGCGTGCGTTGGCGCCTTCGCCGCAACTGTTGCTGCTGGACGAACCTTTCTCCAGTCTCGATGCAGAGCTGCGCGAAAAACTCGCACGCGATGTGCGCGCCATTCTGAAAGCGTCAGGCACTACCGCACTGCTGGTCACGCACGACCAGTATGAAGCCTTCGCCATGGCGGATCGCATCGGCGTGATGCATGATGGCGCGATTTTGCAATGGAGCACGCCATACGATCTGTATCATCGTCCGGCCAGCCGTCATGTCGCGAGCTTTGTCGGCGAAGGGGTCTGGATACCAGCAGAAATCGACAGTGCGGGTAATGTTCAAACGCCCATCGGTGTGCTTGCGGGCATTCGCTGCATTGATGATCCTTCGGCGAAGCAGCTCGACATCCTGTTCAGACCCGATGATGTTTTGCACGATGACGCTAGTACGCTGAAAGCGCGCGTTGCATCCAGAGCGTTTCGCGGCGCAGATTATCTCTACACATTGATCTTGCCCTGCGGGCAGTCATTGCTCTCGTTCGTGCCAAGTCATCACGATCACGCCATTGGCGAACATATCGGTATCCGGCTGGAGATGGATCACCTGATTGCGTTTAGCGCACCATCTCGGGATAAGTAGCACCTAGGGAACGTCTGAACAAGTCCGAAACATTCCGATGTTGATAAAAATTTCTACATAAA
>CAZAWA010000105.1:0-6058 GCA_964488675.1 uncultured Oxalobacter sp. | reverse complement strand
CCTCTTTCACATTTGAGCTCGGCCGCGATAAACCCAATCTCAATCCTAGAGCCGCCAGCACCAAGAAACCAGCAAAACCGTTCTGAAATGAATCAGCCCAACCAGATGCTTTATTGGTGTTGATGCCAACATCTGTTGCCTCTTACACCTCTTGCAGCACCCTCTGTGCAAAGTACGTTTGCCACAAATCGGTGTGCAGAGAACGAAAGTCCAACGTCGCTGCCGCTCGCGCAATTTATGTAAAATATGGCAAATATTATATTAACACTTAAATTATCACAACCACCTTTGCAAGGAATATTGACCGCCTCCAGCAATTTGATCGAGCCGCTGAATCGCCCCCTCCACGCATGCGAATGATTGGATCTGCAGTGCTGTTGTTTGGTTCAAGATTGGCGCAAGCACAGCAAACCATCTCGTCACGCACGGCCAAAACGCCAATATTGACAGCCCGATAAACAATGGCTCACTGCTGACCAGCACCAGTAACTGCTCTGCGCGATACTTCAACAGTACCTGCCTTAACCTACCGCTGACACCAAAAATGTCCGTCACCCCAAGACACGATCAGTTTTTCGCCGGATGGCGGCCATTCAGGTTTACAGGTTGTTCGGCAGCAGATTGCCCAGCTTCGTCCAAGGGTTATTCGGTGCTCCAACGGCAGGTAACTCAATCAAGTAGTCGTACATCGCGATTCTCCACCAACGGAATGTCGGCCTCGGACAAACAGGAAGCTGCAGTTGTCGCCCTCATCTTGCCGGCCAAACCCAGCCGCTCGGCATTTTTCTCCAATATGGTCATTCATGGCTGCTCCACTCCCATGCGGACATTAACCCGAAGCTACTTGCATTACTGGTTTGACCATTGGATGCGCAGCGCAACTGTATTGAAAACAGGTTCTTTTGGAACGGCTATGGAGGAATCTAAATATCAACTACGTATAGTCCGCAATTTGTCGCGGCATTCACGAATAAACAAAACTGGGTGTCTTTGAGACTATCGCTATCCATAAATCACGATATTTTTGTGTTTTGCCCCCTCACACTCTGACCCAAGGGGGCAAGCTTTCCTGCTATCGCTGGTGCTATGGCAACGATCAAACTGCTGGTCCGACTAGGCCCAGATCCAACATGTGAAATGTTGAGGTTGACTGAGGATGGGGATCGGAAATGGGACACCAAAACACGAGCACTTTGAACGAAGCTGCAATCAGCGTAGACGGGCTAACCGAGGAGTGTCTCCTCATCGTCGACGACGTACCAGCCAACCTTAATATCCTCGGTGAACTTCTGCATTCAGCTGGTTATCAGGTGCAGGCGGCAACCTCCGGCCGGGCGGCGCTTCGCTATGCCGCCCAAAACCCTCAGCCGGCGCTCATACTCCTTGATGTAATGATGCCCGGTATGGATGGCTTTCAAGTCCTCGCCGAACTCAGACAGAACCCTGATACCCGCAATATTCCAGTCATTTTTTTAACTGCGCTCGACAACCATCAGGATGAAGAAAAGGGTTTTCGCCATGGCGTTGCGGACTACATTACCAAACCCATCCAACCGGATGTCGTTCTCGCCCGGGTACGTAGTCAATTGCTGGCACGACAGGCCCTGGATTGGCATCGAGACAAGAATGCTGCGCTTGAAGCCGAGGTAGCACGGCGTGTTGAAGAAAACGAGCTGATCCAGACAGTCAGCATCCGTGCGCTGGCTCACCTTGCCGAGACAAGGGATCCGGAAACCGGAAACCATATTCTGCGTACGCAAAGCTATGTGCGCCTTCTCGCCTCACACCTTCGGGATCATCCAAGTTTTTCCGCGACCATCAACGATCTGTATATCAAGATGGTTACTCAGTCCGCCCCCTTGCACGACATTGGCAAAGTAGGCATTCCCGATGCCATTCTATTGAAGCCAGGCAAACTAGATGCCGATGAATGGGCGATTATGAAGACTCACACGCGAATGGGCAGTGATGCCATTGAACTGGCCGAACGCGATATAGAAAAGCAAGTCGAATTTCTTGCCTTGGCGAAAGAGGTTGCCCGCTGGCATCACGAGCGCTGGGATGGGCAAGGCTACCCCGACCAGTTGGCCGGAGAGACAATTCCCGTGTCCGCCCGGCTAATGGCGTTGGCGGACGTATTCGATGCCCTGGTTTCAAAGCGCGTTTACAAGGATGCAGTGACGATCGAGGAGGCCAGGGAGATTATCGCTGCCGAGCGGGGGCGACAATTCGATCCCGAAATGACTGAAGCATTCCTCTCCGGCTTCGCTGAGTTTGCTGCCATTGCCGCATCTCACCAGGATAGTCGATAAGGCCGTACTGAACCCAGCCCACGGTTAGTTTCATCAATGACCACGAACAAACCCACTTCGTATCAAGGTGACAGAGCCATCCTCTCAGTGGTACTGAGCTACGCCGTCTTTTGCGTGCTATGGATTCTCGTATCCGACCGGCTTGTCGAATGGCTGCCGCAGGGCTCGCCGTTGGTTGACTTAGTCAGCATGTTCGAGGATTGGGTATTTGTCGGCATCACGACGCTGCTTTTGTATCAGTTGATGCGGCACCGCTTTGGCCGGGCCGAGGCTGCGCAGAACGCAGATGACAGGCCAGCCGAACGGTTCGGAGTCGGGGGCAATACTATAGAGAGTTTGCGCAGTGAAGAAACACTGCAAAAACTTTCCCAAGCTTTGGAGCAAAGCCCTGAAAGCATAGCCATCACTGACATTGACGCCAAAATTGAATATGTGAACGAGGCCTTTGTCCGGAGTACCGGTTATAGCCGCGAAGAAGTGATGGGGCAAAATCCGAAAGTGCTCAATTCCGGCAAAACGCCACCTGAAACTTTTCGAGCTATGTGGGAAACGCTGACTGAAGGCAAAACCTGGAAGGGCGAGTTCTCGAACAAGCGCAAGGACGGCAGCGAGTACCTTGAATTCGCCATTATTAGCCCGATTCATCAGGCCGATGGCAGAATTACCCACTATGTTGCGGTAAAGGAGGACATCACCGAGAAAAAGCGTCTTGGCAAGGAACTGGACGCACATCGATATCACCTTGAAGAACTGGTTGCCAGTCGCACCACGCAACTGGCTGAAGCACTCCATCAGGCTGAGCTTGCCAACCACGCAAAATGCAGTTTTCTTGCCAATATGAGCCACGAGATACGGACGCCGATGAATGCCATCGTCGGGCTGACCCACCTCCTTCGCCGCGACCGTCCGACGCCCGAACAAGCAGAGCGGCTGACGAGGATTTCCACTGCTGCCGACCAACTGTTATCCATCGTCAACGACATTCTGGACCTATCGAGAATGGATGCAGACAAGTTATCGCTTGAGCAAACCGAGCTGTCTCTGCCGGCCATTCTCGATAGTGCTCGCGCCATGATTACCGAGCAAGCCGAGGCAAAAGGCCTTGCTATCCGTATCGAATGTGAGGATTTTCCTGTTTGCCTTCAAGGCGATCCAACCCGATTGTCTCAGGCACTTTTCAATCTGGCTGGCAATGCAGTGAAATTCACGAACCAGGGTGTTATCACCTTGCGCGCCCGACTTATCAAGGACGATGGCGAGCACCTGCTGATTCGACTGGAGGTTGAAGATACCGGCATTGGCATCGATATAGAAAAATTGGCGGGACTATTCCAACCTTTCGTACAGGCCGATGTGTCGAGTACTCGCCAGTACGGCGGCACGGGACTGGGCCTCGCGATCACGCAGCGCCTGGCTAAGTTGATGGGAGGAGAGGCTGGCGTCGACAGTAAAGAGGGGGGCGGAAGTACTTTCTGGTTCTCAGTACGATTAGCTCGTACCCATCCCTCCACCACCAGCGCAACGACCTTGACGGCTACCGACGAGAGCGAAGCTGAAAGGATGCTTCGCACCATGCACGGTGGCGCACGACTACTTTTAGTCGAAGACAATCCGGTGAATCGAGGAGTAATCCTGGACCTGATTCTTGCGGCAGGCCTCAAAGCTGATATGGCGGAAAATGGCGAGCAGGCTATCAAAAAAGCCTCAATGTTGCGCTACGACCTGATTTTGATGGACGTACAAATGCCCACGATGAATGGACTGGAAGCTACCCGTGCCATTCGCCACCAGCCCGGTGGAAATGAGGTGCCGATTCTAGCCATGACGGGAAATGCCTTTGCTGAGGCTAGACAGGCCTGCCAGGAAGCCGGCATGAATGATTTTGTCGCGAAACCAGTAACTCCCCATGATTTCTACGCCGCTTTGTTGAAATGGCTGATTGCGAATGCACAATCCATCTCGCCGATCCCCTGCTCACCGGCTCAGCCCCCTGATGACTCGCTGCTGCATCAGCTAGCCAGCTTTACCGACCTTGACATTAGTCGCGGTCTGACAACCATGCGGGGCAATATCGAGAATTACAAAGCAGTCATTGAACTATTCGCCAAGGAATGCAGCGCCCAAGTCAACAAATTCGCCGAGATGCGAGACAGGACAGATTTTTTTGCAATTGAACAGCTCGCCAGTACTCTACATGGCAACGCCATCATGCTGGGCGCCCTGAAAATCGCCGAGTCGGCTGATTCAGTAGCTTTGGCTTGTCGAAGCGATACCTGCACGGAGGAAATCAACTCATTTTGTGGCGTATTGATCAATGATCTCCAGCACTTCGCCAACGCTATCCGGGAATCCGCCACATTGCCTGAGGCAAACGCCAGTTCGGGGATTGATCTGAGGCAGTTAGCTGATGTGCTGGCACGGCTTGAGACGCTTCTTGAGCACGGCAATATTGAGGCAAATCACCTGGCCATTGATCAGGCGGGGCTGCTGTTGACTGTTTTTGGCAAGTCAGCAAAGGTACTTATAGGCCGGATCGAAGCTTTTGATTATGAGAGCGCCATCACCGAATTGCGCCAAATCCGCACCCACCTGAAGGCTGGTGCGGGAAGCTGACTTTCTAAACCGGGCGCGGCATGAATTCCATACTCATGCGGACCAATTCGGCAACCGATCCCGCCTGAAGTTTCTGCATAATCAGATGACGGTAGGTTTCCGCCGTCCGCTGACTAATGCCCATCTCGTCGGCGATAACCTTGGTCAGCTTGCCCTCGAATATGCCAGCCAGCACTTCTTTCTCGCGGGGCGTCAGGAGTGCCATCCGCTCCCCAACTTCGCGGCTTCTCGCCTGCATCTCGGCGCGAGCCTGATCAATACGCAGCCCATCCTGGATACGATCCAGAAGCTGCTGCGTGGAAAACGGCTTCTGAAAAAAATCCAGTGCGCCACCGCGCATGGCCCGGACGACCGAAGGAACCTCCGGATAGCTTGAAATGAAAATAATCGGCAGATCGATTTTCCGGCGCAGCAACTCATCCTGTAGATCAAGGCCGCTCATTCCGGGCATGCGAATATCAGTCACGATGCAGCCCGCCATCGTCGGCTGCACCTGCTCAAGAAAGCTGATCGAGTTGCTGAAAACAGCATGAGGTAAATTGATTGACTGAATCAGATCAGTCAACACAAAGGAGATGACAGGATCATCATCAATCAGATAGACTTTCGCGCCCATCGGTTCGGGAGGGCGGCAGGACATTAAAGGTGCCATGTTGCGATCAGGAAATACACAGAAATAATAGACCCGTGAAATTACGGACTATGACATCAATGTATCCTGATTATAGTCAACCCACCCGCGAAAATACTCACGAAAAATATCAAATAGCTCTGATTAGCTTACTACTTGCCAAATATCCTTGATTAGCGCGTCGAGCTCATCTGTCAATTCAGTGCAACGTAGATCAATTTCCTCCTGGCCTGCGTTTTCCCGCAACGCCGTATGAAGAAGCGTTGCTAATTCGGAAATTCGCGTTGCCCCTACAGTTGCCGCCGAACCTTTCAGGGTGTGCGTCAGTTCAGCGAGCGCGGCATTATCATGGGTCTCCCGTCCTATCGAGATACGCTCAACATCCCGAGAGTGGGTATCGGCAAAGAGGCGCAGCATCTGCAGATGCTTGGTCGCTATTCCCCGGACGTGAGCTAGCCCGTATTCAAAATCCAAAACCACAATGCCGGCTAATTGCCTACGC
>CAZAWA010000104.1:0-6396 GCA_964488675.1 uncultured Oxalobacter sp. | reverse complement strand
AAAACCAACATGAAGGCCATGCTGGCGTACTCTTCCTTCGCGCACATGGGCTTCATGCTGCTCGGCCTGCTGTCGGGCGTGGTTGACGGCAACATATCGTCGGTGGCAAACGCTTACAGCTCGGCCATGTTCTACTCCATCGCGTATGTGCTGACCACGCTTGGCGCGTTCGGCATCATTCTGCTGTTGTCGCGCGCCGGATTCGAGGCCGAGAATCTGGGCGATTTCAAGGGGCTCAACCAGCGCAGTCCGTGGTTTGCTTTCGTGATGCTGCTCCTGATGCTGTCGCTCGCCGGTCTGCCGCCGCTGGTCGGCTTCTACGCCAAGCTCGCGGTGCTGCAGGCGCTGCTGGCAATCGGCCATGTCTGGCTGGCAGTGATTGCCGTGCTGCTGTCGCTGGTCGGCGCGTTCTACTACCTGCGCATCATCAAGCTGATGTACTTCGATGAACCGGCGGATACGGCCAAGTTTGCCGTTGGCAGCGATGTGCGCGTGGCGCTCGGCGTCAACGGTCTGCTGGTGCTGGCGCTTGGGATTTTGCCCGGCCCGCTGATGACGGCGTGTGCCAAGGCCATTGTTTCGACTTTGGCATCCTGAAAACGCATACTCTCCCGCAGTAATATTTCTCCGGCTCGTCTGGAATGGTGATCCGGTTAATTTGACTGCATACTCCCTTAAAATCGACCATTTTCACGCCAAAAACTGCCTATATTTTGTGCAAATTTGTTGCTCAGGCGCTATAAAACTGCCTGAAACGCCTGTTTGGCGCCCAATAATAACGCGACGCGTTATTAGTTGGTGCTGGCTTCAACGGGCTTGTCTTGACATAAAAATGAGCCAAGCGATAATTCTGGAGTCCTCTCCGCCGGCATTCGATGTTTTGTCACGGTTAGCCCTGTCCGCTGGCGGAAAATTCGGCCGCAAATAACATTCAGCCATTAAGCAGAAGAAAAATTTTATGGAAAAGCTCATCGGCGATTTAGGCTCGGGAAACCTGAAAGAACTCCTGCAAATCCCGAAAGTCGCGCTGACCATCATCATCATTCTGGTGCTGGGGTGGGTGCTGCTTCGCCTGTCCAGAAAAGGGATACGCGTGCTGAATGCCTACCTGAGCGCCCGCGCTGCAGGAGAACCGGAAGAATTAAAGCGCATTGAAACGCTAAGCACGGTATTCCATTACATCGCCTCGGTCGTTGTGTTTGTCGCCGTCGGGATGCTGGTGTTGAGCGAACTGGGGGTGTCAATTGCCCCCATTCTGGCCACGGCCGGTGTGCTCGGCATCGCGGTGGGCTTTGGGGCGCAGAGCCTGATCAAGGACTACTTCAATGGCTTCTTTCTGCTTCTCGAAAACCAGATCAGGGAGGGCGATGTGGTGGCGATCAGCGGCAAGAGCGGACTGGTGGAGGAGGTCACACTCCGTTATGTCAGGATGCGGGATTACGATGGCAATGTCCATTTCATCCCGAATGGCACGATCACCACGGTCACCAACATGAGCAGGGGCCATGCTTTCGCCGTGATCGACATCGGCGTGGCTTACCGCGAGAATCTGGACGAGGCGATGGAACTGATGCGCCGAGTCGGCGCAGAAATGAAAGCGGACGAGCACATCGGCCACAAGATACTGGAGCCGCTGGAGGTGGCCGGCGTGGAGAAATGGGATGATTCTGCCGTGATCCTGCGCTGCCGTTTCAAGGTGTTGCCTCTGGAGCAATGGGGAGTCAGGCGGGAATTCCTGCGCCGGCTCAAAGACACTTTTGACCAGAACGGCATCGAGATTCCCTACCCGCATATGACCCTTTATGCGGGTCAATCAAAGGACGGGTCGGCGCCGGCGCTGAATGTCGTTCAGCAAACCAGCCCTGCGCGCAAGCTCGAGGAATAATCGCGGTAAATTCTGCAGATGCTGGCGAATCAGGGCCGCGCTGTTAGAATCACGACTTCAACCCAACACACGGTCTCGCTATGTCAGGCAACACTCTCGGCACCTTGTTTACAGTCACCAGCTTTGGCGAATCCCACGACCCGGCAATCGGCTGCGTCATCGACGGCTGCCCGCCCGGCATGGCGCTGTCCGAAGCCGACATCCAGCCGGAACTGGATCGCCGCCGTCCCGGCACCTCGCGCTTCGTGACCCAGCGGCAGGAGCCCGACACGGTAAAAATTCTTTCCGGCGTGTACGAGGGCAAGACCACCGGCACGCCGATTGCGCTGCTGATCGAGAATGAAGATCCGCGCAGCAAGGATTACGGCAACATCACCGATGTTTTCCGCCCCGGCCACGCTGATTATGCGTACTGGCAGAAATACGGCATCCGCGATCCGCGAGGTGGCGGCCGTTCCTCCACGCGCCTGACGGCGCCCATCGTGGGGGCGGGCGCGATTGCGAAAAAATGGCTGCTGGAGCAGTATGGCACCACATTCAAGGGGCGCATGAGCCAGTTGGGCGAGATCGACATTCCGTTCGAGTCGTGGGAATTCGTGGGCCAGAATCCGTTCTTCGCCGCGACCGGCGATGTGGCACTGCTGGAAAAGCTGGAAGCAACGATGGATGCGCTGCGCAAGGCGGGCGATTCCATCGGCGCGCGCATTGATGTTGTCGCCGAAAAGGTGCCGGTCGGGCTGGGCGAGCCGGTGTTTGACCGGCTGGACGCCGACATCGCGCACGCCATGATGGGGCTCAACGCGGTCAAGGGCGTCGAGATCGGGGCGGGCTTTGCGTCAATTGCGCAAAAGGGTTCCGAGCACGGCGACGAGCTGACGCCGGAAGGCTTTGTCGGCAACAACGCGGGCGGCATTCTCGGTGGCGTTTCAACCGGGCAGGACATCACGGTGTCCGTTGCGATCAAGCCCACTTCGTCCATCCGTGTGCCGCGCCGATCCATCGACAAGAACGGCAACCCGGTGATGGTGGAGACGCTTGGCCGCCACGACCCGTGTGTCGGCATCCGCGCCACGCCCATCGCGGAAGCCCTGCTGGCGCTGGTGCTGATGGATCATGCGCTGCGACATCGCGCGCAATGCGGCGGCGTGAAGACCGCGACGCCCAAACTCAAGTAATTCCCCGTGCAGCAACGCTCCTGGCCCGAACAGGCTTTTTACTTCGGCGCTTTCTTCTTTGGTTATTACGGCTTTGTCGGCGTCTTTGCGCCATACATCAGCCTGTACTTTTCCTCTGTCGGCATGACCGCCATCCAGATCGGCATTCTGATGTCGGTGGTGCAGGCCATGCGAATTTTTGGACCCAACCTGTGGGGCTGGATGGCGGACGCCACGCAAAAGCGCGTGATGGTGCTGCGTCTCACCGCATTCGGCGCCTGCGTGTCCTTCACCGGCATGTTTTTCGGCGACAGCTTCGTCTACCTGTTCGCGGTGATGGTGGCGCTCAACCTGTTCACCAGTGCACAGGGGCCGCTGTCCGAAGCGCTGATGCTGTCCGAAATGAAGGGCGACCTCACGCATTACGGCTTGTTGCGGCTGTGGGGTTCGGTCGGCTACATCGTGGTGGTCATGCTGGCGGGCTGGCTGCTGGACTGGCTGGGGCTCGGCATGGTGCCGTGGATCGGCGTCGTGATGCTGGGTCTGGTGGTCGTGGTCAGCCTGCGGCTGAAGGAGGCGCCGCAGCCCCTTGCGCATCAGGACAAGCCATCCATGCGCAACCTGATCCGCCGGCGCGAAATCATCGCGTTTCTGGTGTCGGCATGCATGATGATCGCCGCGCACACGGCGCTATACATATTCTTTTCGCTGTACATGGCGCAGCTTGGATACAGCAATGTCATGATCGGTCTGATGTGGACGCTGGGCGTGATCGCGGAAATCGCGTTCTTTTTCTATCAGGCGCCAATCTTCCGCCGCTTCGGCGTGCAGCGCCTGATGTTGTTCAGCCTGGCGGTCGGGGTCGTGCGCTTTTTGCTGGTGGGTCTGGGCGCAGAATCGTTGTTGCTGCTGCTGCTGGCACAGGTGCTGCACGGCATCACCTTCGCCACGCATCACTCCTCGTCGGTCATGACGCTGCAGCGCTGGTTTTCCGGCCCGCTGCAGGCGAGAGGGCAGGCGCTGTTTATCAGCGTGTCCTATGGACTGGGCGGCACGCTGGGCGGGATAGGGTTCAGCTATGTGTGGGAGCATTCCGGCCCGGAGGCCGTATATGTGTCGGCGGCAGTTGTCGTGCTGGTCGGCTTGATCGCGTCGGCGTTGTCGTTCCGCTGGCATCCGGTGCCCCATGTGGTGAGATAATCGCCAACGAGTAAACCCCCATTTCGCTGGCAGCATTGCCTGCTGCCGTTCATCGGCCATTTCCTTCTCCGGATAATCTATGTACAGCATGTTCTACTACCCCGACCGCGAGGAATACGACTCGCCGGATCGCGTCGGCCTCGCCTACGAGCAGGTTTTTTTCAACAGCGCTGACGGCACGCGCCTGTCCGGCTGGTTCATCCCGGCGGTGGGCGTGGCCAGTCCGCGCGACGCCAAGGGCACCGTTATCCACCTGCACGGCAATGCGCAGAACATGACGGCGCACTGGAGTTTTGCGGAATTCGTGCCGAGCCGCGGTTACAACCTCTTTGCCTTCGACTATCGCGGCTATGGCGACTCTGATCCGGTCAGGCCGAGCCCGAAAGGCGTGTTCGAGGATTCGGTCGCGGCGCTCGATTATCTGCGCTCGCGCACCGACATCGACACCGGCAAACTGTTCGTGTTCGGCCAGAGCCTGGGCGGGATGCTGGCGATTGCGGCCAGCGGCGCGAGTCCGAAGGGCATTCGCGCGGTGCTGGCCGAGGCGCCGTTCCATTCGTATTCACAGACGGTGAAGGACAAGATGCCGGGTTCGGGACTGGTGCTGGATGATGCCTGGACCGCGACCGCGTTCGTTGCAAACATCGCGCCCATCCCGCTGTTGCTGATCCATGGCACCAGCGATGTCATCGTGCCGTATACCCATTCCGTACGGCTGCTGGCCGAGGCGGGCGAACCCAAGCGGCTGATCACCATTGAGCGGGGCGATCATGTCGATGCGATGACGCGGCGGCACGGGAGGAAATATCAGGACGAGATGATTGCGTTTTTTGATTCGGCTTTGGTGCAACGCGAATCGTGATGCGCAGGGAAAATGGGGTCGGCAGTTTATTTTTGCGAAGCAAAAATTACTCTGACCCCGTTTTTCTCAGGCGTAGCTATCGGCATATAGCTTGTAAACATAATTGCAAAATTCTACGCCACTACGAAAAGATAATTGCTCGTCATTTATGTTCAGCACGACATTTTCGCTCCCGCGAATTTGTATGACGGAACCCCCGTGCAGATTTATCAGATTTGTGGCAGCAGCCACCCCTTTTTCTTTAATCTGGGAGTAAAGGATTCGCCTGTTCAATATCTGTTGAACGCTAGGAAATCTCTCATTTACCTTAGTAGTAATATCCAGCGCGGTGACACTTCTCCCCATCACGCTAACAATCTCATTTACATAGAGTGCTGCTTGAATTTCATGAGCTTTGATCAAATGTTCTGCGTATTCCAGCACGGCACTGTCTTTTCCGAAATATCGAGATAAATATCCTATCTTTAATTTCTGAGCTATCTCGCTCGAGCCAGAATAATTCTGCTCTTCGAGAAGCTGGAGCCTAAAGACAAACCCTAGGCGCCAAGATATTTTTTCTAGATCTTTGTGTTCATGTTCGATATTTGGATAAAAACTGACGGCAATGGCCCAACTCTCTTCAAGGGGGTCAGTCGTGAACGGCTTTATATCTTCAAATTCAGAAGGGCTGGCACCAAGCCGAGGACTTGGTAGTAATCAACATTGATAGACATGATTGGCCTGACCACCTAGCATGATATGTGTTTAAAAATGTCAATGTAGCATCGAATGTCTGAGCTATGCGATACAAATTTGAGGTTGCTAATAGCCCCTCTGACCTTGCCTGCTTATTGAACACCGATTCTACTATATGTATATACAGCTACACAAAATAGCGCAAGCGAAGGTCAGCATCATTTTTTGCACGCCTAAATGATGTGATTCTCAAGGCGCAGTGATAGCGTAAACAGTCTCTAGATGGCATAATCCAAGGCTATTCAACGCATTTCGGATCGGCTTGAAAAATGGCTAAAACGCTCTACGACAAACTCTGGGAATCCCATGTCGTCACCACCGAGGAAGACGGCACGGCAGTCCTGTACATCGACCGTCACCTGCTGCATGAGGTCACCAGCCCGCAGGCCTTCGAGGGGCTGAAACTGGCCAAGCGCAGGCCGTGGCGGCAGTCGGCCAATCTGATGGTGGCGGATCACAATGTGCCGACCACCAATCGCGCCGGCGGCATCGACGATCCGATCTCGCGCCTGCAGGTCGAGACGCTGGATGCCAACGCCAAAGAGTACGCGCTCACCTAT
>CAZAWA010000103.1:0-6523 GCA_964488675.1 uncultured Oxalobacter sp. | reverse complement strand
TGTCGCGCGCCATAACCACCAGCTCCTCGATGTGGATCGAGGTGTAGCGGTCTTCTTCGACAACCTTTTCCGAAATCAGGATAGAGTCCTCGAAGTTCAGACCATTCCACGGCATGAACGCGACCAGCATATTCTGACCCAGCGCCAGTTCGCCGATGTCGGTGGATGCACCATCGGCAATCACATCCCCCTTTTCGACACGGTCGCCCACTTCAACGATCGGGCGCTGATTGATGTTGGTGTTCTGATTCGAACGGGTGTACTTGATCAGGTTGTAGATATCAACACCAACTTCACCTGCTGCGGCTTCGTCGTCATTGACTCGAATCACGATACGGCTCGCGTCGATGTAATCGACCAATCCACCTCGCAATGCCTGAACCGTCGTGCCGGAGTCAATCGCCACTGTACGCTCGACACCCGTTCCAACCAGCGCTTTTTCGGGGCGCAGGCAGGGAACTGCCTGTCGTTGCATATTAGCGCCCATCAGCGCACGGTTTGCATCGTCATGCTCAAGGAAAGGAATCAGCGACGCAGCAACCGACACAATCTGCCCAGGCGCCACATCCATGTACTGCACGCGCTCCGGCGACACCAGAATGGTCTCCCCTGCTTCACGCGCTGAGACCAGCTCGTCGCTCAGCTTGCCGTTCTTGTCGATGGTCGCATTTGCCTGCGCGATGATATAGCGACCTTCCTCAATGGCGGACAAGTAATCGATCTGATCGGTAATTTTGCAGTCGACAACCTTGCGGTATGGTGTCTCCAGGAAACCGTATTCATTCAATCGCGCATACAGCGCCAGCGAATTAATCAGACCAATGTTTGGCCCTTCCGGGGTTTCGATCGGGCAAACGCGGCCGTAATGCGTCGGATGCACATCTCGAACCTCGAAGCCCGCGCGCTCGCGCGTCAGGCCACCCGGTCCCAGTGCGGATACGCGTCGCTTGTGAGTGATCTCGGACAGCGGGTTAGTTTGATCCATGAACTGTGACAACTGCGACGAACCAAAGAATTCACGAATCGCGGCCGAAATCGGCTTGGAATTGATCAGGTCGTGCGGCATCAGGTTGTCGGCTTCGGCCTGACCGAGGCGCTCCTTGACTGCGCGTTCAACGCGCACCAGTCCGGCACGGAACTGGTTTTCTGCCAGTTCGCCCACGCAGCGCACACGACGGTTGCCAAGATGATCGATGTCATCAACCTCGCCACGGCCATTGCGCAACTCGACCAGAATCTTGATAACCGCGAGAATGTCTTCATTAGACAGCGTCATTGCGCCATCCAGTTGCTCCAGCCCGATACGGCGATTGAATTTCATGCGGCCGACAGCGGACAGGTCGTAGCGATCTTCGTTGTAAAACAGCCCGTTGAATAACGCCTCAACCGAATCTTCAGTCGGCGGCTCCCCAGGACGCATCATGCGATAAATGGCGACTTTCGACGCCATCTGATCTGCCGTCTCGTCAATACGCAGCGTCTGCGATATGTACGGCCCCTGATCCAGCTCATTGGTATGCAGAGCCAGAATATCCTTGATGCCAGCGCCACGCAGCTTGGCCAGCAGTTCTTCGGCCAATTCATCATTTGCCTTCGCAATGATTTCACCCGTGTCCTTGTCCACGATGTTCTTGGCCAGCACGCGGCCGAGCAAATAGTCTTCAGGAACGGAGATATGCTTGATGCCAGCAGCTTCGATTTCGCGAACATTCCTCGCATTGATCCGCTTGTCACGGGACACCAGCACTTTTCCTGATTTGTCCTGAATGTCAAAACGCGCCACTTCACCACGCAGACGCTCAGGCACGAACTCCATGTCAGCGCCTTCGGACCGCAGCGAAAAATGGTCAAACACGAAAAAGTGCTCAAGAATCTGCTCATTGCTCATGCCAATAGCCTTGAGCAGGATCGTCACCGGCATCTTGCGACGGCGATCCACGCGGAAAAACAGGATGTCTTTCGGATCGAATTCAAAATCCAGCCATGAACCGCGATATGGGATGATGCGCGCCGAGAACAGCAGTTTGCCGGAAGAATGCGTCTTGCCGCGATCATGCTCGAAGAACACGCCGGGAGAACGATGCAACTGTGACACGATAACCCGCTCGGTGCCATTGATCACGAATGAACCTGTCGTGGTCATGAGCGGCAGTTCGCCCATATAGACTTCCTGCTCCTTCATTTCCTTGACCACCGGCTTGGTCGGCGATTCCCTGTCCAGGATCACCAGTCGTACCTTGGCCCGCAGGGGAGATGCATAGGTCAGGCCGCGCTGCTGGCATTCCTTGACATCGAATGGCGGGTCGCCAAGAACATAGGAGAGAAATTCAAGTCTTGCGAATCCGTTGTGCGAAACGATCGGAAAAATCGACGCGAACGCAGACTGAAGGCCTTCATTTTTGCGATGCGACGGAATTTTGTCGGACTGCAAAAAATTGTGATAGGACTCGAGCTGGGTAGCCAGCAGGAACGGAACGTGGTGAACGTTTGCGCGCTTTGCAAAAGATTTGCGGATGCGCTTCTTCTCAGTAAATGAGTAGTGCATGGACACTCCGTTAGTGACGGGAAAGATAGAAAATTGAAAGCTCGCCATATCGTTGATGAGCCCTTACGCAGCTCAACAAAACTTCAATTTTCAATCCTTCAAAATAATTGATAAAAATTGATAAATAAAGTGCAACTCTGCGCTCTGCCCAGCAAAACATAGGCCTGTACGGGCTGCCGATTACTGAAACGACAAATGAGTCAAGGCGAAACCCCCCTTCTCCAGGAAGGTCCCGCACTTTGACTCCAAAAATACAATGAAGCGTCGGCAAGTCGAAATTATTTGATTTCGACTTTTGCGCCAGCTTCTTCCAGTTTTTTCTTTGCTGCTTCTGCGTCTGCCTTGGATACGCCTTCCTTGACATTCTTCGGAGCAGCGTCAACCACATCTTTGGCCTCCTTCAGACCCAGACCGGTGAGTTCGCGAACTGCCTTGATCACACCAACCTTGTTCGCGCCGAAATCTGACAACACGACAGTGAACTCGGTCTGCTCTTCAACAACCGGTGCAGCAGCACCGCCGCCAGCCGGGCCGGCAACTGCCATTGCTGCAGCAGAAACGCCAAATTTTTCCTCGAAAGCCTTTACCAGATCATTCAGATCCATGACGCTCATTGCGCCTACGGCTTCCAGGATATCTTCTTTACTAATAGCCATTTAAAACTCCCAAATTTGATTCAATAAAAACACCGGATCGGTACTCACACAAAAGGCGCCAGCCAGAGTTATGCGGCTTCGGCTTCCTTCTTCGCCGCCAGAGCAGCCAGTCCACGCGCAAAAGCGGAAACCGGAGCCTGCATAACGCCCAGCAACTGGGACAGCAGAACTTCACGGCTCGGAATGCTGGCCAATGCTGCAACAGCCGCCTTGTCAAGCGACTTGCCTGCAAAATTGCCCGCCTTGACAACCAGTTTGTCGTTAGTTTTGGCAAAGTCACTGATGACTTTTGCCGCTGCAACGGCATCCTCGGAGATCGAATAGATCAACGGGCCGGTCATTTCAGAAGCGAGGCCAGCAAACGCAGTACCTTCGACAGCGCGACGAGCCAGCGTGTTTTTCAACACGCGCAAGTACACTCCCTCAGTACGCGCCTTGGCGCGGAGTTGTGTCAAGTGACCGACCTGGATGCCACGGTATTCGGCCAAAACAATCGTCTGAGCTGCCGCAACTTTTGCGGAAACTTCGGCGACGACGGCCTTTTTGTCATTCAGATTAAGACCCACGGTCAACCTCCAAAAATGATGCTCGGTTTCGGATAAATACCTTGCATCGGTTCGAACACGGTGTCCAATGTTAGGAGTTCAGCGCCGGCATACCAGCGTTTGAATCTGCAAAACTTTTTGGGCTCACCATCTGCGCTGGGTGCAGAACTTCTGCATTTAACTTTGTCCGCCAACTGCTCGAACGCCGCCCAACGGTCTTTGATTGCCTGAACCCCATCCTGATTTCAAAATCGGGTTCAGCCCAAAGTACCGCCTCGCGCCATTTTGGCGCGAGGACTTTATTCTTTTCTTCAGTCGTTCAGGCTTGCCTGATCCACACGAAGGCCCGCACCCATCGTCGAGGACAGTGAAACCTTGCGCAGATACAGTCCCTTGCTGCTGGTAGGCTTGGCTTTTACCAGAGCATCAATCAATGCCACAAGGTTCGATTTGAGCGCTTCGTCCGTAAACGACTTGCGCCCGATCGTCGCGTGAATAATGCCGCTCCTGTCGGTGCGATACTGAACCTGACCTGCCTTGGCGTTCTTGACCGCCGTGGCCACATCCGGCGTTACCGTGCCAACCCTCGGGTTCGGCATCAGGCCACGCGGCCCCAGAATCTGACCCAGCGTTCCAACAACACGCATGGTGTCCGGAGAAGCAATCACGATGTCGAAAGGCATATTGCCAGCTTTAATCTGTTCTGCCAGATCTTCCATGCCAACGATATCAGCACCGGCTGCCTTTGCCTGATCAGCCTTTTCGCCGGTCGCAAAAACAGCCACGCGAACTGTTTTGCCAGTACCCGACGGCATGACAACCGAGCCGCGAACGACCTGATCGGATTTACGCGGATCGACGCCAAGCTGGACTGCCACATCGATCGACTCGTTGAATTTTGCCGTTGCACATTCGCGAACAATCGCAAGGGCGCCGTCAAAAGGGTAAACCTTGGTGCGATCTACTTTTGCCTTGATCGCTTTTGAGCGTTTGGATAACTTAGCCATTATTGACCCTCCACCGTGATGCCAATAGATCTTGCGGAACCGGCTATGGTGCGCACGGCTGCATCCATGTCTGCTGCGGTCAAATCCGGCATTTTCAATTTCGCGATTTCTTCTGCCTGCGCACGCGTAATCGTGCCAACTTTGTCAACATGAGGTTTCGCAGAACCTTTCTGGATGCCAGCAGCCTTCTTGATCAGGAAAGTGGCAGGCGGCGTCTTCATCTCGAAAGTGAAAGACTTGTCCGCAAATGCCGTGATCACGACTGGGATCGGCATGCCCGGCTCAAGATTCTGTGTCTGAGCGTTGAACGCTTTGCAGAATTCCATGATGTTCAAGCCACGCTGACCCAAGGCCGGGCCGATGGGCGGTGAGGGATTTGCCTTACCCGCTGCTACCTGCAGCTTGATAAAGCCGGTGATTTTCTTTGCCATGATGTTTCCTGTATTAAATGAGTCATAGCGCCGTCTTTCCTATTCGAAGAGAACCGGCTCCTCTGCCAGATTTAGCCATATACGGCAACGCTCTGGACTAACGCTTGCTGCAATCCATTACTGCTACGCTTTTTCCACCTGCCCGAACTCAAGTTCGACCGGGGTGGCGCGGCCAAAAATCGTGACCGACACGCGCACGCGAGATTTCTCGTAATTCACTTCTTCGACATTGCCGTTGAAATCCGAGAATGGGCCATCCTTGATTCGCACCAGTTCGCCCACTTCGTACAACACCTTCGGACGCGGCTTGTCGACCCCCTCCTGCATCTGTTGCAAAATCTTGTCGATTTCTCTTGCCGGCACTGGCGTGGGTCTGTTCGACTTTCCGCCAATGAAACCGGTCACCTTGTTGGTATTTTTCACCAGATGCCAAGTGTCATCGGTCATTTCCATCTCCACCAGGATATACCCTGGGAAGAAACGGCGCTCGGTAACAGATTTTTGACCGCCCTTGACCTCAACAACCTCTTCGGTTGGCACAAGTATCTGACCAAACTTGTCCTGCATGCCAGTGCGATCGATGCGCTCAAGCAGGGCACGACGCACACTCTTTTCCATACCGGAATAGGCGTGCACCACATACCAGCGTTTGTTGCTTGCCGGACTTGAGGCACTAGCCTGCGCCTCGGCCTGCAAGCCATCTTGCGCATTTTCACTCATTATTTTTTCCAGCCCAGGATCACGTCATACAACACAAATTCGAGCACTCTGTCAGAACCCCAAAGGAATAACGCCATGACGAGAACAAACGCAAAAACAATCCCCGTAACCCGCAACGAGTCCTTGCGGGTCGGCCAAACCACTTTTTTTGCTTCACGAATGGACTCATTCGCAAAAATAACGAAGCTGCGGCCTGTTGCAGAAGTCCACATAAGGCCAGCAGCAACCAGCAGGCCGGCCACAAGCGCACCGGCGCGCACCACCGTGGACTTGTCTGACAAAAAATAGAACCCGACAACCCCGGCAAATGCGGCAACAAACGCCAGCAGAATTTTTACCTTGTCGCCAGAACTGCCAACTGTTTGAACGGACTGATTAGACATACAGATTCACTTTCTGTGTCCTGCACACAATCTCGTGGCAGGGGCGGAGGGCATCGAACCCCCAACCTTCGGTTTTGGAGACCGACGCTCTGCCAATTGAGCTACGCCCCTATCTTGATGCATTTCTTCCAAGCCAAATGTTTTATGCCGGGATGGCTCCAGGCATAAAACCGAAAAAATTTTACTCAATAATTTTAGCTACGACGCCGGCACCGACGGTACGGCCGCCTTCGCGA
>CAZAWA010000102.1:0-6585 GCA_964488675.1 uncultured Oxalobacter sp. | reverse complement strand
AAGGCACCTCGGCCTCCGCCAGCAGCACGTTCATGTGGCCGGGCATGCGGCCCGCAACCGGGTGAATCGCATATTTCACGTTGACGCCATGCTCGGTCAGTTTCTCAACCAGCTCCTTCAGCGCGTGCTGCGCACGCGCAACAGCGAGACCGTAACCCGGAACAATCAGAACCGTATCGGCATTCGACATCAGGAAGGCAGCATCGTCTGCGGAGCCGGATTTAACCGGGCGCTGTGCCTGCGCACCTGCTGCCACCGCGACTTCGCCGCCGAAACCGCCCATGATGACACTCAGGAAACCGCGGTTCATGGCCTTGCACATGATGTACGAGAGAATCGCACCGGACGATCCGACCAGCGAGCCTGCGATGATCAGCATGGAGTTGTTGAGCGAAAAGCCAATGCCTGCTGCTGCCCATCCAGAATAGCTGTTCAGCATCGACACCACCACCGGCATGTCAGCACCGCCAATCGGGATGATGATCATCACACCAAGTGCAAAAGCAATGATCGTCATCAGTATGAATGGTGTCCATGCCGGATCAGCGCCTGGTGAAAAGCAGAACATCATGCCCAGCGCCACCATCACAACGGCCGTGATCAAGTTCACGATGTGCTGACCCTTGAACACAACAGGCGCGCCCTGAAACAGCCTAAATTTGTAAGTGCCGGACAACTTGCCAAAGGCAATGACCGAGCCGGAGAAGGTGATTGCGCCGACGAAAGTGCCGATAAACAGTTCAACGCGATTGCCGAACGGAATCGGTTCGCCGCGACCGGTGATCTGGAAAGCGAATGGCTCGGCAACAACGGCGATGGCGATGAATACTGCCGCCAGGCCAATCAAAGAATGCATCGCAGCAACCAGCTCCGGCATCTTCGTCATTTCGACTTTTTTGGCCAAGGTGGCGCCGATAAGGCCGCCAATCACGGCGCCGCCAACCAGCAAACCGTAGCCAAGTGAGCCAGAGCCGAGGTAGTCGCCCTTAATCTTGATGATCAGCGCAATCGTGGTAAAAACCGCGATCGCCATTCCGATCATGCCAAAGGCATTGCCACGACGAGCGGAAGACGGATGGGACAAGCCCTTGAGCGCCTGGATAAAACAGACGGACGCTATCAGATACAGCGCGGTAACCAGATTCATGCTCATTATTTGCCCTCCTTCGATGCGGCTTTGGGCTCTTTCTTCTTGAACATTTCCAGCATGCGCTGCGTAACAAGAAAACCGCCGAACACATTGACTGCGGCCAACGCCACCGCCAGTGTGCCCATTACCTGGCCAACCAGACCCTCTGTTATGCCAGCCGACAACATCGCACCAACGATGATAATGGCAGAAATGGCGTTGGTCACCGCCATGAGCGGCGTGTGCAACGCGGGCGTTACCGTCCAGACGACATGGTAACCCACATAGATCGCCAGGACGAAGATGATAATATTGGTAAGTGTGATTGAAACTTCCATGTATAGCTCCAGTTACTCTTTCATTCCGGTAATCCGGTTTTGATCGTCGACGAACACAACTTTCGGCTCGAACTTGTCAATCTCGGAATCCTCCATTGGACCATAGGTGCAAATGATCAGCAGATCGCCCAGATGAGCACAACGAGCCGCTGCACCATTCAGTGAAATCTCGCCACTGCCGCGTTGACCAGATATGGCATAAGTGGAAAATCTCTCGCCATTGTTGACATTGTAGATTTCGATTTTTTCGTTGACGCGAATGTCGGCTGCGTCAAGCATGTCCTGATCGATTCCACACGAGCCTTCGTAGTTCAAGTCACACTGGGTCACTTTCGCACGATGGATCTTGCCGCGCAGCATAATTCGTTGCATCGTCCTCTCCTATTTGCGATATATTTCGCCGCCAGCACACATCCGTGTTGCAGCAACAATTTCATCATCCAAATTAATAGCCAAACTGCCGTCCTTGTCGATGATCAACTTCAGAAAATCGAGTAAATTGCGCGCATACAGCGCAGATGCATCGGCCGCGACCAACGCCGCCAGATTTGGCTCGCCGACAATGTGCACGCCGTATTTGGTTACCGTTTGGCCGAGTTCGGTCAGCGGGCAGTTACCGCCCTGCTCAACGGCCATGTCGACAATCACGGAACCGGGTTTCATTGCCTTTACGGTCTCTTCCGAAATCAGGATCGGTGCCTTGCGACCCGGAATCAAGGCGGTAGTGATGATGATATCCGCCTGTTTGGCGCGCTCATGAACCAGTGCTGCCTGGCGTTTCATCCATGCTTCCGGCATTGGGCGCGCATAGCCGCCGCTGCCTTGCGCAATTTCCCGTTCTTCGTCGGTTTCATACGGTACATCGATGAATTTCGCACCGAGCGACTCCACCTGCTCCTTGACAGGAGGACGCACATCAGAAGCTTCGATAACCGCGCCCATACGCTTTGCCGTTGCGATTGCCTGCAAACCAGCAACGCCCACACCCATGATCAGCACGCGAGCCGCCTTGACCGTGCCGGCAGCCGTCATCAGCATCGGGAAGAATCGCTGGTAGGTATCCGCCGCAATCATCACCGCCTTGTAGCCAGCAATGTTGGCCTGCGACGACAGGACATCGAGCGACTGGGCACGGGAAATGCGCGGTGCTGCCTCTAGTGCAAATGCCGTCAGCCCGTCCTTGGCCATCGCCGCAACATTATCTGCGTCAAACGGATTCAGCATGCCGATCAGAACGGCGCCCGATTTCATCTTTGCGCGTTCGTCAGCGTTCGGTGCGCGTACTTTGAGAACCATGTCGCTGCCGAGCGCATCAGCGGCCGTGCCGATCTGCGCTCCTGCTTCCTGAAATGCCTCGTCAGTGATGCTCGCATTTACGCCAGCGCCAGATTGAACGACAACCTGATGATTGGCGGCGATAAGTTTCCGGACTGTTTCTGGGGTCGCAGCTACGCGAGTTTCGCCAGGCCGCGTCTCGGCTGGAATGCCGATTTTCATATGCTCCTCCAATTACATAAACGCTAAAAAGCCGTCAATATTACACGGAAAATATAAAACGCACATTAAATATAAAAGTATAAAAATCCCCCGCCGCTTTTTCAATATCCTCCATACGGAAACAGTCCGCGCCACCAAATAACTATTTTCAAGAGGCTTGTCTAAATGGAAATCGGGCAAGGTTCGGCCATGCAAAGTAAAATAGCGCCGCAAACGCCCGATCGTACATGGCAAATCATCCATAAATCCATCTGATTTTTAGGTACTTTCAGGCAGCCGAGCAAACTTACAAAAATTACCTGTACCGTAGAAAGTATGACAAATATCTGGAAGCCTGCCGTCGTTGTTGCCGCCGTCATTGAACGGGACGGTCGTTTCTTGCTGGTCGAGGAAAACACACCGGAAGGCCTTCGCTACAACCAGCCAGCAGGACACCTCGACCCCGGCGAGACGCTGGTGCAGGCGGTGGTGCGCGAAACGCTGGAAGAAACCGCGCACGACTTTACTCCGACCGGGCTTCTGGGCATGTACCTGATGCGATTCGAAACGGCCGAAGGCAGCGAAGTGCGAACCTACCTGCGTTTTGCCTTTGTCGGTGATCTGGGTGACCCGCAGGATCGACCTCTCGACAAGGATATCCTGCGAACCGTCTGGATGACCGTTGATGAAATCAAATCCTGCCGCGCCCTGCATCGCAGTCCCCTGCTAATGCAATGCGTGGAAGATTACCTGCAAGGACTGCGCGCGCCGCTTTCTCTGCTCTCAACGCATATCGCCATTGCCGGAGTGGCCAATGGCTAAAAAGCGCGTCGTGATCGGCATGTCCGGCGGCGTCGACTCGTCGGTTTCCGCCTGGCTGCTGAAGGAGCAGGGCTATGAAGTCATCGGTCTGTTCATGAAAAACTGGGAGGATGATGACGACAACGACTTTTGCTCGGCGCGCAGCGACTGGATCGATGCGGTCAGCGTGGCCGATGTCGTGGGTGTCGACATCGAGGCGGTCAACTTCGCGGCTGAATACAAGGATCGGGTGTTTGCCGAATTTCTGCGCGAATATCAGGCTGGCCGCACGCCGAACCCGGATGTATTGTGCAATGCCGAAATCAAGTTCAAGGCTTTCCTCGACCATGCCATGCGCCTTGGCGCTGATCTGATCGCGACCGGTCACTACGCCCGTGTGCGCGAAAGCGACGGGCGCTTCGAACTGCTCAAGGCGCTGGATGCAAGCAAGGATCAGAGCTATTTTCTCCACCGGCTGAACCAGCAGCAACTGTCCAAAACGCTGTTCCCGCTTGGCGAGATCAAAAAAAGCGAGGTGCGGCGCATCGCGGAGCAGCTCGGTCTGCCAAACGCGAAGAAGAAAGATTCGACCGGCATCTGCTTCATCGGCGAACGCCCGTTCCGGGAATTCCTGAACCGCTACCTGTCATACCAGCCGGGCCCGATTAAAACGCCTGAAGGCGACATTGTCGGCGAGCATGTTGGCCTGTCGTTCTACACGCTCGGACAACGCAAGGGCATCGGCATCGGCGGTTCAAAAAAGCACCGCAATGCCGAAGGAAACAGCGAGCCGTGGTATGTCGCAGCCAAAGATATTCCGGACAACACGCTTTATGTCGTGCAAGGCCACGACCACCCATGGCTGATGTCTTCCGCACTGGAAGCCGGGCAGGCGAGCTGGGTTGCTGGCGAAGCGCCCAAAGAAACGGCGTTGTCGTCAAAAACGCGCTACCGGCAAGCTGATGTCGTCTGTGAATGCAGCGTTGTCAGCCGCGAAGAATTCCGCATGGTCTTCCCGACACCCCAATGGGCAGTGACGCCAGGCCAGTCGGCTGTCTTCTATCGGGGCGAAGTGTGCCTCGGTGGCGGCATCATCACCGGCAAATTCGGGCTGGCAAACGAACAGTAAGGATGTTCAACCTGCATCCCGATTTGATTCCGGCGGCGTTTCCTTGAAGGAGGGGCGCTCGGACACCTTGTCGTACAGGCGGCCAAGGTTGGGGTAGGCATCGCGCCAGTCGATTTGCGGAAAGCGGAAACTCAACCATCCAAGCGTTGTCGCAACGGCGATATCCGCCAGCGAATACTGATTGCCGTTGCAAAAAGATTTGTTGGCCAGCTTTGTCGACATGGCCTCCAGCCCTGCCCCGACCTTGCCCATCTGATGCCGCTTCCACTCAGTACTTTGCTGCGTGGCGGTTCTTTTTGTTTCTTCCAGACGCACCAGAATAGCCGCATTCAGCACGCCATCGGCCAGCGCCTCCCAGCACTTCACTTCGGCGCGCTCCCGGCCGCTCGGTGGAATCAGTTTGCCGACCGGTGTCAGCGTGTCCAGATACTCAACAATGACGCGCGAGTCGTACAAGGCCGAACCGTCTTCCATCACCAGACATGGCACCTTGCCCAGCGGGTTGACCTCCTGAATTTTGGTGTCAGCGGAACTGACATCCTCAAGAACCAATTGGTAATCCAGTTTTTTTTCCGCCAGCACCACCCGAACCTTGCGGACATAGGGGCTGGTATGCGTACCAAACAGTTTCATGCGCTCTCACATCTGGAAAACAGATTATCTAAGCGGTTGAGTATAGCATCTGGCCCCTACGGTTTCATGGTTGTAACAGGCAACTCTATCGTTTTTACAACGCCTTGTGACGCAAATCCCTGCATCGCAAAGTGTTAAAATGACGCGAAATTTCATACTGTCCCCTTCACCGCCCAGCCCATCATGCCCCCTTCCCCGTTATCCGCCCTGTCCCCCATTGATGGCCGCTATGCCGGCAGGGTGAGTCGCCTGAGACCGATTTTGTCCGAAGCCGGCTTCATGCATTATCGCGTCAAGGTCGAGATAGCTTGGCTTCACGCCTTGTCGGAAGCCGGATTTGCCGAACTCAAGCCTTTCTCGGCTGCCACCACCGACTTTCTCAACCGTCTTGCCAGCAACTTCACCGAAGCCGATGCGGAGCGCATCAAGGCCATCGAATCCGTAACCAACCACGATGTCAAGGCGGTCGAATACTGGCTGAAAGAATCCAGCGGGCAGCCACTGCCGCCGGAAATGGGGCATCTGACCGCCGTGAATGCCTCCATTGATCCGGCGGTATCGGCCGAACTCAAAGCCGCTGCCGAATTTATCCACTTTGCCTGCACCTCGGAAGACATCAACAACACCTCGCATGGAATGATGATCAAGACCGCGCGCGACACCGTGCTGCTGCCGTCGCTGCAAGGGGTGATTGACCGCCTGACGCTGCTCGCGCACGACTGCGCGGACATGCCGATGCTGTCACGCACGCATGGCCAGGCCGCCAGCCCGACCACGCTCGGCAAGGAGATCGCCAATGTTGTGTCACGCCTGCGCACCGCTGCCAAGCGCATCGCTGCCGTCGAGGTTCTCGGCAAGATGAATGGCGCGGTCGGAAATTTCAACGCCCACCTTTCGGCCTATCCCGATTTTGACTGGCAGGCTTTCGCGAAAGGCGTCATCGAAACCCGTCTCGGTCTGACCTGGAATCCGTACACCATCCAGATCGAGCCGCACGACTACATGGCCGAACTGTTCGATGCCATCGCGCGCGCCAACACCATCCTGATCGATCTGGATCGCGATCTGTGGGGCTATAT
>CAZAWA010000101.1:0-6730 GCA_964488675.1 uncultured Oxalobacter sp. | reverse complement strand
GGCGCCCGCCGGCGTGCAGCGCCTCGGCCACCACGGTGCCGCTGAACTGCGATGGCTCCTTCGGGCGGCGTACGATGATGCGCGTGGTGTACGGCGCGTCGTTGGCGCTACCGGACACGAAGTACTCCTCGGTGAGATAGGGGAAGCTCTCGACCTGAGTCGCGGTGGGCACGACGCTCACCGCGGGGTCCGGATACATGCGAGCCGGCCCGGTGATCGGGGCCGAGATCGTCGGCACTGGCGTGGACGGCGCCATCACTTTCAACATCTCGACCGCGTCCATGTTCGTCGCGGCGGCCGCCGGCGCGCGTGTTGCGAAGCATGGCGGACGCAGCGTTTCCTCATCCTCCGGCAGCGCCGACTTGCTGGAGGCGCTTGGCGCCAACATCGCGCTTTCGCCCGATCAGGTGGCCGAATGTTTTGCCCAGACCGGCATTTGCTTCATGTTCGCGCCGCAGCACCATGAAGCCATGAAATTCGCCGCGCCGGTGCGACGGGAGTTGGGCGTGCGCACCATCTTCAATATTCTCGGCCCATTGACCAACCCGGCCGGCGCGCCCAACATCGTGATGGGCGTGTTTCACCCCGATCTGGTCGGCATACAGGTGCGCGTGCTGCAAAAGCTCGGCGCACAGCACGCGCTGGTGGTCTGGGGGCGCGACAATGTCGACGAGCTGTCGCTCGGCGCCGGAACCATGGTCGGCGAGCTGGTGAACGGCCAGATTCGCGAGTATGAAATCCACCCGGAGGATTTCGGCCTGCAAATGGTCGCCACACGCAATTTCCAGGTCGCCAATTCAATCGAGTCGAAAGACAAGGTGCTGGAAGCGCTGGGCAGCCATTCCAGCCCGGCTTCCGACATCGTCGCGCTCAACGCGGGCGCGGCGCTATATGCTGCGGGCGTCGCAAAATCGATTGCGGACGGCATCGACCGGGCGCGCACTGTCATGGCATCCGGTGATGCGCGCGCCAAGCTTGACCAGTTCGTCGCTGTCACGCAGAAATGGGGAGCAAGCGCATAAATAGCGGGGCCATCCGTTTTTTCGCGAAGCGAAAATTACGCCGACCCCGTTGCGAGCACCGGCATAACTGCTGACCCCGAATATCGAAAATTACTCGACCCCGATTTTAGTCTCCGAAAAACTGCTTACCCCGGCCCTTCACCATCTCTAGACACCCAGACACCCATGCCCGACATCCTGAACAAGATCCTGTCCGTCAAAGCGGATGAAGTCGCAGCCGCGAAGAAAGTTCGCTCGCTCGCCAGCTTGCGCGCCGAAGTCGAGGGCGGCCTCGACACGCACAAGGCCGTGCGCGGCTTTGAATCCAGCCTGCGCGCAAAAATTGCCAGCGGCAGGGCGGGGGTAATCGCCGAAGTGAAAAAAGCGTCGCCGTCGAAAGGCGTGATCCGCGCCGACTTCCGCCCGGCAGAGATCGCCGCCAGCTACGCACAGCATGGCGCCGCCTGCCTGTCGGTGCTGACCGATGCGCCCTTCTTCCAGGGCGCGCCCGAATTTCTCCTGCAGGCGCGCGCCGCCTGCGCCATTCCGGTATTGCGCAAGGACTTCATCATCGACCCGTACCAAATTTACGAGGCGCGACTCTGGGGCGCGGACTGCATCCTGCTGATTGTCGCCGCGCTCGATCACGGCCTGATGGCGGAACTGGAAGCTTGCGCGCTCGATCTCGGCATGGGCGTGCTGGTCGAATCGCATGACGGCGCCGAACTGGACGCCGCGCTGCGCCTGAAAACCGCGCTGCAAGGCATCAACAACCGCAACCTGCGCACCTTCGAGACCTCGCTGGACACCACGCTGGGCCTGCTGAAGGATGTGCCGACAGACCGACTGGTGGTGACCGAATCCGGCATCCTCTCGCAGGCGGATGTGAAGCGCATGCGCGACGCCAATGTGCACGCGTTTCTGGTGGGCGAAGCGTTCATGCGCGCACCCGAGCCGGGCGTGGAACTGGAACGCCTGTTTGCCTGAAGCCCGCAGTCGAATAAGCGCGGTCGGCAATCAAATTTTTCATGGCGCTGAATGAACCGAAAAACCTATACTCCCACTGAGTAATTTTTCTCCGGCGCGTCAGGCATGAGTTAAGGCCAATTTAAGTCCTATACTCCCCCGAAAACGGTCATTCACAAGGCAATTTCTGCCTGTTTTTTGTGCAAAACTGGGTTTTTGCGCCCAAAACCGCCATGCCAGGACAGCTTCAGGCCAAATAATAACGCGTCGCGTTATTACCCTGACTGCGGGCCAGCATGAGATCGGGCGCAAGAATTCGTGGGCAATTCGGCCGGTTCAATCAGGAAGCAACCAGCCATCCTGCGCCTTCGCTTCCTTCGCCGACCGCTTCCTGACCTCCAGCTTGGGCTGCGGCGAAAGGTCGCCTTGCAATGTCGCCTCGAACACCATCAGCTCGTCGCGCCGGAAGGCGTGCACGGTCACTGCGTCGCCGACCGCATAACGCGCCAGCAATCTGTCGACATTGCTGCCGGTGACGCGCAAGCCGTCGATCGCGGCCAGCACATCGTTCGCCGACAGCCCTGCCCGATGCGCGGCGCCGCCCTCGTACACATGCGCCAGCTTGCATTCGTTGCCGCGCGCCGCATTGGGCGCGATTCGCACATCGAGGCTGGCCTGCCGCTTTTTCCGGTTGTCGGTAAACACGATGCCAAAAGGCGCCAGCAACCGCGCCAGCGGCAAATCCTCGGTGCCGCGCACGAAACGATCGAAAAAACGCTTCAGCCGCAAGCCGCTGACTTCCTCGATCAATGCCTCGACTTCCATTTCGGCAATGCCGCGCTGCCCTGCCGCATCGTCGTAAAAGCCGCGCCCGTAGCGCTGCCACAAGGCGCGCATCACATCGTCCAGCGATTTTGTGCCGCCGGACTGTTCGCGCAGGGTCAGATCCAGCGCCAGCGCGACCAGCGCGCCCTTGGTGTAGTAGTTCACCTGGGAATTGGGCGAGTTTTCGTCCTGCCGGTAATACTTGATCCATGCGTCGAAGCTGGCATCCGCCACGCTTTGTATTTGGCGACCACCGCTGCGCAGCACTTGCCCGGCGATACTCTCGATGCGCTTCAGATAGGCCGGCACATCGAACACGCCGCTTCTGACCAGCATCAGATCATCGTAGTAACTGGTGAAGCCCTCGAACAGCCACAGCAATGGCGTGTAATTTTCGGACTGCAAATCGTAGGGCACGAAGGCCGCCGGCTTGATGCGTTTCACCAGCCAGGTGTGGAAATACTCGTGGCTGCACAAACCGAGAAAAGTGCGGTAGCCGTCGCTCATCTCCGGCTTGCCTTTGGCCGGCAAGTCGTTGCGCGAGCACAGGAGCGCGGTGGAGGCGCGATGCTCCAGTCCGCCATAACCCTCGCCGACCGCCATCACCAGAAACACGAACCGATCCATCGGCGCACGCAGGGATTCCGGCTCGAACAGCGCGATCTGCGCCTCGCACACCTTTTTCAGGTCGGCGCAAAGCCGCTCCATGTCCAGGTTTGGCACCTTGCCGGTGATGGCCACCTCGTGCACCACCCCATGCGCCTTGAAGCTGGCCAGTGCAAAGCTGCCCATCTCCACCGGATGATCGATCAGCTCGTCGTAATTGGCGGCGACATAGGCGCCGAAGGCGTGCCGTTTGGCCTTGAGCACCGGCAGCGAGGTGGCGACGCGCCAGTTCTTGCATGCCGGATCGGCACCACGACGAATATCCACGACATGCGACTGTTTTTCCCGCCCGACCACGCGCAGGAAAACGCTGCTGCCGTTGAAAAATCCGTGCGTCTGATCCAGATGCGCCGAACGCACCGACAAATCCCACGCATACACATCGTAATGCACCATAAGCCGCCCCTTGCAGGACGCAGCCTTCCAGGTATCCTTGTTGAGTTTGATGATCGCAATTTCTTTCCCGCCAGCCTCGGCACGAATCTGCACGATGTGGCGCGCGAACTCGCGAATCATGTAGCTGCCCGGTATCCACGCGGGCAACGCAAACACCTGTCCGTCCGCATCGGGTTGTGTCACGCTGACTGTCACGGCAAACAGATGCGCGGCCAAATCTTTGGGCACGATGCGATATTCGATGCGGCTGTTTTCTCTTGCTCTCATTTCATGCCCTCAGATTGACTGCGACAAAGGTCAGAAGTTGCGCGCCGACGGTCGCACAGGTCAGCCGGTAGCGCAGTTGCAGCAGCCAGTCCGGCAAGTGGTACAGCGGGTACATGCGCCGGTCGAAGCGGTAGGCAGCGATGAAGCAAGCCATTGTTACCGCAAACCCCAGTCCGACATCGATCAGCACCGCAACCCAGGAAAACGCGGCCGGCGCGACGCCGAGCAACAGCACTCTTTTGGTCTGCTCGCCCGTCATTTCGCCCGTCAGCAGCGCGCCAGCCCAGTGGATGCCGCCGAGGAAGGAGAGAATCGCGATGCCATAGGAAAGCTGGCCACGGATGATGTCCCCCAGCCAGCCAGGATGCACCACCCAGCAAACCAGCGACAGGATAACGAACGGCGTTAACGCAGCAATGCCGAGAAAATGCGCCAGGCGCCGGTCGAAAAAGTGGCTGTTCACGAATTGCTTGTACGAATACATGAGCCTTTCCTGCGGAATGAACTACAAAATATTCATCGGCGCCTGCCTTCCTTCCCCTGTGAATGGGAAGGGATATCTCACAAATTCGGTGCCAGCCAGTGCTTAAGGAATTCCTCCGGCACGCCGCGCCGCTGCGCCATATCCGCCACCTGATCGCGGCCGATCTTGCCGACACTGAAAAATTTGGCATCAGGATGCGCAAGGTAAAAGCCGCACACAGACGATCCTGGCAACATGGCGAAGGATTCCGTCAGACTCATGCCCATGCGCTCGCACTGCAGCAACCGGAACATGTCGGCTTTCACCGTGTGCTCGGGACAGGCCGGGTAGCCGGGCGCAGGGCGGATACCGCGATACGCTTCCTTGTGCAACTCCTCCGTGCTCAACTGCTCATTGTGCGCGTAAGCCCAGATGTCTTTCCTGACCAGCTCGTGCAGGTATTCGGCAAACGCCTCGACCAGACGATCGGCCAGCGCCTGCAGCATGATGGCGCTGTAGTCGTCGTTCGCCCGCCGGAACCGCTGCAGGTGCGGCTCGATGCCGATGCCGGTCGTGACCGCGAACAGGCCGATGTAATCGGCGATGCCGCTTTCCTTGGGCGCAATGTAATCGGACAGGCAGTGGTTCGGATGGGCAACGCCGTTGATCACGGGCTTTTCCGTCTGCTGGCGCAAACCGTACCAGGTCAGCGCGAGCTTGCTTCTCGCTTCGTCCTCGTAAACCTCAATGTCGTCACCGACGCTGTTGGCCGGCATCAGCGCTACCGCCGCGTGCGCGGTCAGCCAGCGGCCATCGATGATCTTCGTCAGCATCGCTTTCGCGTCCGCAAACAGCGTCTTCGCCTCCTCGCCAACCGCCACATCCTCCAGGATGGCCGGATAATGCCCGGCCAGTTCCCAGGTGTGGAAGAACGGTCCCCAGTCGATGTACTGCGCAATCGTCGCCAGATCGGCATTTTTGACGAAGCGATGGCCGATCATCGTCGGTTTTTTGGGCGCATTGTCACCGCTGAAATCAACCCTGGTCGCGTTTTCGCGTGCCTGCGGCAACGGCAGCATCACCGGCTGTTTCTTGCCCGCATGCAGTTCACGCAGGTGGGCGTAATCTGCGGCGACCTCGCCGATGTACTTGTCGCGCATCTCTGGCGTCAGCAGCGCCTGTGCAACCGATACCGCGCGCGAAGCGTCCGCCGTCTGGATGACCGGCCCATCGTAATGGGGTGCAATCTTGACTGCCGTGTGTGCGCGCCCCGTAGTCGCGCCGCCTATCATCAACGGCATCTTGCGCTCGCGGAACCAGGGGTCGCGCTGCATTTCGCTGGCGACATAGGCCATTTCTTCGAGCGACGGCGTGATCAGGCCGGACAGGCCAATGATGTCGGCATTCTCTTCCTTCGCCTTCGCCAGAATTTCGGCCGCTGGCACCATCACGCCCATGTTCACCACTTCGAAGTTATTGCACTGCAAGACCACCGCAACGATGTTCTTGCCAATGTCGTGCACATCTCCCTTGACCGTGGCGATCACAATCTTGCCCTTTGGCTTGCTCTCGCCAAGCAGTTTCTTTTCCTCCTCGATGTGCGGCACCAGATGCGCAACTGCCTGCTTCATCACGCGCGCCGACTTCACCACCTGCGGCAGGAACATCTTGCCCTGCCCGAACAAATCGCCAACGACATTCATGCCATTCATCAGCGGGCCTTCAATCACATGGATCGGCCGGCCGCCGTCGCGCACGACTTCCTGCCGCGCCTCTTCAGTGTCTTCGTCGATCCACTGCGTGATGCCATGCACCAGCGCATGCGCCAGCCGTTTTTGTACCGGCTCGCTGCGCCACTCCAGTGTGGCAGCTTCCTGCTTGGCGCCCGATTTGAACTCGGCCGCGATCTCAATCATGCGCTCAGTCGCATCATCCCTGCGGTTCAGCACCACATCCTCGACGCGTTCGCGCAAATCTTCCGGAATCTCGTCGTACACGCCAATCATGCCCGCGTTGACGATGCCCATTGTCATCCCGGCCTGAATCGCGTGGTTCAGAAAAAACGTGTGAATCGCTTCGCGTGCCCGGGTGTTGCCACGGAAACAGAAACTGAAATTCGACAACCCCCCCACTGCTTTGGCCACAC
>CAZAWA010000100.1:0-6745 GCA_964488675.1 uncultured Oxalobacter sp. | reverse complement strand
TGGCGGGCGATGTGCTGGTGTTGCGCGGCACGCCGGATTGCGTGGCCGAGGCCGAACGGGCGATGTTGATGTAGCGGCAGTTCCGTTGAACAGTAAATCACATACTCACCCCCAGTAAATATTATCCGGCGCGTGTGGAATGGTTATCAGACATTTTTGCGCTTATACTCCCTCAATAATGGCATTTTATGAGCCAAAATATGCCTATATTTTGTGCAAAATGGGTGCTGGGGGCATAAAAGTCGCTTCAGGCAGCATTTTTGAGCCAACTATTAACGCGACGCGTTATTAGTGTTTCGGCCGGTTGGTCAGCAAGTGTGTAACAAATAAACAGCTTGCTTGACGGGCTGGCAAGCCGATTTGATAATGGAGCGGCACTCTACAGGTTGCATTGCGGAATCGTTCTTTTTACCCTGTGTCCCCCCCCAACGCGCCACACTCGGCACCAGAACAGGAGGATTCAAATGCCCCACTTTCTTCGTGTATTCATGTTCACAATCCTGCTGAGTCTGACGGGCAGCGCCGCCGCACGGATCGCGATGCCATTACCGCCGCTTCTGCGCATCACCGACACGGCAGCGCAGCCGGTGCGTCTGACAGCCATGAAGGTCGACAGCCAGATCGTCGGGCATCTGGCGAAAACGACCATTGAACTCTCGTTTCGAAATCCCAACAACCGTATCCTCGAAGGCGAACTCCAGTTCCCGCTGCTGGATGGCCAGCAGGTGACGGCCTTTGCGCTCGATTTCGACGGAAAATGGCGTTCGGCCGTGCCGGTGGAGAAGGCCAAAGGGCAGCAGGTGTTCGAAGATGTGATCCGTGCCCGCATTGACCCGGCGCTGCTGGAAGTCACCAAAGGCAACAACTTCAAGTTGCGCATCTACCCGATTCCGGCGCAGGGGAGCCGCAAGGTATCACTCACCATCACCGAGCGCCTGACGACCGCGAAATCAGGCAGGAGCGCCGCCGCGATCTACCGGCTGCCGCTGCCGGTAGCGGAAAAACTGGAATCCTTCGAATTCCGCCTGCTCGCGCCGGGGCTGGCGGTCAACCAGACCCGCCTGCTGCGCGGACTGAGCGGCGCCAAGTGGTGGCATAGCGAAGGCGAGGCCAGGCTGGAACTCAGCCGCAAGGATGTCAAGCCAGAGCCGCGCGTGGAAATCTCGCTGGCGCAGCCGGATCGGGCGCTGGCGTTGTCCGAGGAAAAAGACGGCAGCCACTATTTCTACGCCGAAGTGCCGGGCATGGACATGGGACAGGCGCAGCGGCCCGCGCCGAAGCAACTGGCGCTGGTATGGGACGCCTCCGGTTCCGGCGCTGCGCGCGACCACAACCGCGAATTTGCCTTGCTGGATGCCTGGTTCAAGGCGGTCGGCAACACTGAAGTGCGCCTGAGCCTGGCGCGAGATATCGCCGAGGATGGCGGGCAATTCAGCATCCGCAACGGCAACTGGTCGGCCTTGCGCGCCGTACTGGAAAAAATCGCCTATGACGGCGCGACCAGCGCGGCGGCTTTCAAGCCCACAGCAAGCGCCGACGCCGTCATGCTGTTCTCCGACGGGCTGACCAACTATGGCGCACCCGCCATGCCGCGCTTCGAAGTACCGCTGCTGGCGGTGAGCGCGTCAGAATCGGCCGACACCTTGCGCCTGCGCCATGCCGCCGAGCAAAGTGGTGGTGCATTCGTGGACTTGATGCAGACCCCGCCTGCCGCTGCCGCCAGGGCACTGCGCGAAATGCCCGCACGGCTGGCAGGATTGCGTGCAAGCGGCGCGAAAGAACTGGTCGCGTCATCGCGCGATCCCGTTACCGGGCGCATCAGCGTGGCGGGTGTGCTGACCGAGCCGGAAACGGTGGTTGAAGTCGAATGGCGCACGCCGTCCGGCCAGAGCAGGAAGCAAAGCATCAAGGTGAAACAGGGGCGAAATGCAGGCGCGAATGTTGATAACTTCGCCGCGCAGGAATGGGCGCGGCTGAAACTCGCCGGTCTGGAGCCGGAATACGAACTCAACCGCGCCGAGATCATGCGCCTGGGAAAAACCTTCGCGCTGGTGACGCGCGGCACTTCGCTGATTGTGCTCGACCGGGTCGCAGACTACGCGCGCTACGAAATCTTGCCGCCATCCGAACTGCGTGCCGAATATGACCGGCTGCTGGCGCAGATGCGCGTGACGAAAGAGAGGGACAGCGCTGCCCATCTGGAGCAGATCGTCAAGCGATTTGCCGACAAGCTAAAGTGGTGGGAAAAGGATTTCCCCAAGGGGGAGAGACCGCCGAAGAAGGAAGAGCATGCCATGCCTGTGCCGTCACCGACGGCAATGTCGAGCGTGGCCATGTCTGCGCCGTCTGAGATGTCAGCCGACAGGTCGCGCGTGATGCGCAAGAGCGCACCCCGCCGCGCGGGCGCGCCTGCGTCGAGTCCCGAATCCGACGGATCAGGTGCCACCGCGACCATCCATCTGAAAAAGTGGAGTCCCGACGCGCCCTACGCCGAGCGCCTGCGCAAGGCGGACGCGAAGGATTTGTATCGCGTCTATCTGGACGAACGGCCGACTTATACCAACAGCACGGCCTTCTTCCTCGATGCCGCCGACATTTTCTTCGATCGCAATCAGCCGCAACTGGCGCTACGCATCCTGTCGAACCTGGCCGAGATGAATCTGGAAAACCGCCACATTCTGCGCATCCTCGGCTACCGCCTGATGCAGGTGAAACAGGCGGCGCTGGCGATTCCGGTGCTGGAACAGGTGCTGGCACTCGCGCCCAACGAGCCGCAGTCCTGGCGCGACCTCGGGCTGGCGCAGGCAGAAAATCGACAATATCAGAAAGCCGTGGACAGCCTGTATGAAGTGGTGCGCCGACCGTGGCATAACCGCTTTCCGGACATCGAGCTGATCGCGCTGGCCGAGTTGAACGCCATCGTCGCCACTGCGCCGGAAAGGCCGAATACTTCCGCGATGGATCAGCGGCTGTTGCGCAACCTGCCGCTGGATTTGCGCGCTGTGCTCTCATGGGATGCGGACAATACCGACATCGATCTCTGGGTCACTGACCCCAACGGCGAGAAGGCTTTCTATGCCAACCGGCTGACTTATCAGGGTGGCGCGATGTCGCGCGACTTTACCGGCGGCTATGGCCCCGAAGAGTTTTCGCTCAAGACCGCCAAACCCGGCAAGTATCTGGTGCAGGCGCAGTTCTATGGCCACCGGCAGCAGGTAGTGGCGGGCGCGACCACGCTGCAATTGCGGCTCACGACCGGATTCGGCACGGCGCAGCAAAAGGATCAGTCGGTCACGCTGCGGCTGAAGGGCAGCAAGGAAGTCGTGACGGTGGGGGAGTTTGTGGTGGGCGAGGCAGAGTCAAGGCCGACGCAATGAACGGAGGGCAGCCTGTTTTAACGCCACTGGCTGAGCCGTTAATTTAGGGGGGATTGCATGAGATCCAGAAATTATTTTTTGATGTGGGTGGTATCGATCTTCCTTTGCGCCGCGCCGCAGCATGCCATGGCGCAGGACAAACTGGGCGAAGAATTGCTCAAGGAGTTCTTCGCCGATCGTCGGCCGGAGATTGAAAAGATCGCAGACAGCCCGGAGCGTCTGAAAGACCATGTCCGATCGAAAAAGAATGTCAACGAGGCTTATGGCAATGGCAAAACCTTGCTCCACTATGCTGCCAACCGAGGCTATCCCGATGTTGTTCTGCTGCTTTTGGAAAAGGGAGCCAGTATCAATGCGCGGGATGACGAAGGCGGAACGCCGCTGCATGAAGCCATGCGCTACCACAGGGACAAGGTTGCCAGGCAGTTGATTGAAAAGGGCGCCGATGTCAATCTGAGGGACAAAGAGGGAAAGACAGCATTTTTCAGCATCGTCTACATGGACGGCAAAGCACGGTCGATCGCGCTGACGAATCTTTTTATCGAGAAGGGGTTTGATCTTAAAAAGTCGGCTGAGGATAATCTGCTGGAGCAGGCAATATCCAGGGATCGCAGGGAGGTTGCCGTGATCCTCTTGAAAAACGGCATTGCCGTCAACGAGGTTGCCCTGAGCCGGTCGGCGGCGATGGGTGACGAAGAGATATTCAACATGATTCTGGAGCGGGGCGCCAGTCCGAATCAGCCGCGCATCCTGCTGAATGCAGCCGAATCCGGAAACCTGAACATCGTCAAGACGCTGGTTGAAAAAGGGCTGCTGCCCGAAGCGGAGCACATAGACCGCGCTCTATACAATGGCCGCGTGGAGGTTTCCAGCTATCTGAATGGTGTACTCAGGCAGACCAAAAACCAGCAGGTGGACACCAAGGAGCGGTGTCGCATGAAGCCCGTTCCGGGAAGCTGCAAGGCGCTCTTCTGGTATGCCTATTTTGATGCGGCTGCAAAAATTTGCATTGAAGCCTCCGGTTGCGGCGGGGTGATGCCTTTTGGATCGCTGGAGGCGTGCAAAAGGGTGTGTGAGTGAGGGGTAAATCGCTCTGACCCATGTGATACAATGAATACATGTATTCATAAGGAGTTGTGACATGGCTACTTCTATCCGTATCGCCCCTGATATTGAGCGGCGGCTGGATTTTCTTGCCGAGCAAACAGGGCGCACCAAATCCTATTACCTGCGAGAAATCATCGAGCAGGGCATAGGGGACATGGAGGACTATTACCTTGCGGCTGATGTGCTCGAACGCGTCCGCAAGGGGCGGGAGCAGACGCATTCCGCTGCCGCAGTGAGGAAAGACCTTGGCCTGGGAGATTGATTACACCGATACTGCCAGAGAGCAGTTGCGCAAGCTCGACAGGCAGATGGCGCGACGGATCGTTGATTACATGGATGAACGCATCGCCGGTTCGGATAACCCGCGCAACACCGGCAAGGCATTGACCGGGCCGCTTGGCGGTCTCTGGCGCTACCGGGTTGGCGACTGCAGGGTGATTTGCGATATTCAGGATGGGTTGCTGCGTGTGCTGGTGGTTCAGCTAGGAAACCGGAGCGAGGTTTACCGGTAGCGCTTGCAAAGAAAATGCCGGATGAATCCGTGGGCTGTTCCCGATTATTTTTAACTGGTAATTGAACGATGAAAATCCTTTTGCCCGTCGATGGTTCTGAACATGCGCTGGCTGCCGTCCGCTACGCTTTGCGATTGAAGTGCGACGGCTTGAAGGCCAGCTTCGTGCTGGCCACCGTGCAGGAATCAACCTACCTGTATGAGTTGCTGCTAACTCCCCACTCCGATGTGCTGGAGCGCGTCAGCGGCGCAGTCGGTGCGCGTGCGCTGGAAGGTGCAGAGGCGCTGCTCAATGCCGCCGGTGAGTCCTATGAATGCGAGATCGGATCAGGCTACACGGCAGAAACGCTGATCGAGATAGCCCAGCGCCATGCTTGTGATGCCATCATCATGGGTGCCCGAGGCTGGGGCGCGCTGCGCAGCGCGCTGCTTGGTTCTGTGTCGCAGGCGGTGTTGCATGCGTCCACGGTACCCGTCACGATTGTCAAGTATGTAGAAGCTGATGCTGGCGTTTGACAATAAAAGTAATAAATTGAGCCTGACCCCTGTGACTGCTGCGTGTGCTGGTGGTGCAGATCGGGAATCGAAGTGAAGTGTATCGGTAGCAAAAAATAAATTGAGCACTTTAATTTCTTACAGTCGTTATGTCTGACGACCCAAGCTCAAAATTAAAAAGAGTACATCAGGCTTGGAGATAACAAATATGAGAAAACTTATTGGTGTCATTGCATTTCTTGTAACCGTTCATGCAAGCGCTGCAGAATGGACTTTTGTTTGGAATGGAAGTAATTACGAATAGTACATAGATACTTCCTCAATCGTGATAAATGGAAGCAAAAGAAAATTTTGGTCGCTCAAAAATTTCATAAATTTGCAAAATACCGAAGGCAGATTATATTTTTCTCAAATTGAGCTTAATGTTATCGATTGTCACAATCGGACGATAAGTGTGATGCGAATTGCGGCATTCAAAGGAAAAGGGAGAAGTGGTGAAATGGTATTTGATGTGGACGCATCAGGAAAGCCGCATGACATATTTCCCGAGAGTAACGGCACTTCTGCGATGGATATTGTTTGCAAGAGTTGAGCATTGTTTGCTCAACCAAGACGGCAAATAATCAGAACAACCGGGGAAAGACCACGATTTTCTTCCAGACAAGTTATCGCCCGGGCTTAGTGATTACAAATTTTGTCAGCCTGCGTATTGAACCCGCTTCCGGTCTCAACAAACTTTCCTTTGTTCGACAGAAAATCGATCAGCTGTTCGGCGGTCATGCCGTCCGCGCTGCAGGTATGAAAACGCGCATCGGCGCCGAAGCGGGCTTCAATCGCTTCCTTCAGACTTTCTTTCGAAAAGCCCTCGCCTTCTTTCTCCAGCATGAAGTGCATTACCTCGTGTCCGTGAACGGAATTGCTCATAGTCTTCTCCAATAAAAATTACTGATCGGGCCTATCGCTTCTTCAACGCCTGCCCAAGATAAATCCCGGTCGCGCTGTCCGGATTTTTCGCCACCTGCTCCGGCGTGCCGGTGGCAATAATTTTCCCGCCACCCGCGCCACCTTCCGGGCCGAGATCCACAATCCAGTCCGCCGTTTTGATCACATCGAGGTTGTGCTCGATGATCACCACCGTGTTGCCCTGATCGCGCAGTCGGTGGATCACCTTCAGCAGCAGATCAATGTCGTGGAAGTGCAGGCCGGTGGTCGGTTCGTCCAGAATATACAGCGTGCGGCCGGTGTCGCGCTTGGA
>CAZAWA010000099.1:0-6811 GCA_964488675.1 uncultured Oxalobacter sp. | reverse complement strand
CTTGGTCGCCAGCTGAATGAGCGCTATGTGCTGGATCGCGGTCGCGATCCGCAATCCTTCAGCCTCGGCATCAAGGAGTTGTGGGAAATTGACCCGAAACGCCATCGCCCCGGCCTGACGCTGCATTCTGCCGGCTGGCCGCTGGACAATGCGACCTACGGTGGCTCGTTTCTGTATCACATGGAAAACAATCAGGTCGCGATTGGCATGTTCGTCGGGCTTAACTATGAAAACCCGTACCTGTCGCCGTTCGAAGAATTCCAGCGCTTCAAGACGCATCCGGCGATCCGCGCCCACATCGAGGGCGGCAAGCGCATCGCCTATGGCGCGCGCGCGGCCACGACTGGCGGATTGCAGTCCCTGCCGGAACTGGCCTTCCCCGGTGGCGCACTGATTGGCTGCAATGCCGGATTCATGAACAGTGCGCGCCTCAAGGGCATTCACACCGCCATGAAGTCCGGCATGCTCGCAGCCGAGGCCGCTTTCGAAGCGCTCGCTGCGGGCCGCAGTAACGACGCCTTGAGCGCCTACCCGCAAGCCTTTGCGCAGTCGTGGCTGCATGAGGAACTGTATCGCGGACGAAATTTCAAACCCCTGATGAACAAGGGGCTCACTCTCGGATCGCTACTGGTCGGCATCGATCAGGTCGTGTTCTGCGGCAAGGCGCCGTGGACGCTGCGCCGCAACCGCGCCGACCACGAATACCTGCGTCCGGCAGCAGAATGCAAGCCCATCACCTATCCCAAACCGGACAACCGGCTGACATTCGATCTGCTGTCCTCGGTCTACCTGTCAAACACGATGCATGAAGAAGACCAGCCCAGCCACCTCACGCTGAAAAATGCGAGTGTGCCAGTCACCGTCAATCTTGCGCGCTATGCAGGACCGGAAGTGCGCTACTGCCCGGCTGGCGTCTACGAGTTCGTCAAATCCGATGGTCAGGATCGGTTGCAGATCAACGCCTCGAACTGTGTGCACTGCAAAACCTGTGACATCAAGGACCCGACCCAGAATATCGTCTGGGTCGCGCCGGAAGGCGGCGGCGGGCCGAATTATCCGAACATGTAACGCAGAAATGCGCTAATAACGCGTCGCGTTATTATTTGGCTCAATGCGGGTGTTTGGGGATTTCGGAAGGCTCCCAAACCGTCTCCTTGCACAATATTCAGGCAATTTTTGGCTGAGAAACGAGCATTATTTCGGGGGTATGCTAACGAATATGGCGTTCAGCCATAATGGACGCGCCGGATAAAAAACACTGGTGGGTAGTATGTGTTTTTAAGACCCTGCCACTCAAGTTCAGGCCGATGCCGATAATCGCGACACGACATGGTCGCGACCACTGTTCTTGGCGGCGTAGAGCGCACTGTCTGCCGAAATCAGCAAATCTGCCGGGATGGTCTGATTCCTGACGGGAACCATGGCATCGACGCCGCAGCTAACCGTCACAACTCCTGCCGGATTGCTCGGATGGGGCATAGCCAGATTGCGCACCGCCGACCTGATGCGCTCTGCCACCGCCACCGCTCCGGCGAGATCGGTATCCGGGAGCAGCACGGCCATTTCCTCGCCACCGTAGCGAGCAACGAAATCGCCTGGCCGGTTCTGGCTTTCGCTGACCGCGATGGCAATTTTCTTCAGGCACTCGTCGCCTTCAGGATGCCCATAGGCGTCGTTGAACTTTTTGAAGGCGTCAACATCGATCATGATCAGCGCCAGGGAAGCGCCGCTGCGCATCGCCCGGTTGAATTCCTCATTCAAGGTAATGTCGAACATTCGACGGTTGGCCAGCCCCGTCAAACCATCCTGCATTGCCATTCTTTCCAGCCCCTGATTCAGTTCTTCAAGTTTATCCTGCGTTATCCGCAACGACCGTTCGGCCTGCTCACGGAAAGCAATCTGGCGTGTCAGCCGAAATCCAAGGTAACCCAAAATCAACGCCAGCGCTCCGGTCGTCAGGAACAGCTTGAATGCATCTTGCCACCATGTCAGAAGCACCTCATTCTTCGACATCGTCGCCCCTGCCACCAGCGGGTAAGCCGGTGACCGATAGAAAGCAATGATGCGGCCAAGCTCATCAACCGCCGTCTTCTCGCTGGCGTAAGTGCCCGCCTGCATTTTCGGCAGATATTCGCGAAACAGCAACGAATCCTTCAAATCCCCGCCAACCCGGTCTTCCAGGAAAGGATGGCGCAATACCAGATAGCCACTGGCGTGCGCCAGAAAAATCGTGCCCTTTTCTCCGATATTGAAGGTGCCGTAATATTTTGAAAAGTAGCTCATATGGATCGTCGCAAGTGCCACACCGGCAAAACTGCCGTCCGTCCGGCTGATCCTGCGCGACACGGGAATGATCCACTCTCCGGTTGAACGACTTTGCACCGGTCTCCCGATGAAGGGATAGTCGTCACTATTATTGCGGTGGTGAATAAAATATTCGCGATCCGAATTATTCGCGCTCCGATTGAGCGTTGGCTGGGAGTTCACCAGCCAGCGGCCGTGTTCGTCATAGACAAACAAACCATGCAACTTGGGCAGTTCTGCCACCTGCGTCACAAGCAGATGGTGCAAGCGATCCAGTTGCGCGGCGCCTGTGCCATCCGTTTCAAGTCGCTCAATCAATCCAACCAAAACCGTATCGGCCTGCTTGACGGTGTCTTCCGCATGCTGAGCGAGCGATCGCGCCAGATTGGCTGCAACCACCTCCGCTTCCCGCAGGCGCATTTCGCGCGAATTCCAGGTTTGCCATGCATCAAGCACCAGCAAACTCAGACACACGATAATCACGAACCCCCTGGAACGAGTCGCGATCGATGAGTGCCCTGCGCCAGAACGCTCGCTGTGATTTTGTGCATCAGCAGGTTTTGTCTCGCCAGGCGATGTCATGATCTGTGAATGTTAGCCAAGGGTGTACAAAAAGCTCGCCGAAAAACTGTCGCGATCAGGCTTGCGCCCCAAAAATACCACAAAAATCTATTTCCGCATGGAAATTGCTGCGGTTTGGCGCCATTTTAACGACGCCGCCTGCCGCCTCTCTTGCAAAATCTGCCGCCAAACACGCAGATGCTAGAATGCCAATTCTGAATCCGGCCAGCAATTATATGCTCCGCAGGCCGTTGGATTTATCGGGTATCAAATGGCATTTTCGACGCATCCGCATGAGGCGGCTCTCGCGTGGTATATATTCAGTGCACGGCACAGGCTTCGCAACAAATGCGAAGATTGTGATGACAATGAGGATTCTGATGCCGAATCAAGCGACGCTTTCTGAGGCATACCGGCAATTGATGGACGGTGACCACGGCGATCCGTTCGCCGTGCTCGGCATGCATCGCATCCACAAGCAGCTGGTCGTGCGCGCGTTGTTGCCAGGCGCAGCCGGCGTCAGCCTAATCGACAGCAAGACCCGCCGCAGACTGGCAGTGCTTGAGCGCGTTGACGACAGCGACATTTTCTCGTGCGTGGTGCCGCGCCGCATCAACCCGTTTCCCTACCGCCTGCGCATAGAATGGGGAACACACGAACAGGAGCTGGAAGATCCCTACCGTTTTTCCAAAATCCTCGGTGACATCGACATCTGGCTACTGGCCGAAGGCACGCACTACCGCCCATACGAAAAAATGGGTGCGCATCCGGTGGAAATCGATGGCGTCTGTGGCGTCAGCTTTGCGGTCTGGGCGCCCAATGCGCGCCGCGTATCCGTGGTGGGCGACTTCAACAACTGGGACGGCCGCCGCCACATGATGCGCCTGCGCCCGGAATGCGGCGTGTGGGAAATTTTTGTGCCGCACATGGTCGTGGGCGACATCTACAAATACGAAGTCAAGACACAAGATCAGGTCGTTCTGCTCAAATCCGACCCGTTCGCTTTCCGCGCCCAGCTGCGCCCCGACACCGCTTCGGTGGTGCACGGCATGCAATCCGTCTATCCAACGACCGAACAACGCAAGCAGGCAAATCGCCTTGATGCGCCCATCAGCATTTACGAAGTGCATCTCGGATCATGGCGCCTGCCATCCGAAGAAGGCAAGCGCTGGTTCACCTATCGCGAACTGGCGCACCAGTTGATTCCGTATGCGAAGGATCTGGGATTCACGCATATTGAACTGCTGCCGGTGCATGAACATCCGCTGGACGAATCGTGGGGCTACCAGCCGGTCGGCCTGTACGCGCCAACCTCGCGCTTTGGCACACCCGACGATTTGCGCTATTTCGTAGAAACCGCCCACGACAATGGCGTCGGCGTGATTCTTGACTGGGTGCCGGGCCATTTTCCGATCGACGCACATGGCCTGGAAAAGTTCGACGGCACCTGTTTGTACGAGCACGCCGACACGCGCGAAGGCTTCCATCAGGAATGGAGCGTGCTGGTCTATAACTACGGTGGACGGGAAGTGCGCAACTTCCTGGTTGGCAACGCGCTGTACTGGATCGAGCGCTTTGGCATTGATGGGCTGCGCGTCGATGCGGTGGCGTCGATGCTTTACCGCGACTACAACCGCGAGCCGGGTCAGTGGATACCCAACCAGTATGGCGGCCGTGAAAACCTTGAAGCCATTTCGTTCCTCCGACGCATGAACGAGGTGGTCGGCATCGAACGGCCGGAAGCGGTCACGATGGCCGAAGAGTCAACCAGCTTTCCGGGCGTGACCCGCCCTGCCTACGATGGCGGCCTTGGCTTTCACTTCAAATGGAATCTGGGCTGGATGCACGACACGCTCGCGTACATGAAGCAGGACCCGCTCCACCGCCGCCATCACCATGACAAAATGCGATTTGGCATCATGTACGGCTTCAGCGAAAATTTCGTGCTGCCGCTGTCGCACGATGAAGTCGTTCACTGCAAAAGCTCGATCCTGGGACGCATGCCCGGCGATGAATGGCAGCGCTTTGCCAATCTGCGCGCCTATTACGGCTTCATGTGGGGGCATCCCGGCAAGAAACTTTTGTTCATGGGCAGCGAAATCGGGCAGTACCGCGAGTGGGACGCGAACGGCACCGTTGACTGGCATTTGCTGCAATATCCGGTGCATCAGGGCGTGCATCGCCTTATCCGCAATTTGAATGCAGTGTACCAAGACCACCCGCCGCTTCATCGCATGGATTTCGACTACCGCGGCTTCGAATGGGTCGTGCACGACGATTTTGAAAACTCGGTATTCGCATTTCTGCGCAAGGACGAAAAAGGCGATTTCGTGATCGTAATCAGCAACTTCACCCCGGTTCCGCGCCACAATTATCGCGTCGGCGTTCCAAAGGCTGGCGCCTATGTCGAAATCATCAACACCGACGCAAGCATCTACGGCGGCAGCGGCGTCCATAACGGCGAATTGCGCACAAAGCGAAACGGGCTGCATGGTCACCGCTGGTCGCTGGCACTGACCGTGCCACCACTGGCAACCGTGATGCTGAAGCGAAAACCAAAGGCATAAACATGCAACAGACAACAAACCTGCTCAAACCCGGAACGCCTTACCCGCTGGGTGCGCACTGGGATGGGCATGGCGTCAATTTCGCATTGGTCGCGCCGCACGCCCATTCGGTCGTGCTTTGTTTGTTCGATGACAGCGGCCAAACTGAAGTCGCGCGCCTGCCGGTGCCCGAATCGGATGCCGGCGTCTGGCACGGCTATCTGGAAGGCGCTGTGCCCGGACTGCTGTACGGCTACCGCGTGTACGGCACTTATGCGCCGCATCAGGGACATCGCTTTAACCCCAACAAGGTGCTGCTCGACCCCTATGCGCGAAATATCGTCGGGAAATACCTCGGGCAGAGTGAATTCCTGATCGACAATCCGACAGATACCGCCCACATCGCACCCAAAGCCCGCGTCGTGCACGAGCCCTACGACTGGGGCGACGATGCACCGCCATGCGTGCCCCTGTCTGAAACCGTAATTTACGAGCTGCACATTAAGGGCTTCACAAAGCTGCATCCGCAAGTCGATGAGAATTTGCGCGGATCGTATGCCGGACTCGCGCATCCCTTCGTTTTGGATTATCTGAAACAACTGGGCGTGACCACGGTTAACTTGCTGCCGCTGCATTACCGCGCTGACGAAGCGCGATTGCAAAAACAGGGGCTGTCAAATTACTGGGGCTACTCGAGCATCGGCTTCTTCGCGCCGGAAACGCGCTACTGGTCAGGACGCGAAGGCACGACGCCGATTTCGGAATTCCGCGACATGGTCAAGTCCCTGCACAGCCGTGGCATTGAAGTGCTTCTGGATGTGGTCTACAACCATACTGCCGAAATGGGCGGAGATGGCCCAACCCTGAGTTTTCGCGGCATCGACAACCTGTCGTACTACCGCCTGCAGCCGGGCGACCTCGCACTGTACGAAAACTGGAGCGGCTGCGGCAATTGCCTGAACCTCAGCCATCCGAGAGTGCTGCAACTGATCATGGATTCGCTGCGCTACTGGGTGCAGGAAATGCATGTTGACGGTTTTCGATTCGATCTGGCGACCGTGCTCGCGCGCGACGCACAAGGGGGATTTTCGGTCAACGCATCTTTCTTTGCCGCCATCCGGCAAGACCCGGTACTGGCAAAAGTGAAGCTGGTTGCGGAGCCATGGGATGTTGGCCCCAGCGGTTATCAACTGGGCGGGTTTCCGGCTGGATGGCTGGAGTGGAACGACCGGTATCGCGACACGATGCGCGCCTTCTGGCTGCACCAATGGCCAACGCTGGGTGAATTTGCGCAACGATTCGCGGGTTCCAGTGATCTGTTCCGGCATAGCCATCGTGGCGCCGGTTCCAGCATCAACTTCATCACTGCACACGACGGCTTCACGCTGCGCGATCTGGTC
>CAZAWA010000098.1:0-7201 GCA_964488675.1 uncultured Oxalobacter sp. | reverse complement strand
GAGTCGGTTTGCGGGTTGCGCAGTCGCACGGTGCCGCGTTTGATTGACTCTTCGACCGAGCGCACGATCAGTTCTTCGCCCAGCTCGGCGGCGCGCCGATCGCGGAATGCGATCACTTCCTTGAAGTTATGTCCGGTGTCGATGTGCATCAGCGGGAATGGGAACTTGCCTGGGCGGAACGCCTTCTCCGCAAGGCGCAGCAAAACGACGGAATCCTTGCCGCCGGAAAACAGCAGCACGGGTTTCGTGCATTCGGCGGCGACTTCGCGCAAGATGTGGATCGCTTCGGATTCCAGCCAATCAAGGTGGCGATTGTTCGCTGTATTCAGGATGTGTTGTTCGATGGTAGTTGTCATATTAATCTTGCTTCACGCAATCTTTGTTTCAGCGTTTTGGCTTCGGCCGTTCACGGCGTTCACTTAACGCCTGCTTCGCTCACATTGGCCTTCGCCGAGGTACGGACAACTTTGCCGTTATCAAAATGCAAGCCGCATTCCTTTTTGTCCGCGCCTTCCCACCACCATCTGCCAGCGCGGATATCTTCGCCCGGCTGGATTGCGCGGGTACAGGGCTCACAGCCGATTGAGGGATACCCGCGGTCGTGTAGCATGTTATAGGGCACTTCATGCATACGGATGTAGTGCCAGACATCGTCTTCGCTCCAATCAGCGAGCGGGTTGAATTTGGCGATGCCGTGCGCACGGTCGTATTCTTCTATGGCAAGCTCGCTTCGTGTTGCTGCTTGTGCGCGGCGTTGTCCGGCAATCCATGCCTGGTTGCCAGACAGAGCGCGTTTGAGTGGCTCCACTTTGCGGACGCGGCAGCACTCTATGCGGCTGTCCACACTGTCATAAAAACCATTCAATCCATTTCGCGCGACCAGGGCGGCAACATCATCTTCGAAGGGGCGGTAAATCGCGATTTCTGTGCCATAGCGCGCCTTGATGCGCCCAATCATGTCCAGTGTCTCGGCGTGCAACCTGCCAGTGTCCAGCGTGAAAATCCCGATAGGCAAGCGCGTTGTCAGAATCAGGTCAGTCAGCACCATGTCTTCTGCTGCAAGGCTGGAAGCGAACACAGCAGGCTTGTAGCGTGCGGCAATGCCTTCCAGCGAAAATCGCGTTGCCGCCAGACGGGTGGCATAGTCACTCACGCCCCTTCTCCCGCACGGTTAACGCGACGGAACAGCGGGTTCTTTTCGTCCCAGGAAGGCTGGTACTTCACCGAAAAATCACTCAAACCTTTGAGGGCATCCTCAATGCTGCGATCTGGGCGCGGTGCGAATGCGTCGAAGCCGACACGCGACAGGTAGAACAACTGGTCGCGCAGCACATCGCCGATGGCGCGCAATTCTCCTTTGTAGTTCAGCCGTGCGCGCAGGTTAAATGCGATCGAGTAGCCGCGCCCGTCGGAAAATTTCGGGAAATCGACTGCGATTACGGCAAACCTGTCAATGTCATCCTTCAACTCTTCAGGCCGTTCATCAGTGGCAAGCCAGACGCCGATGGCCGGTCGCGACTTCAGCATTTCCTTTTGCGCTTGCCATACCGGCAGCGGGACAATGATCTTGCCTTCCGGCACAGTCACGCTATCCGCCGCCGCTCCCTTTGCCGGGCGCAGAACGACCCAGTCGTCAGCAGCGATCGCATTGTTCCTGATGATCCGTGCAGTTGCTTCAGACATTGGCTTCCTCCGTGATGGCCTGATTTGATGCGATGGGTGTGGCGTACACATGGTCGCGGAAAGGTGCGATACCGAGACGGCGCACAGTGTCGACGAATCGTTCCTCGCCATTGCGTTCGCGCAGGTAGACCTCGATGATGCGCTCGATGACATCGGGCATCTGGTCGGCGGCGAATGCCGGACCGATGATCTTGCCGATAGCCGTGTCGTTCCCTTGCGATCCCCCAAGCGACACCTGATACCACTCGCTGCCGACCTTGTCGACGCCGAGGATGCCGATATTGCCGACATGGTGATGCCCGCACGCGTTGATGCAGCCGGACAGGTTGAGTTCAATCTCGCCGATATCGTGCAGGTAGTCGAGGTTGTCGAAGCGCTCGGTGATGGCCTGTGCGATCGGAATTGATTTTGCGTTCGCCAGCGCGCAGTAGTCGCCTCCCGGGCAACAAACGATATCGGTTAGCAGGCCGATGTTCGGCGTCGCCAGACCGCTGGCCTTGGCTTGTTCCCAGAGTTCATGCAGGTCATGGCTGCGTACATCGGAAAGCACCAGGTTCTGTTCGTGCGTGACGCGCAATTCGCCGAAGCTGTAGCGATCTGCAAGATCGGCAATGACATCCAGCTGTTCGGCAGTGGCATCGCCCGGCGGCACGCCGTTCTTTTTCAGCGACAGCACGACGGCGTTGTAACCGTCGACCTTGTGCGGCTTGACATTGCGCTTGAGCCAGCTGGAAAATGCTTTGTTTTCTCGCTTGTGCTGTTCCAGCGAATCATCATTTGCCGGTTGCGAAGCATAGGATGGCGCGGAAAAATGACGGGAAACGCGCTGTATTTCCTCGGTCGTCAGCGTGCCGGGGCCGTCCTTGAGGTGCGCCCATTCGTCCTCCACTTCCTGAGCGAACTCATCGCTTCCGAGCGCCTTCACCAGGATCTTGATCCGAGCCTTGTACATGTTGTCGCGGCGGCCGTACTGGTTGTAGACGCGCAGGATCGCCTCGATATAGGTCAGGACATGCGGCCAGGGCAGGAATTCGCGGATCACGCTGCCGATGATTGGCGTGCGCCCCAGCCCGCCGCCAACCATCACGCGAAATCCGACTTCACCCGCAGCGTTGTGCAACACGGTCAGGCCAATGTCGTGCGCGGCGGTCACAGCGCGATCTTCGGCTGCGCCATTGATTGCCACCTTGAACTTGCGTGGCAAAAAGGCAAATTCCGGATGGAAGGTGCTCCACTGGCGCAGGATTTCGGCATACGGGCGCGGGTCGATGATTTCATCTTTGGCGACCCCTGCGTATTGATCGGAAGTGATGTTGCGAAAGCAATTGCAAGAAGTCTGGATGGCATGCATTTCGACCGAGGCAAGCTCTTCGAGGATGTCCGGTGTCTCCTCCAGCTTGACCCAGTTGAACTGGATGTTCTGGCGGGTGGTGAAGTGGCCGTAGCCGCGATCGTAGGTGCGCGCGATGTGCGCGAACTTGCGCACCTGATTGGATGACAGCAGGCCGTAGGGGATGGCGATGCGCAGCATGTAGGCATGGCGCTGCAGGTACAGGCCATTTTGCAGACGAAGGGGACGGAATTCATCCTCGGTCAGATCATCGGCTAACCGCCGCCGCACCTGGTCGCGGAACAGCGCGACGCGTTCGTTAACGATGGTCTGGTCGTATTGATCGTAGCGGTACATTAAAAGTTCCCGGTAAGGTGTTTTGGATATGGGATCATAAGCAAGTCGTTGATATTTCCAAACTACAATGAACTCATTTGCTTATATGAATTATTGACATATAGGATGCCAAAACGCAAAATTAAACTCGGGACAACAGGCTCATGCTCATGTGATTTCTTATGACTATTGGTTATTTTGATAGGATATTTAAATATTTTGAGAAATAATGCAACTGCTCAATAATAAAATCACCACATTGATAGCGAGGTTCGCTGTGTCCGGAAATGCCCCCCATAACGATGTCGCAGAAACGCCTGATGCACTGCTGGAGCGAGCGCGGCATCGTTCGCAGACATTTGGCGCACCGTTTGCCGGACTGGTTTATCCGCCCGAGGCGTGGGCGCTGGTGCAGTCGGGCGCGGGGGTGCTGATCGATGTCCGCACGCCTGAAGAGCGCAAATATGTCGGGCGTGTGCCGGAAACGCCACATGTCGCGTGGCGCTTCGGGCCGGATATGGCGCCCAATCCGCATTTTGTGGAGCAGGTGCAAGCGATTGCATCGAAGGATAAGCCGGTGCTGCTGCTGTGTCGGAGCGGCATCCGTTCAGCTTCGGCCGCCGAGGCCCTGACGCAGGCAGGATATGCAAACGCGATCAATGTGCTGGAAGGCTTCGAGGGAGAACTCGACAGTCACCAGCAGCGCGGAACATATAACGGATGGCGGTATCACGGCCTTCCATGGATACAAGACTGACAAGCGATATAGGGAGAACATTATGTCAAACTGGTTTGAAGACAATTCGCAGTCCATCGGCAAGACGCCGCTGATCAAGCTCAATCGCATTGTTGGTGATGCAAAAGCTGCCGTACTGGTCAAGGTTGAAGGGCGCAATCCGGCCTATTCGGTCAAGGATCGCATTGGCGCCGCCCTGATCTGGGACGCCGAAAAGCGCGGCATGCTTGGCCCCGGCAAGGAGTTGATAGAGCCCACCAGCGGCAATACCGGCATTGCGCTGGCGTTCGTTGCCGCAGCGCGCGGCATTCCATTGACGCTGACGATGCCGGAGACGATGAGCATCGAGCGGCGAAAATTGCTGCTGGCTTACGGTGCCAAGCTGGTATTGACCGAAGGCGCGCGCGGCATGGGCGGGGCTATCGCGAAAGCGGAAGAGATTGCAGCCTCCGATCCGAACCGGTATGTACTGCTGCAACAGTTCAAGAACCCGGCCAATCCGGCGATTCACGAAGCGACTACCGGACCTGAGATCTGGGAGGCGACGAACGGCAAGGTCGATATCTTTGTCGCAGGCGTCGGCACGGGTGGCACCATCACGGGTGTTTCCCGCTACTTCAAGCAGACACGCAAACAGGCGTTGCAGTCCATTGCCGTGGAGCCGACAGCCAGTCCCATACTCAGTCAGGCGCGGGCCGGCGAGCCGCTCAAGCCAGGCCCGCACAAGATTCAGGGCATTGGCGCGGGCTTCGTTCCGGATGTGCTGGATCTGACACTGATAGACGGTATAGAAACGGTTACCAATGAAGACGCGATTGACTTCGCGCGCAGGCTGACTCGCGAGGAAGGCATCATCTCCGGCATATCAGGGGGTGCGGCAGTGGCCGCCGCGGTGCGACTGGCGCAAAAGCCGGAAAACGCCGGCAAAACCATTGTCGCCATCCTGCCGGATTCGGGCGAGCGTTACCTGAGTTCCGTTCTGTTTGAAGGCGTGTTTGACGCGGCTGGCTTGCCGACATAATGCCAACGCCACTCATTTGCCGCGCTGCAAATGATGTAGATTCAAAATTGAAATTGACGCCACGGTCTTGAAAAAAACCCCATGCAAAACGGATTGACGCTGTATATCGATAGCAACCACACCAGCCCCTACGCGATGTTCGCCTACATTGCTTTGAAGGAAAAGGGTTTGCCGTTCGAGGCAATACAGATAAACATTCGCGAAAAGCACCATCTGGAGACGGGCTATCAGGGGTTGTCATTGACAGGCAAAATCCCGTCATTGGTTCACGGCGATTTTGCTCTGGCGGAATCGTCAGCGATTATTGAATATCTGGAAGAGGTGTTTCCGCCACCCGTTTATCCCTCGGTGTTCCCTGCGGATTTGCGACAAAGGGCAAGGACAAGGCAATTGCAGGCATGGATCCGCAGCGATCTCCTGGCGCTGCGGCAGGATCGGCCGACGACGGTCATGTTCGGGGAGCCGACTGATGCACCCTTGTCCGAGGCCGGTCGCACGGATGCGGAAAAGCTCATCCGTGTTGCCGACAGTCTCATTGGGGGCGATGCCGGAAACCTGTTCGGCGCGTGGTGCATCGCAGATACGGAACTGGCGGTAACGCTCAACCGTCTGGTGGCGAATGGCGACCCGGTGCCGGAAAAAATCAGGCGATTCGTGCACACGCAATGGGTACGCGCATCGGTGCGGGCATGGGTGCAGCACGAAAACTGAAACCTGTCTTGGCCAATCGGCTGTGCAATCGACGCAAATTGTTGAATGAGATTAGGGCGTGTTCACCCTAAAGCGTTTGCTGCAACGCCAACCAACGGCAAGGTCGATGCGACGAGGAAAAGGGCAAATAATTGCGTGCGTTTCATGGAATGGCTCCTCCTATAAACAGGTTGTACCTAGTTTGCCCGCTGACATCATATCAGCAGTTGATAGAGCGCATTTTAATGAATTCAAGCCGACAGGACGATGACCGTAAGATTACATTTTCGCAATCATTCGGTCATCGTCCTCAAGTGAGATTGAGGGTCAGATCACCCAGTCCTGCCCGCTATGTTCGAATACGGCGAGATGCGACGGAACGAGGCGTACCTTTGCGCCCTCCGTCCAGTGGAAGCCATTGGATTGCTGTCTTGGCAGTTCGACTTCAAAATGCTGGAGCGGACTGTCGTTGCTGGCGCCGCTGACGGCTGTCAGTTCGATACGGGTAGTGACGCCGAATGAGAGTATCCGGTCGATGGTTGCCGCCACGCCAGCGCCCTGTTCGGTGTAGGGAACAATGGTCAGTTCATGCGGTCTGGCAAAGGCGACTACCTGCGCACCTTGTTCCAGATCGCCGGCGTCTCCGTTTGAGATGCTCTGTTGACCGACACGGATATCCTTGCCGTCAACGCGACCATGGAACAGGTTGACATTGCCGAGGAAGCCGTAGACAAATGGGGAGGCTGGCTTGTCATATACTTCCGTCGGACTGCCGACCTGTTCGACCTTGCCGTGATTCATCAGCACGATTCGATCGGCGACTTCCAAAGCCTCTTCCTGATCGTGCGTGACGAAGATCGAGGTGATATGCAGTTCATCGTGCAGGCTGCGCAACCAGCGGCGCAGTTCCTTGCGAACTTTGGCATCCAGCGCGCCGAACGGTTCGTCCAGCAGCAGTACGCGCGGCTCGACTGCCAGCGCGCGCGCAAGCGCAATCCGTTGACGCTGACCACCGGAGAGTTGTGTCGGGAAGCGGTCGTGCACCCAGCCGAGTTGCACCAGTTCCAGCAGGTCATTCACTTTCTTTTTGATGATGGCTTCGCTCGGTCGATGTTTGCGCGGTTTAACACGCAGGCCGAACGCGACATTTTCAAACACGGTCATGTGACGAAACAGCGTATAGTGCTGGAATACGAATCCGACCTGCCGCTCTCGCAAGCAGGCGAATTGACCCTGTCGCCGCAGGGCGTGCGCAGCGCTGCCGTAGGGTCGCTCGCCTTCCTCACGCCGATCTCGGAGATGGCAATCGACCGCGTTTCGCAGGAGGAGGCCACCGCCTATCAACAATGGCGTGACCGGTATCAACAGAACTGGCAATGGGCTTTCGACCCGATCGCTCTGCGTC
>CAZAWA010000097.1:0-7352 GCA_964488675.1 uncultured Oxalobacter sp. | reverse complement strand
GCGTGGAAACTGCTTGGTGAGTGAGTTCACATATAAGCAGTCGTTGGGTATCCCCCGTATTTACGGGGTTGAGAAGTGGAGCTATGTGGCCGTCGCCAACCGCTGTTTTGGTGTGATGTCGGCATGTTTGGGCGTTCATCATTGAATAGGAGGGGTGAGTAAGTGTCACAGGACAGATTAAAGGAATTGCCCGGCACCGCTTCTGGTGCCGTCACCAGCGAAGGCTCCGTACGAAACGAATTTCTCGCTTTCAAGCTAGGTCATGAGGAATACGGCGTTGACATCCTCAAGGTTCAGGAAATCCGAGGTTACGAAAGCGTCACCCGTATTGCCAATACACCAGAGTATGTCAAGGGCGTTGTAAACCTGCGCGGCACGATTGTGCCTATCGTTGATATGCGCATCAGGTTCAATCTGGGCGAACCGGCTTACGACCAGTTCACGGTCGTCATCGTACTTAATATCCGAAACCGGATCATCGGAATGGTGGTAGACAGCGTCTCGGATGTCACCACGCTCACATCCGATCAAATGCGACCGGCGCCAGCGATGGGCACGACGCTTAAGACGGACTACCTGACGGGCATTGGCACCTTGGATGAGCGGCTGCTGATCCTGGTTGACATCGAAAGGCTGATGACATCAGACGACATGGGGTTGATGGACAAGCTAGCAGCATGAGTTGCTCGCAAAAAATAATAAACTGAACTGGGGGGGGAAGAATGAGAAACTTGAAGATAGGTGTGCGGCTGGGAATAGGTTTTGCAATGGTAGTGATGCTGCTCATCGCAATGGGCGTGTTCGGGGTCAACCGTCTGGCTGCTTTGGACAAAGAGGTGGGCCAGATAGCTGAAAACTATTACCCCAAAACCGTACAGGCCAACGCCTTAATCGACAACCTCAATATCATCGCCATTGCTGTGCGCAACATGGCGTTAATGGACATCCAGGCTGAAGAAAAGAGAATGCAGCAACGCATCGCCGACGCGCGCAAGGTTCTCGCCGAAAACCTGTCGCAGCTCGAAAAAACTACAGTCAATCCCAATGGCAAGGCTGTACTAGCCAAAGTTTTGGATGCCCGTACCAAGTATGTGCCTCACTTGGAGCAGGTTCTGAAGCTTAAAGCAGAAAACAAGGATGCCGATGCCAAAGCGCTTGTGTTGGGTGAGATGAGCAGCACCGGAGGTGCGTACATCAAGGCCATCGATGGATTGATTGAATACGAAAACAGCCAGGTAAAAGCGATCGCCAAGAGGGCTCTTGAGACATATCAACTGTCGCGCACGCTGATGTATGTGGCAATCGGAATGGGAATATTTCTGAGTATCTGGATTGCCGTTCTCATAACACGCTCAATAACGCGGCCAATGGCTGAGGCAGTAAAGGTCGCGCAGACGGTTGCCCAGGGCGATTTGACCAGCCGTATTGAAGTGACAGCAACGGACGAGACAGGGCAGTTGCTGCAGGCGCTGAAAGATATGAACGAAAGTCTAGTGCGAATCGTCGGAGAAATTCGTACAAGTACCGATACGATTGCTACCGCGACCGGCCAGATTGCTTCCGGCAATATGGATCTGTCCTCGCGTACAGAACAGCAGGCCAGCTCGTTGGAGGAGACCGCGTCCTCCATGGAAGAGCTTACCTCGACGGTGCGCCAAAATGCAGATAATGCTCATCAGGCCAGCCAGCTTGCGGTCAGCGCTACTGATGTCGCCGTCAAGGGTGGCGAGGTGGTGTCGCAGGTGGTTGATACGATGAACGCGATCAACGCGTCGTCCAAGAAGATGGCCGATATCATCAATGTCATCGACGGAATTGCGTTCCAGACCAACATTCTGGCGCTGAACGCGGCGGTTGAAGCGGCGCGTGCTGGTGAGCAGGGCCGTGGTTTTGCGGTAGTGGCAACGGAGGTGAGAAACCTTGCTCAGCGCAGCGCGGGGGCGGCAAGGGAGATCAAGGGTTTGATTGACGATTCGGTCGGCCGGGTCGAGCAGGGAAGCAGGCTGGTCGATCAGGCAGGCGCAACGATGACAGAAGTGGTCTCCAGCATCAAGCGGGTGCAAGACATCATGGGCGAGATTACGGCAGCTGGGCGTGAGCAGAGTGAGGGCATTGAGCAGGTAAACCAAGCCGTAATGCAGATGGATCAGGTCACGCAGCAGAATGCGGCGCTAGTCGAAGAAGCGGCTGCAGCGGCGGAAGCGCTGCAAGGCCAGGCAGAAAACTTGGTTAATGTGGTCAGCGTGTTCAACACGGGTCATGCCACTGCACCGGCGGCAGTCAGGCCCGCAGTCAAACCGGCTTTAAGGGCGGTTGGGCGGTCAAAACTGGCTGCGGCTCCGGCAGCAAGGAGGACTCCAGCGCCGCAATTGGAAAATTCTGTCAGACAACCAGCCGAAGCGCGAAAGGGCGAGGGCTGGGAAGAGTTCTGATTAACGAAACAAAACAACGCGGCACCGTCATGCGGCGCCGCGATTTTCTTTTTTGAGGTGTCCATGTTCAGGGAATTCATCATGAACAGCCCAACTCGATAGAAGTTTATGATTTTTTTCATGTGTGACTGAAATACGAGTCGGAAATGTGACGCTTTAAGCAGATGAAACGCGACTACATTTCCGGCCGCACACGCTATTTGTTTATCAAGGTGGGTATTTAAAATTGCGAGCAGATCGTCCGAAGTTGGCAACAAAATTCAGTTCTCCATTTGCCATGGGATTGTTTTTGGCAATCCTGTTAGTCAACCTGTTCGTCTGTGTAATTGTTTATGTGGGCTTAAGCCACAGCCGGACGCAGTATGAGAATCGAGCGGCGATTGCTTCTGATAATCTGGCAGCTTTGCTGGAGCATGCTGTCAAGGAAACTATTGAGAAAGTCGAATTGAGCGTGCTCTCTTTGGGAGACTCGATCAAGCGACAAATGGGCAATGGGGGCATTGATAAGCCGTTCTTAAATGCAAGAATTGTCGATATCTGCTCTCGTTTGGAAGGCATAGATGGCATAAGCGTTACTGATGAAAAAGGCATCGTGAGGTATGGCATAAAAGCGCAGGATGGCTTGAGCGCCAGCATGGCTGAAGATGAGCACTTCGCATATCTACGAGGTCATTCTGATGCCGACACAGTCATAACTAAGCCGGAATTCGGAAAAGTCAGCAATAAATGGACTATCAAGGTCATCCGGCGCTATAACTATCCGGATGGTTCTTTTGCGGGGGTGATCTCGGGAATTATTGATCTCGAGTACTTTCTCACATTATTTTCTGAAGTCAACCTGGGCTCTGCCGGCGTTATAAGTTTGCGGGATAGTGAAATGGCCATCATTGTGCGCTATCCAGTTGATGGAAGTCTCGATAGTGTCATTGGAATAAAAAATGCCGCGCCTGAGTTCACCGACATGCTGCGAACAAATTCGGCCGAAGGAACTTTTACTGCACTATCGCCTTTCGACGGTGTGAGGCGCACAACCTCCTTCCATAAGGTAGGGAAATGGCCGCTTCTGGTACAAGCTGCGCTAGCCACTGACGACTATCTGCTCGAGTGGCGCTCTGAAGCGAGGAACAGCATCGCTGCAGCGGGCATCTTTGTCATTTTTTTATCTTTCATGGCGTGGCTGCTATTACGCACATGGCAGTCGAGAGAGGTTGTGCTTGTTGAGTTGGCAGATAGCAAAAGCTTATTTGAATCTTTTGCCAAAATGTCGTCGGACTGGTTTTGGGAGACGGACAGCAATTTCCGTTTCGTGCGAGTGTCAGGCGCCATGATCCGAAAATATGGCAATTTGGAATATTTCGTTGGCAAGACGCGCTGGGAAATTGCCGTGGACACGCCTGCGGAGGAGGTAGACGCTCACAAGGCTACTGTTATGGCACAAAAACCATTCAGCAATTTTGAATATTCCTTCCTGAACAATGTCGGAAAAAAACGATCCATCAGTGTAAGCGGTGAGCCTTTTTACGACGACGATGGGCAATTCCAGGGCTATCGCGGCACGGGCAATGATATTACTGAACGCAAAGTTTATGAGGCTGAACTTTTGCGTATCGCCAACTACGACATACTGACGGGGTTGCCGAACCGCCGTCTTCTCACGGATCGTCTTGACCAAGCCATTGTCCGTGCACGACGCAGCGGAAACCATGTGGCAGTCTGCTATCTTGATCTTGATGATTTCAAGCCGATAAACGACCAGTATGGCCACGATGCCGGCGACCATCTGCTTGTTACCGTCACGGATAATCTGAAAAAGGCATTGCGCGCCGAAGACACATTGGCCCGTTTAGGTGGGGACGAATTTGTTTTGATCCTGACGGATCTCACGCAGATTGAAGAAATTCATGTTGTTCTCGACCGTGTGTTAACGGCTGTAAATACGGCTGTGCACATTGAAGGCGCCAGGGTCACCCTCTCTGCCAGCATCGGCGTCACGCTATTTCCGAACGACGATGTCGATGCTGACACCTTGCTGCGCCATGCCGATCAGGCCATGTATCGCGCCAAAGAAGCCGGCAAGAACCATTATCATTTTTTCGACCTGGAGCATACCCGGCAAGTGCAGGCGCGCAGATATTACCTGCAGCGCCTTCAAGATGCGCTCAAGAATGACGAATTTGTCTTGCATTATCAGCCTAAAGTTGATATGGCAAACGGTGTTGTTGTCGGTGCCGAAGCATTAATTCGTTGGCAGCATCCGGAGCGGGGGCTTCTTTTCCCGAACGAATTTCTCAAGCACATGCAAGGCAGCGACATTGAGTTGGCTGTTGGTGAATGGGTCGTCGAATCTGTGTTGAAACAAATTGAGGCATGGAATGCTGCTGGCCTTGCGCTACCTGTTAGCGCCAATATCAGTGCCTACCACCTTTTGCAGGATGACTTTGCTGATCGTTTGCGCTTGACTCTTAGACGCTACCCGAAAGTCTCTCCAAACAGTTTGGAGTTGGAGATTCTTGAGACAGCGGCGATGTCAGACATGAGTCATGCAGTGAACGCCCTTACACGCTGTCGAGCGTTCGGCGTGCAAATTTCGCTAGATGACTTTGGTACTGGCTACTCTTCCTTGACTTATCTGCGCAACTTTCCAATCGATATCTTGAAAATAGATCAGAGTTTCGTGCGCGACATGCTCACTGACCCTTCAGATCTCGGTATTGTCGTGAGCGTGATTCAGTTGGCAAAGACCTTTAACCGTGCGGTTATTGCTGAGGGCGTTGAAACTCTGGAGCATGGAGCGATGCTGGTTCATCTTGGCTGCCGACTCATGCAGGGATATGGCATCGCTCTGCCAATGCCTGCTAATGAAATGCTGGGGTGGGTTCGCAATTGGAATGAAACGCGCTTGTGGCTTAACATTCAAAAAGGCAACTTGTGATGAGTTCTCCTCCCAGATCGCTTGGCAATGTGGCGCGCCTTCCGTTCCGGAGAACAAATCTGGATTTAACGGTGTTTATGGCTAGGGCAAGTGGGGTCTGACCTCTGTTCGTGAATGCTTCATCTGCTTCAAAATGACCATGCCAGCGTATTGGGTGCAACACGGTATTAATCACCGCCAATAGCGCGGCAGTTTTATGCTATCTTGGCAACATCGTCGTTCCGTTGAGTTTTCCAGGGGACATTCATGTATCTGATCCTGTTTATCGTTGCCTTGTCCGCCTTGCGTTTTTTTGAGGTCAGCTTTTTTGCCGATTTGTCATGGTGGTGGATTATTGCCCTGGTGGCGCTTGCCATCCTCTGGTTCGAGTTTATCGAAAAGTTCCTGGGGGTGGATAAGCGGCGTGAACATGATGCGCTGGAAAAGGCGCGCGAGGATCGCAAGAAGCGCACTTTCGACAGTAACAGGCGTTAAGGCAGCGTGGTCTCCGGCCAGGAGCACAATACAGATACTGCCACCCAGTAATTCTTATCCGGCGCTAGTGGCATGGTTGATCGCCATATTAAGCAGCATACCCCCCTGAAAATTGCATTTTATGAGCAGAAAATCGCTTATTATTTGTGCAAAATCGGCGTCTTGATGCTCCCCGGGCGAAGTAAACGCTGGTTTTTGGCCAACTAATAACGCGACGCGTTATTAGTGGATTCTTTCTCTTGCAGCGCGAGAGGGGGGTGACGGTCCCGGTTACTTCTTCGGAATGTAAAGGTCGGTAATGCTGCCCAGCCCCATTTCGGCGGCGAACATCGGCGTTTCCGACAGCGACGGGTGCGCGTGAACGGTGAGCGCCAGATCTTCCAGGTCAGCGCCCATTTCCAGTGCCAGCACGGTTTCCGCCAGCAACTCGCCCGCGTTCACGCCGACGATGCCGGCACCGAGGATGCGCTTGGTTTTCGGGTCCCAAAGCAGCTTGGTCATGCCTTCGTCGCGGCCCATCGCCAGCGCGCGGCCGGATGCGGCCCACGGGAAGCTGGATTTCTGGTATTCGATGCCTTTTGCCTTCGCATCGTTTTCGGTAAGACCCATCCACGCGATTTCCGGGTCGGTGTAGGCGACCGAGGGAATGGTCAGCGCATCGAACGAAACCTTGTGCCCGGCGATGACTTCGGCGGCAATCTTGGCTTCATTGCTGGCTTTGTGCGCCAGCATCGGATCGCCGCAGATGTCACCGATGGCGAAAATGTGCGGCACATTGGTGCGCTGCTGCTTGTCCACGGGGATGACGCCGCGCTCGTTGACGAAGACGCCAGCCTTGTCGGCGGCGATCAGGGCGCCGTTCGGGCGGCGGCCCACTGCCATCAGCACCAGATCGTAGGTTTGCGGCGCTTTGGGCGCGTTTGCACCTTCGAAGCGGGCAATTAATTGCTTGCCTTTGGCTTCGAGTGTCGATACCTTCGTGCTCAGGTAAATTGCCTCATAGCGGCCTTCGATGCGCTTTTGCAGCGGGCGCACGATGTCGCGATCGGCTGACGGAATCAGCCCATCTGCGAATTCGACCACGGTCACTTTTGCGCCCAGCGCGTCATACACGCAGGCCATTTCCAGCCCGATGATGCCGCCGCCGATGACCAGCATGCGCCTGGGGATCTGGCGCAGCTCCAGCGCGCCGGTGGAATCGATCAGCGCCGGATGGTTCTGCGGGAAACCGGGAATATGCACGGCAGACGAACCGGCCGCGATGATGGCATGTTTGAACCGCACGGTCTTCTGGCCACCGCTGCCTGTGACTGTGAGCGTGTTGGGTGAAGTGAATGCGCCTTCGCCCTGCACGACTTGTACCTTGCGCGCGCGCGCCAGTCCGGCCAGCCCGCCCGTGAGGCGCTTGATGATGCCGTCTTTCCAGCCGCGCAGCTTGTCGAGATCAAACTGCGGTTTGCCCATCGTAATGCCAAAGTGCGACATTTCTTCCGCTTCGGTCACGACTTTGGCTG
>CAZAWA010000096.1:0-7471 GCA_964488675.1 uncultured Oxalobacter sp. | reverse complement strand
GCCCCTCTTCACATGAGCGGTTTAAAATGTGTGTGCGATTTCGCGTCAACCCCGCAAGGCAGAGGAGAATGACATGACCATGACGAAAGCATATGCCGCGCAAAGCGCAAGCAGTGATTTGGCCCCGTTCGAGTTGCAACGGCGCACTCCCGGCGCGGAAGATGTGCAGATCGACATTCTCTATTGCGGCGTGTGCCATTCGGATTTGCATACGGCACGCAACGAATGGAAAAACACCTTGTACCCCTGCGTGCCAGGCCACGAAATTGTCGGCCGGGTGGTTGCCGTGGGCGACCGGGTAAAAAATTTCAAGGTGGGAGATCTTGCCGGCGTGGGCTGCATGGTCGACTGTTGCGGCCATTGCCATTCCTGCGGCGAAGGCGAGGAGCAGTACTGCGATCACGGCTTTACCGGAACCTATAACGGGCCGGTTTTTGGCGGCGAAAATACTTTCGGCGGGTATTCGCAAAGCATCGTCGTCAAGGAATCCTTTGTCCTGCACATCAAGCACGACGAAAAAGATCTGGCGAGCGTTTCGCCGCTGCTGTGCGCGGGCATCACCATGTATTCGCCATTGCGGCACTGGGGCGCCGGGCCGGGCAAGAAGGTCGGCATCGTCGGCCTGGGCGGCCTGGGACACATGGGCGTCAAAATCGCGCATGCCATGGGCGCGCAGGTGGTGCTGTTTACCACCTCTGCCAGCAAGATTGCCGACGGCAAGCGGCTCGGCGCCGATGAGGTGTGTGTCTCGACCGATGCCAAACAGATGGCGGCCTATGCCAACCAGTTCGACCTGATCCTGAACTCTGTTGCCGTGCCTCACAATCTGGACGCCTACCTGCAACTCCTCAAGCGCGACGGCACGATGACGCTGGTGGGCGCGCCGGCCGAGCCGCATCCTTCACCGGGCGTGTTCAACCTCATCTTCAAGCGCCGCCAGCTGGCCGGGTCGCTCATCGGCGGGATACGCGAAACGCAGGAAATGCTGGATTTCTGCGCCCGGCACGGCATTGTCTCGGATATCGAGATGATCCCCATGGATTACATCAACACTGCCTATGAGCGGATGCTAAACAGCGATGTGCGGTACCGCTTCGTCATCGACATGGCGAGTCTGAAGCAGGATCGGGCGTAGTACTGCGGACAGCAGACCGATGCGCTGCACCTGCTGATGCAAGGTGGCCTGCCGCAGGTCGATCAGGGGTTGCTGCGACTAATAACGCGCCGCGTTATTAGTTGGGTCTGGCAGGCTGTTTTGGGCAGCTTGAACCCCTCACAACTCCTATTTTGCACAAAAAATAGGCAAAATTTTTCCTATAAAATACCATTTTTGCGGGAGTATATGCCTGAAAATGGCTGATAGCCAGCATGGACGCGCCGGAGAAAAAATGCTACCCCGTAGTATCTGTTTTTCGCCCTTCAGGCATTGGATTTTGGAATGGCCGCTTCGCGCCGGTTAAACCCGGCCACCATGTCGAAGCGGAACAATCGGCATTCGATCGCGCCGTTGTAGAACGGGGTCTTGCGCGCCTCTTTCAGGCGCAGCATTTTCGGCGCATCCGTGTCAGCGGTGAACAGAAAAACCTTCCACCCCGGAAAGCGCTGCTTGAGCGTGTTGCCGAAGGCGTTGTAAAAGCCGACGGTCATGTCGTCGGCGGGCAGGGACTTGTCGCCGCGCACGCCGATGCGCTCGCCATAGGGCGGATTGGTCAGGATGATGCCGGGCGCGTCGCAGGGCGGCCGCACTTCCTGCGCTTCGATTTGCTTGAGCGGGATGTCAAACAGCACGCCCGCAGTTTGCAGGTTGTGGCGCGTCATCTCGACCATGTCGCCGGAAATGTCGCTGCCGAATATTGTCGGCTCGGTCGGAACCGGGTTGGGCTTGAAGCGGGTTTTCATTTCCAGCCATGCGGCGCGGTCGAAATTCCTGAATTTCTCGAACGCGAAGCTGCGCCGCGCGCCGGGCGGGATGCCAAGCACCATTTGCGCCGCCTCCGCCAAGATGGTGCCGGAGCCGCACATCGGATCGAATAGCGGAATGCCGGGCTTCCAGCCTGCGACGCGCAGCAGGCCGGCGGCGAGGTTTTCGCGCAGGGGCGCGTCGCCTTTTTCCTCGCGCCAGCCGCGCTTGAACAGCGATTCGCCGGAAGTGTCGAGATAGAGCGTGAAGTTGCTGGCGTCGAGAAAGCCGAAGATGCGCATGTCCGGCGTGCGGGTGTTGACCGATGGCCGTTTGCCGAACAGTTCGCGGAAGTGGTCGCAGGTACCGTCCTTGATTTTGAGCGTGGCAAATTCGAGGCTTTTGAGCGGCGACTTGATGGCGGTCAGGTCGACGCGGATGGTGTGTTCGACTTCAAACCAGTCCTCCCAGCGTTGTGCCAGCGCCAGATCATAGATGTCGTTCTCGTTGGTGTAGCGCCCCTGCGCAATACGCAGCAGCACGCGCGAGGCGATGCGCGAATGCAGGTTGATCAGCCAGGCATCCTGCAGCACGCCGGAGCAATGCACGCCGCCCGGCACTTGCTGGTGCACCTTGAACGATGCGCTTTGCTGCGCGATTTCGTTCAGTTCTTCCGCCAGCGCAATTTCAAGACCGCGCGGGCAGGGGCAGAAGTAGGAATAATTTTTTGTCATGTTGGGGAACCCTTTGTCCGTTGTTGATGCTAATGACCGCTCCTGTCTGCCAGGAAAACCGGGGTCGGTAGTTGAATATCGCTTGCGATACTTCGACTCTGACCCCGAATTTTCATTCAGGAGTTGAGGTCAGCACAAGAAAAACAGGGTCAGAGTCATTTACGCTTCGCGTAAAAAAACTACTGACCCTGTTTTTATTTCCTCACTTCGCCGTGCCCAAGCACGACGAATTTCAGCGAGGTCAGCCCTTCCAGCCCGACCGGGCCGCGCGCATGCAGTTTGTCGTTGGAGATGCCGATTTCTGCGCCCAGTCCGTACTCGAAACCGTCGGCAAAACGGGTCGAGGCATTCACCATGACGGACGCAGAATCGACTTCGCGCAAAAAACGCATGGCGCGCGCATAATCCTCGGTGATGATCGCGTCGGTATGTTGCGACGAGTAGCGGTTGATATGTTCGATGGCCTGATCGATGCCGTCAACTACGCGCACGGCAAGGATGGGCGCCAGATATTCCGTCGTCCAGTCTTCTTCGGTCGCCTCCTTCAGGAAAGGATAGCTCGCCAGAATGTGCTGGCTCTCCCGGTCACAACGAAGCTCGACATTTTCCGTCAGGTAGAGCTTGGCCAGTGTCGGCAGAATGTCAGCCGCGACACTTCGGGCGACCAGCAGCGTTTCCATCGTGTTGCAGGTGCCATAGCGCTGGCACTTCGCGTTAAAGCCCACGCGCAACGCCTTGTCCAGATCGGCGCCGTCATCGATGTACACATGGCAGATGCCGTCGAGATGCTTGATCATCGGCACTTTCGACTCCTTCATCAGCCGTTCGATCAGACTCTTGCCGCCGCGCGGGACGATGACATCGACAAATTCCGGCATGGTGATCAGCGCGCCGACGGCCGCGCGATCCGTAGTGTCGATGACCTGCACGGCCTGCTCGGGCAATCCGGCACCGGCCAGTCCTTCGCGCACCAGCTTTGCCAGCGCGCGGTTGCAGTGTATGGCTTCCGAGCCGCCGCGCAGGATGGTGGCGTTGCCGCTCTTGATGCACAGACCGGCAGCGTCAACGGTGACATTGGGCCGCGCCTCGTAAATGATGCCGATGACACCCAGCGGCACGCGCATCTGGCCGACCTGGATGCCAGTCGGGCGAAAGCGCAAATTGGTGATTTCGCCAATCGGATCGGGCAGCGCGATGATTTGTTCCAGTCCTTCAGCCATGGTGGCAATGCCCTGATCGGTCAGCGACAAACGATCGATCATCGCGGTCTCCAGCCCGTTGGATTGGGCAGCGGCCAGATCCTGCTCGTTCGCCTCGCGCAGAATCGCGGCATCGCGCCGGATGGCTGCGGCGATCAGTGTCAGCGCACGGTTCTTGATGCCGGTATCCGCCTTTGCCATGATGCGCGAAGCCTGACGAGCCTGCTGGCCGACTTGGGTCATGTAAGTTTTGATGTCCATGGTATTCCGGGTGTGGATTGGTAACGACTGCAAAAAAACGAAAGATAGGGTGTTCGATTATTTTCCCCGATTGAAATGACTGGGCAATCCCGCCATTCAATGCGTTGCTGTTGCGAACTGGGGCCTGCGCAGAATTTTCAGATGAAAACCCTGCGCAGGCCCCAGTTGGCCGGCGTCTCACATCGGGTGGGCTAGTCGAACCAGCCCATGTATTCACAGAGTTTGAACAAGGCAAACAGTGCGCTACCGACGATGGCGAACATGTAGAACACGAACTTGAAGTAAAACACGCGGTTGCCGGCAGGCATGCCTGCTCCGCAGGCATCGTTGAAGTCATGGTATTCCGGTTCGCCGACCGTGGAGATGGGGCTGCTGATGATCGGGCTGTTGACGATAGGCGAATTGATGATCGGCGAATTGACGATCGGCGAATCGGCGGTGTTTGAAGTACTCATTGGCGACCTCTTATTGTAGAAGCTAAGCAGGGTGCGACAAAACAAGACCGGAAACGGGTCATTCCAGCACTGAATTGGGTTGGCGGTCTGAGAACAGGCCAAGCCGGAAAATTATACCCTGATTCAGGCGGCGATCCTTATCCGCGCGCCACTTTCAACCCGAGTTGCAACAACGCATCCCAGGCATCGCCGGCATGGGTGCCGGAGCGCAGTCCCTTGGACATTTTGTCGATTTGCGCCGCGTCTTGCTGGGCGGCTTTCAAAGTATCAAGAGCGAGTCTTTTCAATGCAGGCCCGACTAGCCGTTCTCGCGGCCCCCATACCCGGTTTTCCTTGCACAGTGCGCCAAGCGGGCGGCCCTGATCCAGGCCGGCCCGCAATTTGAGCAAGGTGCGGATCTCGTCCGAAATGGCCCAGAGCACCAGCGGCAAGGGTTCACCCTCTCCCTTTAACCCCTCCAGCATACGCGCCAGCCTCGCACTGTCGCCGGCGAGCATGGCTTCGTTCAGTTTGAAAACATCATAGCGCGCGACATTCAGCACGGCATCCTGCACTTGCTCCAGGCTGAGTTTTCCTTCCGGATACAGCAAGCCGAGTTTTTGCAACTCCTGATGCGCGGCCAGCAGGTTGCCTTCGACGCGCTCGGCGATGAAGTCCAGCGCAGCCCTGTCGGCGCCTTGCCTTTGCGCGGCAAGTCGCGCGCCAATCCAGGCCGGCAATTGCGCTCGCTCGATCAGCGGGATGTCGATGTAAACGGCAGCCTTTTGCAATGCGGTTACCCATGCAGCTTTTTGCGTTTGCCGGTCAAGGCGTGGCAGGGAGATCAGCGTCAAGGTGTCGTTGCTGGCGCTGGCTGCGTAATCCTGCAATGCCTGAGTCCCTTCCCTGCCGGGCCTGCCGCTAGGGATGCGAAGCTCGATCAGCTTCTTGTCGCCGAACAGCGACATCGACTGGCTGGCGGACAGCAGTTCTCCCCATTTGAAGTGGCGGTCGACCGTCAGCACTTCGCGCTCGCTGAATCCTTGCGAACGCGCCGCCTTGCGAATCTTGTCGGCGGACTCCAGCGCCAGCAGATGTTCGTCGCTGGTGATGACATATAACGGCGCAAGCGTTTGCGCCAGATGCGCGTCAAGGGCGTCCGGCCGCAGTTGCATAAGGCTTCAGACGGGCAGCTTGATTGCGGCCAGTCGCCGTATTACTTGCTGAACCAGATCGGTCTGCATGTCGCGATAAAGCATTTCCTCTTCGTTTTCCCTCGCCAGTGCGTGCGATTCGCTAAAGAGCAAAGTGCGTTTGATCACAATGGTTGTCGGCGCCAGGACTTCCCGGTTTTTTGCATCCCTGATGCGGAATCGCAATTCGTAATTCAGCGCATATTCGCGCGCGCGACCCTGGACATTCAGCGACAGAAACGCTTTGGATTTTTTCTCCATCGTCACATCCATGATGATCTGGGCGTCTTTTGGGTCGGCAACAACGGTTGTGTTGGCGCCGGCGCGAAGATGTCGCTTCAGTTCCACGCCAAACGGGGATGAGTCCGGGATCACGACGAAAATCGATTTGAATGGCAGGCTGTCCTGAACGGTTGACCCGCGCAGATGAAAGCCGCAGGCAGACAGCAGCGCGGCTGTCACGAGCAGGAGCAGTGCAAGAGCGGATTGACGATTCATCAGATCTCCTTCGGGTTCAGACGACTATGTTAACCAGTTTGCCGGGCACGACGATGATGCGCTTGGGCGCACCCTCGATGAACTTCTGTGCATCCTCGCAGGCCAGTGCAGCCGCTTCGATGGCGGCCTTGTCGGCGTCCCTGGCGATGGTGAAGCTGCCTCGCAGCTTGCCATTGACCTGGACGACCATTTCAATTTCCGCCTGTTCCAGCGCGGCCGGATCGACCTGCGGCCAGGGCGCATTCAGGATGTCGCCGTGCGCTTTTGCAAAACCGAGCTCCTGCCACAGCACATGCGTGATGTGCGGGGCGATCGGGTTCAAGGTGCGCAGGAAGATCGAAAAGCCTTCACTGATCACCGCTTTGGAGGCGGCGCTGTCATCCAGCTTGGCGCCTTCCAGCGTGTTCAGCATAATCATGCAGGCGGACACGACGGTGTTGTACTGGATGCGGCGCAAGTCGTTGTCCGCTTGTTGCAGCGTGCGGTGCAGCGTGCGGCGCACGGCCTTGTGCGCATCGCTGAGTTGCGCGGCATCGACTGTCGCGGTCGGGTCGATGTTTTGCGACTGCGCCAGCGCGTAATTCCAGACGCGGCGCAGGAAGCGGCTCGCGCCCTCGACGCCAGAGCCCGACCATTCGAGGGTCTGTTCCGGCGGCGAGGCGAACATCGTGAACAGGCGCGCGGTGTCGGCGCCGTACTGCCCGATGATCGCTTCCGGGTCGATGCCATTGTTCTTCGACTTCGCCATCTTTTCCGTGCCGCCGATTTCGACCGGCTGGCCGTCGGTTTTCAGTTTGGCGGCAACCGGTCGTCCGCGCTCATCCAGCGTCAGCTCGACATCTTCCGGGTTGTACCAGGTCAGCCTGCCCGACGCGTCTTCGCGGAAATAGGTTTCATTGAGCACCATGCCTTGCGTGAGCAGGTTGGTGAAGGGTTCGTCGAACTTGACGAGGCCAAAGTCGCGCATCACCCTGGTCCAGAAGCGCGCGTACAGCAGGTGCAGCACCGCGTGTTCGATGCCGCCGATGTATTGATCCATCGGCATCCAGTAATCGTTGCGCGCATCGATCATCGATTCACTGGCGCCGGGCGAGCAGTAGCGCATGTAGTACCAGCATGAATCGACGAAGGTATCCATGGTGTCGGTTTCGCGCCGCGCCGGCTTGCCGCAGCTGGGGCAGTCGGCCTTGAGAAAATCCTCGCGCTTGTTGAGCGGGTTGCCCGTGCCGTCCGGTACGCAGTCTTCGGGCAG
>CAZAWA010000095.1:0-7644 GCA_964488675.1 uncultured Oxalobacter sp. | reverse complement strand
TGGGCTACTACAAGCAAAAAACCAAGGCTGGCGAAATCGGCTCCAGCACCATGCCGCACAAGGTGAACCCGATCGATTTCGAAAATTCCGAAGGCAATCTCGGCGTCGCAAACGCGCTGTTGCGCCACATGTCGGAAAAACTGCCCGTTTCGCGCTGGCAGCGCGACCTGACCGACTCGACCGTTCTTCGCAACATCGGCGTCGCTTTCGGGCACACCATCCTTGCCTACGACAGCACTCTGCGCGGTCTGAACAAGCTGGAACCCAGTCCGGAAAAGCTGTCCGAAGACCTCGACAATGCGTGGGAGGTTCTGGCCGAGCCGGTACAAACGGTCATGCGCCGTTATGGCATCGAAAACCCGTACGAGCAGCTAAAAGCGCTGACGCGCGGCAAGGGGATCGCCAAAGATGACTTGCAGGCATTTATCCAGGATCTGGCGATTCCGCAGGATGCCAAGGATCGGTTGCTCGCCATGACACCCTCGAGCTATGTCGGGCTGGCATCGACGCTGGCGAAGGAAATCTGACCGCTAGATCCGCCGTGTCGCCGAACGCGGCCCGTTCAGGGCCGTTTCATGAAATTTTGCAACAGCGGGACAACATTACGCCATGCCTGCCAGCCAACCACTGCTGCTTTCAAACCGGAGACAAGGCGGCGCGGCTTGAGCACTATCACCGCCAGCACCACTCCGGCGATGAGCAGCTTGTTCTCGCGCAGCGTGCCGAGCAAATCCGAGCCAATGCGCGATGGGGTCGCGGCATAACGCATCAGATATCTGTCCGCCAGCATGTGCGCTCTCAGCACGCTGCTGCGAACAACCAGTTCCTTGCGCCGTTGCGCCAGTTGCCTGCCGCGGCTCATAGCGGCGGAGCCCGGTCGGCAGGCCTGACCATCTCGATATCCTTGGCCATCTCGCCTAGCGTGCTCGACAGAAATTTCGGCTTCGCGTTGAAAGCATGGCGCACATAAAGCGCGATCCCGATAGCTGTGATGCCGAAAACGCCCATCATACCAACGACCGCTGCCATACGGTGCGTGTCCCAGAAAGCGACAACGACCAGCAGAACCGCAAGCAAGGCGGTCAAACCAAAACAGACCAGCGCAATCAGCGACAGGATCAGGTAACAGAACAGGCGCAGAACTTCTTCCTCGACCTCGACGGCCAGAAGTTCTGCGCGCGTGTGCAAAATGGCGAGCATGTTTACCGCCATCCGCTTGAACAACTCGAACATCGGCGACTTACTTCCTTGAAATCAGGAAGCCAAGAATGACGCCCAAGGCCGCGCCCATGCCCACCGCCTGCCAGGGATGCTCCTTCACATACTGGTCTGCGGTATGCGCAGCCTCCTTGGACTTAGCAACCACCAGATCCTGCGCATTCACCAGCTCCGCCTTCGCCGACTTGAGCGACGCCTCAATTTTCTCTTTCGCGACCTTGAAGCCCTCGCCTGCCTGCTGACCCGTATTGGCCAGCAGTTCTTCCGCGTCCCTGATAACCACTTTTAGATCAGCCATCAACTTGTCACGGGATTGGCCGACTTTGTCCGTTGCGTTCATGATGCTTCCCCTTCCTTGAGGTTGTGAAAATGTGAGTTCATTCTACCCGCTTGGCCTGCATGCGCCTTGCGCCGCATCAAACCTGAACCCGTTGTGTCGAGAATACGCCTATCGCCACGCATAGTCCAGAGCGATGCCGACAAAAACGGCTGCACCCAGCCAGTTATTGTGCCGGAACGCGGCAAAGCACCCCACCCTGTCACGATGGCGAATCAGGCCATAGTGGTAAATCGCGCAGGCGGCCGCCACCAGCATCCCCGCCACAAATACACCGCGCAAACCCGATTGCCATCCCGTCGCCAAGGCGATAATCAATGCGAGCGCGTAGCATAACATCACCGCAAAAACATCGTAGCGACCGAATGTGATAGCCGATGTTTTGATGCCAATTTTCAAATCATCGTCCCGATCGACCATGGCATATTCCGTATCGTAGGCTAGCGCCCAGAACACATTCGCCGCCAGCAGCGCCCAGGCCGTTGCCGGCACCGCATCCTGCACGGCCGCAAACGCCATCGGAATGCCAAAGCCGAAAGCAACGCCCAGATACGCCTGCGGCAAGGCAAAGAAGCGCTTGAAATAGGGGTAGCTTGCCGCAATGATGGCCGCGACCGCTGACAGCTTCAGCGTCAGCGCATTCAGCGGCAGAATCAGCAGCAGCGACAACAGTGACAGAACTGACGCCACCATCACCGCTTCCCAGGGCGCAATCTGCCCGCTGGTCAGCGGACGGTCTGCGGTGCGCTGCACGAACCGGTCAAAGTCGCGGTCGGCAAAATCGTTGATCGCGCAACCTGCAGAGCGCATCAGCACCGTGCCCAAGGAGAAGATAAGCACCAGTTTAGGGTCCGGTCGGCCATTGGAGGCGATCCACAACGCGCCCAGCGTCGGCCATAGCAATAGCAGGATGCCTATGGGCTTGTCGAGACGGACGAGACGAACATAAAGTCGCAGGCGATTCATCACTAAACTTTCAGATAGTCTTCGCGCCCGCCCAGCCAGCGGGCGAGGTGCGCTTCGATGATCGCAGCGCTGTCGGGCAAGGCGTTGCTCAGCAGTTCATCGGCCAGTTGCTGCGCCCTTTCCACCAGCCATTGATCCGTCGCCAGATCGGCAAAGCGCAGCATCGCCACACCCGACTGACGCGCGCCGAGAAATTCTCCGGGACCACGGATCGCCAGATCGCAGCGCGCTATCTCGAACCCGTCAGTCATTTCTCGCATGATCCTCAATCGCTGCTTCGCGGTGTCGCCCAGCGGACTCTGGTACAGCAGCAGGCACACGCTCGCGTCTGCGCCTCGTCCGACGCGTCCACGCAGCTGGTGCAGTTGCGACAGCCCGAAGCGCTCCGCATGTTCGATCACCATCAATGACGCATTCGGCACATCGACCCCGACCTCGATCACGGTGGTCGCCACCAGCAGGTGAATCTCGCCGCGCGCAAAGGCGTCCATCACCGCCTGTTTTTCCGCCGCCTTGAGACGACCATGCACCAGCCCGATGTTCAGGCCGGGCAGCGCCGCCGTCAGGGACGCATGCGTTTCCGTTGCCGTCTTCAACTGCAAGGCTTCGGATTCCTCGATCAGCGGGCACACCCAGTACGCCTGCCTGCCCTCCATCGCATCCGCGCAGATGCGCGCAATCACTTCGTCGCGCCGCTGCTGATCAACCACGCGCGTCACAATTGGCGTGCGTCCCGGCGGCAGCTCGCCGAGCACCGACACATCGAGATCGGCATAATAGGTCATCGCCAGTGTGCGCGGGATGGGGGTTGCACTCATCATCAGTTGATGGGGAACGCTGCCGACATCGCCCTTGTTGCGAAGCGACAGCCGCTGTCCAACGCCGAAGCGGTGCTGCTCGTCCACAATGACCAGCCCCAGTTTGGCAAACTGAACCGCGTCCTGAATCAGCGCGTGCGTACCGATCACCAACTGTGCTGCGCCCGATTCGATCATTTGCCGGGCCGCTGTCTTTTCCCTTTTTTTCATGCTGCCGGTGAGCCACGCAACCCTCACGCCCAGCGGCGCCATCCACGCGGCGATGCTACGAAAATGCTGCTCGGCCAGAATTTCGGTCGGTGCCATCAAGGCAACCTGAAAACCGCTGTCAATCGCCTGCGCCGCTGCCAGCGCCGCAACCACCGTCTTGCCGCTGCCGACATCACCCTGCAACAAACGCTGCATCGGGTAAGGCGCGGACAGACTGGCGCTGATTTCCGCCAGCACTCGCTGCTGCTCGCCGGTCAGCACAAACGGCAATGTATTCATTAGCGCCTTCGACAAGGCGGCGATACGCTCCAGCGGTTCCGCGCGCTGGGCGCGTCGCGCCGCCTGCGCCCGTTTCATCGACAGTTGCTGCGCAAGAAGTTCATCGAATTTCATCCGTATCCACGCCGGGTGCGAGCGCTCCTCCAGCGCGTGCGCGTCGGCATCCGAAGCCGGATGGTGCAGCAAGCGCACCGCCTGCTCAAACGCGGGCAATTTCAGCCGCGCCAGCAAGGCATCAGGCAGCGTGTCGCTCAAATCGACGCGCTTCAGTGCCGTGCCGATCGCGGCCCGCAAGTATGCCTGTGACAGTCCTTCGCCTGACGGGTACACCGGCGTCAGCGCTTGCGGCAACGGCGCACCTTCGTTTACCACCTTGCACGCCGGATGCACCATCTCCGCGCCAAAGAATCCGTGGCGCACCTCGCCACGCGCCCTCACGCGGGCGCCCGGAGCGAGTTGCTTTGCCTGACTGGGGTAAAAGTTGAGAAAGCGCAGAACCAGCTGGCCGGATTCATCGGCGATGGACACCACCAGCTGCCGCCTTGGCCGGTACTGAATGTCGCACGCAGTCACCACCCCTTCGACCTGCGCCGTACTGCCACCGTGAAACGCCGCGTCGGCAATGTCTACCAGCGTCGTCTCATCCTCGTAGCGCAACGGCAGATGCAGCGCCAAATCCGTGTCGGTGCGCAAGCCCAGGCGGGCGAGTTTGCTGGCAGAGGATTGCGGTTTGGGGGCGGGCATGGGGCATGGTAGCCTTTTCGGCCGAAAAAGGAATAATAACGCGGCGCGTTATTATCTGGGCTAAAACCGGAATTTGAGGCAATCAAGCAGCCTCGAAGTGGCTATTTTGCACAATAAATATGCAGTTTTGGCCTTGCAATCCGCAATTTTTCTGGGAGTATATGAGTAAATCATGCTTTGACTCATTGTGGGCGAGCCGGAGAAAAAATGCTCCCCTTGAGTATATGTTTTCTGCGCTTCTCAGGCCTATTCGGCCGCTGCGTCCCGGATTGCATTCGTCAACAGAAGCCATTAAGCTGGCGGCTCCCCGTCCGTGTAAATACGCCATGACCCTCCCGCGCCTCAGCGGCATCCTGCTGCACCCCACTTCGCTGCCCGGCTCGCACGGCAGCGGCGACTTGGGCGCATCAGCCTACCATTTCGTCGACTGGCTGGCGATGGGGCGGCAGTCCCTTTGGCAAGTGCTGCCGCTGGGCGACATTGGCATGGGCAATTCGCCCTACATGAGCCCGTCCGCCTTTGCCGGCAATGTTCTGCTGATCGATCTGGTGCAATTGCGCGATGCCCGCTGGCTGGATGACGCCGACCTGGCGACCGAATTCGGCTTTGATGACACCCGTATCGATTACCCGGCAATGATCCCGTTTCGCATGGCGCGTCTGCGCAAGGCAGCAGCAAGTTTTCTGGCTGATGCGCGGTCCGCCGAACGCCCGGCGTTCGAGGCGTTTTGCGCCAGCGAAAGAAGCTGGCTGGACGACTATGCCCTGTTCATGGCGCTGGAGCAGTCGTTTGGGGAAACGGTTGCCTGGCAAGACTGGCCGGCGGCGCTGGCCCGGCGCGAGCCGGCAGCGCTGCGCGATGCCCTGGCCATCCACGCCAATGAGGTCGCTTTCTGGAAGTTCTGCCAGTGGCAATTCTTCGCGCAATGGGCGCGGCTCAAGGTGTATGCCAACGCGCGCGGCATAGAAATCGTCGGCGACATGCCCATTTTCGTTGCGCCGCAAAGCGCCGATGTGTGGGCACACCCCAACCTGTTCGACCTGGATGAAAGCGGCCATCCCACCGTCGTGTCCGGCGTGCCGCCGGACCAGTTCAGTGACGCCGGTCAACGCTGGGGCAACCCGCTGTATCGCTGGTTCGCACACGCCGCTGACGGCTACCGGTGGTGGATCGAGCGCATGCGCCGCGCGCTGGCGCTCTACGACCTGACGCGCATCGATCATTTTCGCGGCTTTGAGTCCTACTGGGAAATCCCGGCCAGCGCCGACTCGGCAGTAAAAGGCCGCTGGCGACCCGGCCCGGAAGCCGCTTTGTTTCAGGCCATGCGCAAAAATCTGGGCAAACTGCCCATCGTCGCCGAGGATCTTGGCATCATCACCCCGGCAGTGACGGCCTTGCGCGAGGAACTCGGCCTGCCCGGCATGCGCATCCTCCAGTTCGCTTTCGATTTCAATCCGGACAACGCCTACCTGCCGCACAACTACGCGTCCAACACCGTGGTCTACACCGGCACGCACGACAATGACACCACGCGCGGCTGGTGGAATGGGCTTGCCGAACACGAGCGCGATCTGGTGCGCCGCTACCTGAGCGTCAACGGCGACTGGATACACTGGGATTTGATTCGAGCCGCTTCCGCATCGGTGGCGGCATTTTCCATCTCGCCCATGCAGGATGTGATCGGTCTCGATTCTGCGCACCGCATGAATCGCCCCGGCATCGGCGAAGGCTCATGGGAATGGCGTTTCAACTGGAACCAGGTCGCGCCCTGGCACGCGCAGCGTCTGGCCGAAATGACGCAACTGTACGGTCGTTGCCGCGCCTTGCCTGACCCAAACACCAGAAGCGTAAAATAGGCGGCCTGACTGCCCACTTCGCAGCAACAATGCACTCCTTATCTGACTTCGACTTTGTCCTGCCGCCCGAGTTGATCGCGCAAGCACCGCTGCCCGAACGCAGCGCCTCGCGCCTGTTGCAGGTAGAGGCAGGCCGACTGACTGACCGCGCCTTCACCGACATCGTCGACCTGCTGCAGGCTGACGACTTGCTGGTGTTCAACGACACGCGCGTCCTGAAAGCACGGCTGTTCGGCACCAAGGCCAGCGGCGGCAAGGTCGAAGTGCTGATCGAGCGCGTGCTGGGCGAACACGCCGCGCTGGCGCAGGTGCGCGCCTCGAAGTCGCCGCGAGCCGGCAGCAAAATCCGGCTGTCCGATGCCTTCGATGTCACGGTCGGCGAGCGGACAGGCGAGTTTTACACCCTGCATTTTCCGCATGCCGTGCTGGAACTGATCGAGGCACATGGACGCTTGCCGCTGCCGCCCTACATCGAGCGCGCTGCCAGCGCCAATGACGATGCGCGCTACCAGACCGTGTACGCGAAAGAACCCGGTGCGGTTGCCGCACCAACCGCCGGATTGCATTTCGACGACGCTTTGCTGCAAAAATTGCGCGACAAGGGCGTGCGCTTTGCATCGGTCACGCTACATGTCGGCGCCGGCACTTTCCAGCCGGTGCGCACCGAAAACCTGGCCGAACACCGGATGCACAGCGAGTGGTACACCATTCCGCAAACTACAGTCGATGCGGTGCACACCGCCCACGCCGCCGGGCGCGCCGTGGTTGCGGTCGGCACCACCAGCCTGCGCGCACTGGAATCGGCATCGCAAGGCGGCATTTTGCATGCGGGCAGCGCGAATACGGCACTGTTCATCACGCCGGGCCATGCATTCAAAACCGTCACCCGGCTCATCACCAATTTTCACCTGCCAAAGTCCACGCTTTTGATGCTGGTGTCGGCTTTCGCCGGGTTCGATACCATTCGTCACGCTTATGTACATGCGATGTCCCATCGTTACCGCTTTTTCAGTTATGGTGACGCGATGCTGCTGAACCGTGATTCCCTTCCCTCCCCATATCAGGGGGAGGGAATGAAAACATGCCGAAGATTTTGATTTTCAATTCAACGAGTAACCATGCTGGAATTTGAACTACTCAAAACCGACGGCCTCGCCCGCCGCGGCCGCCTGAAACTGAACCACGGCACGGTGGAAACGCCGGTATTCATGCCGGT
>CAZAWA010000094.1:0-7652 GCA_964488675.1 uncultured Oxalobacter sp. | reverse complement strand
GATGCCCATGCCGCGCGCTTTGCGATCGGTCATGACTCCCTTGGGTGTGGACACTATCGCCACGCCCAAACCGTTCATGACGCTGGGTAAATCCTCCTTGCCCTTGTAAACGCGCAGGCCAGGACGCGAAACACGCTCCAGCCGCTCGATTACAGGACGCCTGTCATAATACTTAAGGCCTATCTTCAATTCCGCCTTGCCGCCCGCTGCGGTAACAGCAAAATCCTCAATGTAGCCTTCTTCTTTCAGGACTTTTGCAATCGCCACTTTTACATTCGAAGACGGCATTGCGACAGTGCTCTTTTGCACTCCTTGCGCATTGCGGATACGGGTCAGCATATCGGCTATAGGATCGCTCATACTCATGTGTATCTACTCCTATTACCAGCTAGCTTTTACGATTCCAGGAATTTCGCCGCTCATGGCGAATTCACGGAGTTTGATCCGGCCAAGTCCGAATTTGCGGTAAGTTCCGCGCGGACGGCCGGTTATTGCGCAACGGTTGCGCTGACGCGTCGGGTTTGCATTTCGTGGCAACGCCTGAAGTTTCAGGCGAGCTTCGTAACGCTCTTCCTCGGACTTGCTCTGGTCATCAATGATGGCCTTCAGCGCATTGCGCTTACCGGCGTACTTCTTTACCAGGTCGGCACGTTTTTTCTCACGGTTTATCAGCGACAGTTTTGCCATGTCGTCCTCAATTTCTAAACGGAAATTTAAATGCGGCGAGGAGTGCTTTCGACTCATCATCGGTCTTCGCAGTTGTTGTGATGCTGATATTCAGCCCACGCAGCGCGTCAATCTTTTCGTACTCGATCTCCGGAAAAATGATCTGCTCCCTGACACCGACATTGTAATTGCCGCGACCGTCGAAAGAACGACCGGAAATGCCGCGGAAGTCACGCACACGCGGCAAAGCAATCGTAATGAAGCGATCGAGAAATTCGTACATCCGAGCCCCACGCAGCGTCACCATGCAACCGATGGGATAACCTTCACGAATCTTGAAGCCCGCGATCGATTTGCGCGCCTTGGTCGTTACCGGCTTCTGGCTGGAAATACGGGTCAAGTCGCCGACCGCGCTATCAATTACCTTCTTGTCCGCAACAGCCTCCGACAGCCCCATGTTCAGGGTGATCTTGGTGATGCGCGGAACTTCCATCGCCGACTTGTACGAGAATTTCGCCATCAAGTCAGGGACGATTCTTTCTTTATAAAAATCCTGAAGTCGTGCCATGATCCCTTACCCCTTAACAACTTCGCCGGTGGATTTGTAGACGCGCACCTTCTTGCCGCCCACCACCTTAATCCCAACGCGGTCCGCCTTGCCAGTTTCCCTGTTGAACAGCGCAATATTCGACACATGTATCGGCATGGTTTTCTCACCAATACCGCCAGCCTCGCCCGTCATCGGGTTTGGTTTGGTCGTTTTTTTTACGACATTCACACCGTCGACCACCACATAATCGCTATCCACGCGCTGCTTCACAATGCCGCGCTTGCCTCTGTCCTTGCCAATCAGGACGATGACATCGTCATTTTTACGAATCTTATCCATTGCCTTCTCTCCTACAGCACTTCTGGCGCAAGCGAAACGATTTTCATGAATCGCTCCGTACGCAATTCGCGCGTGACCGGCCCGAAGATGCGCGTTCCGATGGGCTCAAGCTTGTTGTTCAGCAATACGGCTGCGTTGCCGTCGAACTTGATCAACGAACCATCCGGACGACGAACACCCTTGGCCGTACGAACCACGACGGCGTTATAGATCTCGCCCTTCTTAACCCTGCCACGAGGTGCGGCCTGCTTGACCGAAACCTTGATGACATCACCAATGGCCGCATAACGGCGCTTAGAACCGCCTAACACTTTGATGCACAAAACCTCTCTTGCGCCAGTGTTATCGGCCACTTTTAGACGGCTTTCTGTTTGAATCATAGTATTTTCTTTCCCAACTTGAACGCATTACCCAAAAAGCAGCGTCAGCGATCAGTTTTGGTCCCGTCGGCAGCAGGTTGCCCGCGCTGGCCGATTGGGTAGATGTTTTCTAAAAACCCTCAACTGCGCGTTTTTATTTCGCGCCGCCTGGGGGAGTCTTGCAGCATTAGCCAAGCAGGACATTATCACATGGAAATGGCGGCTTTGCAACTGCCGATTACAATATTTGCGCCACCTGCACGATACGCGTCACGCTCCACACCTTGGTCTTGGAAATCGGCCGACCCTCCTGAATCTCTACCGTATCGCCCATCTTGGCCTGGTTTGCTTCGTCGTGCGCATGAACCTTGCTTGAACGCATGATGATTTTGCCGTACAGCGGATGCTTGACATGACGGTCAATCTGCACGGTGACAGTCTTGTCCATCTTGTCTGAGACAACCTTGCCGGTCAGTGTGCGCTTCGTTGACTGATTTTGTTGTTCGCTCATTGTCCTGCACCCTTAGAATTCATTACCGTTTTTACCCTGGCAATATCGCGACGAACCTTCTTCAATTGAGAGTTGTTGGTCAATTGCTGTGTGGCGACCTGCATACGCAGTCCGAATTGCGCTTTGAGCAATTCGTTCAGCTCTTTCGCCAGTGCGGCCTGATCTTTGCCGCGGAGTTCAGATGCTTTCATGTTCTCTCCTTATTGGCCAACTTGCCGCGTGACAAATGTCGTCTGGAGCGGCAACTTGGCAGCAGCCAGACGGAAAGCCTCGCGCGCCAGCGTCTCGTTAACGCCATCCATCTCATACAGCATTTTGCCAGGCTTGATTTCAGCCACATAGTACTCGGGGTTGCCCTTGCCGTTGCCCATACGAACCTCAGCCGGCTTTTGTGAAATCGGCTTGTCCGGGAAAATGCGAATCCAGATGCGGCCACCGCGACGGATATGACGAGTCATCGCACGGCGGGCGGCTTCAATCTGTCTTGCCGTCAGACGGCCACGGCCAACTGCTTTGAGACCAAAGTCACCGAAAGAAACCGAGGTGCCGCGCTCATGCGAAATACCAGTATTCCGCCCCTTTTGCTCTTTGCGATATTTTCTGCGTGATGGTTGCAGCATAATGGTTATTCTCCTGCTTTCTCAGTTGCCGCAGCACCGTCAATGACAGCCTCGGGCTTTCTGGTTCGAACGCGTTTGGCCACCGATGCGGGTGCGGCTGTAGCAGCTGCAGCAACCTGCGCCTCGGGGCGCTTGGGGCGGGTACGGCCTGCCGGCTTGGCATCTTCGCGGCGCGGCGCACGGCGCTTCTTCTCGTCATCGACCGGCGACTCAAGCTTCGGTGCTTCACCGTTGGCAAGGCGATCGCCCTTGTAAACCCAAACTTTGACGCCGATCTTGCCGTAAGTCGTCTGCGCTTCGCTGAACCCATAATCGATATCGGCGCGCAGCGTGTGCAGCGGCACACGACCTTCGCGATACCACTCGGTGCGCGCAATTTCAATGCCGTTCAAGCGGCCGGAGGACATGATCTTGATGCCCTGGGCACCCAGACGCATCGCGTTTTGCATAGCGCGGCGCATAGCGCGACGGAACATGATTCGTTTTTCCAACTGCTGGGTAATCGAATCGGCAATCAGTTGCGCATCGGTTTCCGGTTTGCGGATTTCTTCGATGTTGACATGAACCGGCACGCCCATAATTTTGGTCAGCTCCGACTTCAGCACCTCAATGTCTTCGCCCTTCTTGCCGATAACCACGCCCGGACGCGAGCTGAAAATGGTGAATCGTGCATTCTTGGCAGGACGCTCGATGGTGACATGACCAACGGATGCGTTTTTCAGTTTCTTCTTGAGGTAGGCGCGCGCCTTCAAATCCTCGTTCAGCATCGAGGCAAAACTGGTATTGCCTGCGTACCAGCGCGATGCCCAGTTGCGCGCAACTGCAAGGCGGAAACCTGTAGGATGAATTTTCTGTCCCATCGTGACTCCTTAATTGCCGACAGTCACGTAAATGTGACAGGTTTGTTTTGAAATACGGTCGCCACGGCCTTTGGCACGGGTCAACGAACGCTTCATGGTCGTACCCTTCTCAACCATGATCGACGCAACCATCAGTTCGTCAATGTCCGCACCGTCGTTATGCTCGGCGTTGGCAATCGCAGACTCAAGCACACGCTTGATGATACCTGCACCTTTTTTGGGGCTGAATGCCAGTATGTTCAGGGCCTGATCAACTGGCTTGCCGCGAACCATGTCGGCAACCAGTCGCCCCTTTTGGGCTGACAGACGCACTCCTCGGAGAATAGCTTTAGTTTCCATCATCGGACCTTATCTCTTAGCCTTCTTATCGGCGGCATGCCCCTTGAATGTGCGAGTCAGGGCAAATTCACCGAGCTTGTGACCAACCATGTTTTCGGACACATAAACCGGAACATGCTGCTTGCCGTTATGCACGGCAATCGTCAAACCGATGAAATCCGGCAGAATGGTGGAGCGGCGAGACCAGGTCTTGATCGGCCTCTTGTCTTTGGCTGTCTGCGCAGTCTCGACTTTTTTCATCAGGTGGGCATCACAGAAAGGCCCTTTTTTCAATGAACGTGTCATGTGTTATCCCTTATTTCTTGCCACGGCGCGAGACAATCATCGAAGTCGTGCGCTTGTTGCTACGCGTCTTCAATCCTTTGGTCTTCTGACCCCACGGCGATACCGGATGGCGACCGCCTGATGTCCTGCCCTCGCCACCACCATGCGGATGATCGACCGGGTTCATGACAACGCCACGAACCGTCGGGCGAACGCCACGCCAGCGCATTGCGCCCGCTTTGCCGATCTTCCGCAGATTGTGCTCGCCATTGCCAACTTCGCCGACGGTGGCACGGCACTCAACATGCACGCGACGCACCTCACCGGAGCGCAGGCGAACCTGAGCGTAAGTACCCTCGCGCGCCATCAGAACAACGCCTGCACCAGCAGTGCGGGCGATTTGCGCACCCTTGCCAGGCAACATCTCGACACAATGAATGGTCGTGCCAATTGGAATGTTGCGAATCGGCAGGCAGTTGCCAGTCTTGATCGGGGCTTCCGATCCGTTCATCAGCTTGTCGCCAACAATCAGTCCCTTTGGGGAAATGATGTACTGGCGCTCGCCGTCCGCGTAGCACAGGAGAGCAATATTCGCCGTGCGGTTCGGATCGTATTCAATCCGCTCGACTTTCGCGGGAATGCCATCCTTGTTGCGTCGAAAATCAATCACGCGATAGTGCTGCTTGTGACCACCACCAATATGACGAGTCGTGATGTGGCCGTTGTTGTTGCGGCCGGCCTTCTTCGACTGTTTTTCGGTCAACCCGGTATAGGGACGGCCTTTGTACAGATCGGGGTTGACCACTTTGACCATGCCGCGACGACCCGGGGATGTCGGCTTCATTTTAACGAGTGCCATTATTTAGCCTCCTCGGTGAAGTTGATTTCCTGGCCCGGCTTCAAGCACACAAAGGCCCGCTTGGAATGGTTGCGACGACCCACGCCCTTTGCAGTGCGCTTGCTTTTGCCCATGCGGTTGACAACCTGTACTGACTCCACCTCCACCTTGAACAGCATTTCGACGGCAGCCTTGATTTCAGGTTTGGTCGCATTTGGCAGCACACGGAAAATGACCTGCTCATGCTTCTCAGCAACAAAAGTCGCCTTTTCGGAGATCACCGGCGCCAGCAGCACTTTCAGCAAGCGCTCTTCGCTATGTTTCACAATTGCATTCATGCCAGCATCTCCTCAATCTTCGCCAAGGCAGCCTTGGTGATCAGGATATTCTTGTAGTAGATCAGCGAGACCGGATCGGCCTGTCGTGGCTCGACCACCAGCACATTGGCCAGATTTCGCGAGGCCAGTTGCAGGTTTTCGTCATATCCGTCGGTAATCACCATGACGGATTCGAGACCCAGACCCTTGAGCTTTTGAGCCAAAATTTTTGTTTTCGGCGCTTCGATCGAGAAATTCTCGATAACGGTGAGACGGCCTTCGCGTGCCAACTGGGAAAGAATCGAGCAGACACCTGCGCGATACATTTTCTTGTTGACCTTATGCGAGAAGTTCTCATCCGGGGTGTTCGGGAAGGTACGGCCACCCCCACGCCACAGCGGCGACGCAGATGACCCGGCACGAGCGCGGCCGGTGCCCTTCTGACGCCACGGTTTTTTGGTCGAGTGCTTGACTTCGTCGCGGTCCTTCTGCTTGCGGTTACCGCTACGGGCGTTGGCCTGATAAGCGACCACAACCTGGTGGATCAGCGCTTCATTGTAATCACGACCGAAAACGGTATCCGGCGCGACAATGTTCGAAGTGGATTGACCGAGGTCATTCAGGAGCTTCAGTTCCATGTTTTAAGCCCCCTTTCCGGCTGCTTTGACTGCCGGACGAACGATCACCTGGCCATTTTTGGCACCAGGAACCGCCCCCTTGACCAGCAACAACTGACGATCGGCATCGACGCGCGCAATTTCAAGGTTTTGCACCGTACGGGTCACATCACCCATGTGGCCGGTCATTTTCTTGCCCGGAAACACACGCCCCGGATCCTGGTTCATACCAATCGAACCCGGAACATTGTGCGAAACCGAGTTACCGTGGGTTGCACGGCCGGACTTGAAGTTATGTCGCTTGATCACGCCAGCGTAACCCTTGCCGATGGACACGCCCTGAACATCGATTTTCTGACCGACTTCAAACAGGCTGGCCGCAACGACATCGCCCGCCTTCATTTCGGCGGCTTTGCTGGCATCAATACGAAATTCTTTGAGGATGGTCCCCGCCTCGACACCCGCCTTGGCGAAGTGCCCGGCAGCCGCCTTGTTCACCCTTGAGGCGCGACGTTGACCGAATGCAACCTGAACGGCGGAATAACCATCCGTATCAGGCGTTTTGACTTGTGCCACGCGGTTGTTTGATACGTCCACTACGGTAACGGGGATCGAATCACCGTCATCCGTGAAGATGCGCATCATGCCAACCTTGCGACCAATAAGGCCTAGGCTCATTATTATCTCCATTCCCACCATCGATTGGGCAGGGCTGTTTAGGTGTTACTTGATTAATACATAAACAGAATCGCTGCCTGTTTACATGTAAGTCGGTGATTATATCCCGGAAAAGCCTTTCACACAACAGGCAATCCGAAAAACGCCCGTTAGCGAAAAAGTTTATTTCATTTCCAAATCATCCGTGGCGAGAAGACAAGCCGGCACCAGCAAGGCGAAGTCGACAAAGTCACGGCGGTTTCGAAATAAAATCACTGCAACTTGATTTCTACATCAACCCCTGCCGGCAAATCAAGCTTCATCAAAGCATCAACTGTCTTGTCGGTCGGATCAATGATATCCATCAATCGCTGATGGGTACGAATTTCGAACTGATCGCGCGATGTCTTGTTGACATGCGGCGAACGCAGGACATCGAACCGCTGGATACGCGTCGGCAACGGAACCGGGCCCTTGACAACTGCACCGGTGCGCTTGGCCGTCTCGATGATTTCCAGCGCGGATTGATCGATGAGCTTATAGTCAAACGCCTTGAGGCGAATGCGAATTTTCTGGTTTTGCATGGCTACCTTTTAAAAGAACGGGCTGCGGGCGGGAAGCCCGCAGCAATATTAAAGCTTGGTCAAAAGACCGCTTTTATTACTCAATAATTTTAGCTACGACGCCGGCACCGACGGTACGGCCGCCTTCGCGA
>CAZAWA010000093.1:0-7654 GCA_964488675.1 uncultured Oxalobacter sp. | reverse complement strand
AGCTGGTTAGAGCACTACCTTGACATGGTAGGGGTCGTTGGTTCGAGTCCAATCGTGCCTACCAACGATTTAATTGTTGCGGGACAGTTCATTCCTAGCCGGGGGCAGAGTTTAACTCCATCCTACCGGAAAACAGGAAAGCGACACGCTGTCCTCAACTGATTAAGAATCTGTAAGAGCGAGAAAGGCACCCCGGTTATGACACCGCGAACGCACACACAAATGAGTGAGTAACGCTGGTCGGGTTTGTCATTGCAACAGAAAAACGCGGCCGGCCCGCGTTTTTTTTCGTCCGGTTTTCTGCATTTCGATTATTGCACGACTATCTGTCCGTGCTACAACGGAGGTCCATATGGTTTCAGTCCAGCTTCCCGATGGTTCCAAACGCCAGTTTGAGGCGCCGGTAACGGTTGCGCAGGTCGCCGCCAGCATCGGTGCGGGCCTGGCGAAGGCTGCGCTTGGCGGCAAGATCGACGGCCAGCTGGTCGACACCTCACATTTGATTGACCACGATGTCGAACTGTCGATTGTGACCGAGCGCGACGCGGACGGCGTCGACCTGATTCGCCCTTCGACTGCCCATTTGCCGGCCTATGCGGGGAAAGAACTGTTCCCGGATGCCCAAGTCACCATTGGCCCGGTGATCGACAACGGCTTCTATTACGACTTTTCCTACAAACGCCCGTTCACGCCGGAAGACATGGAGGCCATCGAAAAGAAGATGGCCGAGCTGGCGAAGAAGGATGAGCCAGTCACGCGTCAGGTGCTGCCGCGCGACGAGGCGGTTGCTTACTTCAAGTCGATCGGCGAAGCATACAAGGCCGAGATTATCGAATCGATCCCGGCTGATCAGGCCGTGTCGCTCTATACCAGTGGTGGCTTCACCGACCTGTGCCGCGGCCCGCATGTGCCGAACAACGGCAAGTTGCGCATATTCAAGTTGATGCGCCTGGCAGGCGCTTACTGGCGCGGCGATTCAAAAAACGAGATGCTGCAACGCGTGTACGGCACGGCCTGGGCGAAAAAGGAAGACCAGGACGCGTACCTGACAATGCTGGAAGAAGCGGAAAAGCGCGATCATCGCCGCATCGGCCGTGCGATGGATCTGTTCCATTTCCAGGAGGAGGCGCCGGGGCTGATTTTCTGGCACCCGAAGGGGTGGGTTGTCTGGCAGCAGGTCGAGCAGTACATGCGCAGGGTGTATGAGGACAACGGCTATATGGAAGTGAAAGCGCCGCAAATCCTCGATCGCAGTTTGTGGGAAAAATCCGGCCACTGGGAGAACTACAAGGAAAACATGTTCACCACCGAGTCGGAAAACCGCTCGTATGCGCTGAAACCGATGAACTGCCCGGGCCATGTGCAGATTTACCGCGCGAACCTGCACTCATACCGCGACTTGCCACTTCGCTACGGTGAATTTGGTGCCTGCCATCGCAACGAACCGTCGGGTTCGCTGCATGGCATGATGCGTGTGCGCGGCTTCACACAGGACGACGGCCACATTTTCTGTACCGAAGCTCAGATTCTTGACGAATGCGTGGCATTCACCGCGCTCTTGCAAAAGGTCTACGCAGACTTCGGCTTCACCAGCATTATTTACAAAGTGGCAACGCGCCCGGAAAATCGCGTTGGTTCCGACGAGGCTTGGGACAAGGCGGAGCATGCGCTGACCGAATCGCTCAAACGGTCAGGTTGTGAATACGAGATTTCGCCAGGGGAAGGCGCGTTTTACGGCCCGAAAATCGAATATACGCTCAAGGATGCAATTGGCCGGATGTGGCAATGTGGCACGATCCAGGCCGATTTTTCGATGCCGGCACGACTGGGCGCGGAATATGTTGCCGAAGACAACAGCCGCAGGGTGCCGGTCATGTTGCACCGCGCAATTCTCGGTTCCTTGGAACGATTCATCGGGATGTTGATAGAAAACCATGCTGGTGCGCTACCGCTGTGGCTGGCACCAGAGCAGGCGATCGTGCTCAATATCTCCGAGGGGCAGTCTGAATATGCCCTAAGTGTTGCGCAAAACCTGAAGAAACAAGGGTTTAGGGTGCGAGCCGATTTGCGCAATGAGAAAATTACCTATAAAATACGCGACCACTCCATGCAGCGCCTGCCCTATTTGATTGTGGTGGGCGACAAGGAGCGGGATGCAAATACGGTCGCCGTGCGTGCGCGGGGCAACAAGGATTTGGGCGTCATGTCGCTGGAAGCACTGGCTGAGCGCATGAGCGGCGAAGTGGTCGCCAGAGCCTGAACCCTGTTGATGAGCGCAAAATGCACGGCTTGATTAATTTTTATAAAGGAAACGACAATCGCTACTGACAAGTCGCATCGCCTGAACGGCGAGATAACGATAGCAAAGCTGCGTTTGGTTGGGGTCAACAACGAGCCACTTGGCATCGTCAGCTTGACCGAGGCACTACAGATGGCCGAAGAAGCCAATGTGGATCTGGTCGAAATTGCGCCGACTGCCGAACCGCCGGTTTGCCGCCTGATGGACTATGGCAAGTTCCGCTACCAGGAGCAGAAGAAGGCGCACGAGGCCAAGATGAAGCAGAAGATCATCCAGGTCAAGGAAATCAAGTTCCGCCCGGGTACTGATGATGGCGACTACAACATCAAGCTGCGTAACATCGTCAAGTTTCTGGATGAGGGCGACAAGTGCAAGATAACGCTGCGCTTCCGCGGCCGCGAGATGGCTCATCAGGAAATTGGCATGCGCATGCTGGAGCGATTGAAGGAAGATCTGGACTTGCACGCGCAGGTCGAGCAGTTTCCCAAGCTGGAAGGGCGCCAGATGGTTATGGTGATGGCGCCGAAGAAGAAGAAATAATAAGTTGCGGGACAGAGTTTAGCGGCGCAGCCGCGTACTCTGTCCCCAACAGATCAAAAGAATTGCGCGAATCGCCCGGCAACGGACGGTTGGCTCAAAAAGCGGCAGACTCGATTCTGTCGCCAAACAAGTGAGTGCAGGCATCCAAGAGCAGCGCCATGCTGCCACCTGTAATCATATAAAAATGGAGTTGCCCGCAAGGGCAAATATAGCTATGCCGAAAATGAAGACCAAAAGCGCAGCCAAAAAGCGCTTTCGTGTGCGTCCGGGCGGAACCATCAAGTGTGGTCAAGCCTTCAAGCGTCACATCCTCACCAAGAAGTCTCCGAAAGTCAAACGCCAGTTGCGTGGCGCCACCAATGTTGACAAGAGTGATGTGGCATCCGTACGGCGCATGATGCCGAACGCCTAACCTCACAATCAAGGAGAAACTATGCCTAGAGTAAAGCGTGGGGTTACCGCAAGGGCCCGTCATAAGAAAGTTCTGGTTCAAGCCAAAGGCTATCGTGGCCGCCGCAAAAATGTCTACCGCATCGCCAAGCAGGCGGTGATGCGCGCAGGGCAGTATGCCTATCGCGATCGCCGTAACAAGAAGCGCGTATTTCGTGCGTTGTGGATCACGCGTATCAATGCAGCGACGCGTGAGCTGGGCATGACCTACAGCGTATTCATGAATGGTCTGAAGAAAGCCTCGATTGAGTTGGACCGCAAGGTGCTGGCAGACATGGCAGTGATGGACAAGTCGGCGTTTGCCGCGATTGTCGATCAGGTCAAATCCCGTCTCGCTGCCTGAGCGACACAGGCGCTGCCCACGGGTGGCGCGGAATAATTGGCGGGGCAGAGGTTCACCTTTGCCCCGTTTTTTTGTCTTTTCGGCTTTCTTTCCAACAGCAGGAAAAACCGCATGAATTCCTTAGAACATCTCGTACTTCAGGCGCAGGCCGATTTTGCCGCTGCAGCAGATGCTGCCACGCTGGAAAACGCGAAAGCCCGTTATCTGGGCAAGACAGGTCAGATTACCGAACAGATGAAGGTCCTGGGCAAGTTGCCGCCGGAGGAGCGCAAGGCTCAGGGCGCCACCATCAACAGCGCGAAAGAGCAGATTGAGGCAGCACTGACACACCGGCGCAACGCTCTGGCTGAGGCATTGCTGCAAACCAGACTGAATGCCGAAGCGATCGATGTGACTCTGCCGGGGCGCGGCAGGGGGAAGGGTGGTATCCATCCCGTGATGCGCACCTGGGAGCGCATCGAGGAAATATTCGGTTCGATAGGGTTTGATGTCGCCGACGGCCCCGAGATCGAAACCGACTGGACCAATTTCACTGCATTGAACAGTCCGGAAAATCATCCGGCGCGCTCGATGCAGGACACTTTTTACATTGACGGCGACGATGCGCATGGCAAGCCGCTCCTGTTGCGCACCCACACCAGCCCGATGCAGGTGCGCTATGCGCGCATGCACAAGCCGCCGATCAAGGTCATTGCGCCTGGGCGAACCTATCGCGTCGACAGCGATGCGACGCACTCGCCGATGTTTCACCAGGTCGAAGGCTTGTGGATCGACGAGAACATCAGCTTCGCGGATCTGAAGGGCGTGTACCTGAATTTTGTGAAGGCGTTTTTCGAGACCGACGATCTGCAGGTGCGTTTTCGCCCCTCTTACTTTCCTTTCACTGAGCCATCCGCCGAAATTGACATCGCTTTTGGCAGTGGCGCATTCGAAGGCCGCTGGCTGGAAGTTTCCGGTGCGGGTCAGGTGCATCCGACGGTGTTGCGCAACATGGGCATCGACCCGGAACAATATATTGGCTTTGCGTTCGGCTCCGGCCTGGAGCGCCTGGCAATGCTGCGCTACGGCATTAACGACCTGCGCCTGTTTTACGAGGGCGACCTGCGATTTCTGAAACAATTCAACTGACCGCAACTGATTTTGCTGCTGAAAGAACGCTATGCAATTCTCTGAAAACTGGCTGCGCTCGATGGTTAATCCGAAAATTTCGTCGGAGGAACTGGCGCATTTGTTGACGATGTCCGGACTGGAAGTCGAGGAGGTTGAGCCGGTCGCTCCGCCATTTTCCCGGATCGTGGTTGCGAAGGTGCTCGATGTTGCGAAGCACCCGAACGCCGACCGGCTGACAGTGTGTCAGGTCGATGTCGGCACGGGGGAAATCTTGAGCATCGTTTGTGGTGCACCAAATGTGCGGCCGGGGATGATGACGGTTTGCGCGCTGGTCGGTGCGCAATTGCCGCCGGGGGAAGATGGCAAGGCGTTTGAGATCAAGCTGGGCGAACTGCGCGGCGTGGAGTCGCAGGGCATGCTTTGCTCTGCCCGCGAATTGAAGCTGTCGGAAGACCATTCCGGTCTGATGGATTTGCCCGCGGATGCGCCGATTGGGAAGGATTCCCGTGAGTACTTCTCGCTGGATGACAACAAGTTCACGATCAAGCTGACGCCGAACAAGGCGGATTGCCTGTCAGTGCTGGGCGTAGCTCGCGAAGTGTCGGCGCTTACCGGCGTACCCCTGATGCGTCCGCCGGCAAAAGCGGTTGCTGCGACCATTGACGACAAGTTGCAGGTAAAAATACTGGCACCCGATCTGTGCGGCCGCTTTTCCGGACGCGTGATTCGCGGCATCAACGCAAAGGCAGAAACGCCCGACTGGATGAAGCAGCGACTGGAGCGCAGCGGGCAACGCCCGATTTCGGCGCTGGTCGATATTTCCAACTTTGTGATGCTGGAGTCCGGACAGCCCAGTCATGTCTATGATCTTGAAAAGGTGCATGGTGGCCTTGAAGTGCGCTGGGGCAAGGCGGGCGAATCGCTGAAGCTCCTGAATGGCAACACGGTCGAAGTTAATGACTGGATTGGCGTGATTGCCGACGACAACGGCGTCGAATCGCTGGCCGGCATCATGGGTGGCGATCGCACGGCTATTTCGCTTGAGACTACCGACATCTTCCTCGAAGCTGCGTTCTGGTGGCCATCGGCGATTCAGGGTCGCGCGCGTCGTTTCAATTTCTCTACTGACGCTGCGCACCGATTCGAGCGCGGCGTCGATTTTGCTGGAACAGTCAGCCAGCTCGAACGAATGTCCGCGCTGATCCTGGAAATTTGCGGCGTCGACGGGCAAACCCAGTTCGGACCGGTAGTAGACCAAATCGTGAATCTGCCCGATCGCAAGCCGGTCACATTGCGCAGTGCGCGGGCGGCAAAGGTGATAGGCGTTTCGTTCACGGACGAGCAGATTGCACAGATTTTCACCCGCCTGGGTTTGCCGTTCGCGCATCACCCAGGCTTGTTTAAGGTGACACCGCCGTCTTACCGCTTCGACATTGAAATCGAGGAAGATTTGATCGAGGAAATTGCGCGTGTATACGGTTTCGAGAATATTCCGGAACGGCCGCCGATTGCGCCTAATGTGATGCGGGCCGCGCCGGAAAGTGAGCGTTCCGTCTTCCGCGTCCGTCATCAACTGGCCGATCTCGACTATCAGGAGGTCGTCAATTACAGTTTCGTCGAAGAATCCTGGGAGGCGGATTTTTCCGGTAATGCCAATCCGGTCAGATTGATCAATCCGATTGCCAGCCAGATGAGCGTGATGCGTTCTATGCTGGTCTGCAGCCTGATTTCGAATGTGCGCTATAACTTGAACCGGCGCATGAACCGGATCAGGGTATTCGAGGTTGGTGCGGTATTCCTTCGCAACCAGAACACCAAAGATGGCGATTTGTCTGTGGCTGGCTATGAGCAACCCAAACGCGTTGCGGCACTGGCATACGGGCCAGTGGCCGACGAGCAGTGGGGACAGCCAACGCGCAATGCTGACTTTTTCGATCTCAAGGCGGATCTGGAGGCTTTGTTCGCGCCGAAATCACTGCGTTTCACCAAGGCTGAACACCCTGCGCTGCATCCTGGACGCTGTGCGCAAGTGGAGCTTGATGGCCGGAATATTGGCTTCATCGGCGAGTTGCATCCGCGCTGGCAGCAAAAATACGAGTTGCCACTGGCACCGGTCGTTTTCGAGGTCGAGGCCGATGCGCTTCAGCGGGTGGAGGTGCCGGTATATCGCGAGATTTCTCGTTACCAGCCGGTTACGCGTGACCTCTCGCTGGTCGTCAAACAATCCGTTCCGGTGCAGGACATGCTCGATGCCTTCAACAGCGAAAAACAGGCCAATCCTTTGTGTGCCATCATGCAAGTTGTTGTTTTATTTGATGAATATCGTGGCAAAGGACTGGGGGATGACGAGAAAAGTCTTGCTTTCCGCTTTGTGTTGCAAGATACTCATAAGACCTTGCAGGACGATGCGGTTGACACCGCGATGGCGGCGTTAGTTGCCGTTGCCGGTGTCCGTTATGGCGCAAAATTGCGTGCTTAACGATGCTTGTTGCGAGTGCATTCAGGAGTGACAGGATCGATGCGGATGAATGACAAAGTTGAATCCCTATCAGGTGCAACTGCGGATTTGCAGCGCCCCCTGTTTGATTCCGCCGAACTATCGCGTCCTGAAAAGGGATTGCCGACGCTGACCAAGGCCGAACTGGCCGAACTCTTGTTTGAACAGGTTGGTCTGAACAAACGCGAGGCCAAGGACATGGTCGAGACTTTTTTTGAAGAGATTCGCAATGCGCTAAACCGCGGCGATAGTGTGAAGCTTTCAGGTTTTGGTAATTTCCAGTTGCGCGACAAGCCGCAGCGCCCGGGCCGCAACCCCAAGACCGGCGAAGAAATCCCCATCACCGCGCGCCGCGTGGTGACATTCCATCCCAGCCAGAAGCTCAAGAGCATGGTAGAGAAGACCTATCATGGAA